>NZ_JBFAGB010000009.1:0-265196 GCF_040639875.1 Actinomadura sp. NPDC023710
GGCCCCGGGGGGCTCGGAACCGCGGGGCCGCCCCTTTGACGCGTGCTGCTCAGCTCAGCTGGACGGTGCCCGTGACATCGGCGGCCAGGCGGAGCTGGTCGCCGTCGCGGAGCGGGGCGTCCACGCCGCGGGGAAGCCGCTCGCCGTTGACGAACGTCCCGTTGGTCGAGCCCTCGTCGCGCACCCACGCCGTCCCGGACGGGTCGAGCCACACCGTCGAGTGGCGCCGCGAGACGTTGTCGTACTGCGTGAACGTGGTCGCCACCGGCGACTGGCCGGCGTCCCGGCCGAGCACCAGGTGCTGGCCGACCGAGACCTTGAGCTCTCCCGTGGGGAACTGGACGCGCAGGACGGGCGTGCCCTTCTGCGGCAGCGGGCGCAGGCACGAGTCGCACTGTGCGGCGCCCGGGTTGGACAGCACCGCCTCGCAGTACGGGCACATGAACGCCGTGCTGTCGGGCGCGGGCGACCGCTGCTGGCCCTGGTTGTGCTCGTGCGGCAGCAGCGTCGCCTCGCGGCCGTGCAGCGGCTGCCCCCCGTGCTGCGGCTGGCCCCCATGCTGAGGCTGGCCTCCGTGCTGCGGCTGCCCGTACTGGGGCTGCCCATGCTGCGGCTGCCCGGGCTGCGGCTGCCCGTACTGGTGGTCGGCCGGACCGGGCTGCGGGGCACCGTACTGGTCCTGCGGGGCGCCGTACTGCTGCGGCTGCTGGTACTGGTCCTGCGGCTGCTGCTGGTAGGGGTCGGGCGCCTGCTGCTGCTGCGGTGCGCCCCACTGGTCCTGGGGCGGCTGCTGCTGCGGCGCGCCCCACGGGTCCGCGGGCGGCTGCTGCTGCGGCTGGCCGTACTGCTGCTGGCCCTGCTGCGGCTGCTGCCCGTACGGGGCCTGTCCGTGCTGACCCTGCCCGTGCTGACCTTGCCCGTGCTGGTCATGGGACTGCTGCGGAGGCATGGGCGGACCCCACGCGTCCGGCTGTTGCTGCTGTTGCTGCGGCGGGCCCCACTGGTCCTGGGGCGGCTGCTGCTGCGGCGCGCCCCACGGGTCCGCGGGCGGCTGCTGCTGCGGCTGGCCGTACTGCTGCTGCCCGTGCTGGGGCTGACCGTACTGCTGCCCCTGCTGAGGCTGCCCCGGCTGGGGCTGCCCGTGCTGCGGCTGGCCGTACTGGTCCTGCGGGGCGCCGTACTGCTGGCCCCCCTGCTGCGGCCCCGGCGGCGGGGGTATCCGCTGCGGTTCGTACCCGCCCGGGCCCTGCTGGTGAGCGCCGCCACCGGCGCGTGCCAGATTGGCCCCGCAGCTCATGCAGAGCAGATCACCCGGCTGGAACGGTTCGTCACAGACCGGACAGTTCAAGGTCGCCATGACACATCCCCCGAGCGCACCCCGGCGCGGTCGAGCCTCGACGTGAGGCGCTCCATGTCACCTCTTCGCGGGATCCCTATGTAGTACACCCGCTTTCCCTCCGGCCCTTCGTCCACGGACACCTGTACTCGGGGCCCTCTTCCTCCAGTGTCGCCGACGCCGGCCACTGCCCCGTACCGCTCGCGTCCCAGGGGGGACACCGGCACGACACGCTGGTTGGCCGACCCCCTCCAGAGTAGGGAGCCGTCCCCGGGGTGTCGCCCCCCAGGGTTGAGCCGGTCGACGTACGGCCCCGTGACCACGGCGTCACACATGTCCACGATCTCGCGCGTCACAGCGGCGCGCGAGAGCCGAGAGTAGACATATCCGCTGTAAACCAATATGTCCAACGCAATCGTCTCACGGTCGCGGGTCTCCCGCCACGCGCGGATCCCCCGCACCAGGGCCGCCAGCGCGGCCGGCTGCTGGAAGGGTTCGCCGCCCGAGATGGTCACCCCGTCGACCGGTTCGGGAAGGGACGCGAGCCATCCTAGGACCGCTTCGACGGGGATGGCCCTTCCCTGGTCGGCGTCCCATGTGTCCCGGGAGAGGCAGCCGTTGCAGTGCAGCGTGCAGCCCTGCGTCCAGATGCCCGCCCGCGTCCCGGGGCCGAGTGTGGTCACCGGATAGTGCGCCTTGGCGAGCAGGAGCGTCTCACCGGCGCCGTCTCCGGCAGCGGGGGGACGGCCCGCGCTCACTGGAGGTCCAGGTGCACGATGCTGCCCTCGCGCCGGATCCCCGTCACGGTCACCTTCTCGTCCGGGACGAGCTCCCGGTCGAACAGCGCGCGCGCCAGCGGGTTGACGAAGTGCGACTCCAGCGCCATGCCGATGCCGCGCCCGCCCTTGGCGAGCTCCTCCGTGCACCACTCGCGGAGCGTCTGCAGCGCGTCCCCCTTCACGGCGAGGACGAGCCGGTGCTCCTCGGTGACCCGCCGGCAGATGTTCGCGAACTGCAGGTCGAAGATCTTGTGCGCGGCCTCGCCGGAGATGAAGTCGAACACGACGATGTTGTCGCCGAACCGGTTGAGCAGCTCCGGCCGGTTCAGCACCGCCGTGAAGTGGTCGGCGACGGCGCCCTTGATGCGCTGCTCGACCTGTTCGTAGGACATCCCGGGTGTGATGTTCTGCACACGGTCCGGCGCCCCGTACGCGGACCCGTCACCGGCCGTGAGGTCCCGCCCCGGCACGAACATCCCGAGGTTGGAGGTGAAGATGAGGATCGACTCGGAGAAGTGCACGGTGTTGCCGCGCCCGTCGGTGAGCCGGCCGTCCTCCAGGATCTGCAGGAACTTGTCCAGGATCCGCGGGTGCGCCTTCTCGATCTCGTCGAAGAGGATCACCCGGAACGGGTCCTCGCGGACGGCGTTGGTGAGCTCGCCGCCGGCCTCGTGGCCCACGTACCCGGGCGGCGACCCGATCAGCCGGTCGCCGGAGCCCTCCCCGGAGAACTCGCTCATGTCGAAGCGCAGGTAGGCCGACTCGTCGCCGAAGACCAGCTCGGTGATCGCCTTGGCCAGCTCCGTCTTGCCGGTGCCGGTCGGGCCCGCGAAGAACAGCACCCCGCGCGGGCGGCTGCCGGACCTGGTCGCCTGCGCGCCCGACAGCCCGAGAACCGCCCGTTTGAGGATGTCCAGGGTCTTCGTGACCGCTTGCGGCTGCCCGATCACCCGCTCGGGGACGCGCTTCTCGCCCTCCAGCACCCGGCGCCGCAGGTGCCCGCGGCTCCACGGGTTGTCGAGCACGCCCAGCTTGTAGGTGCGGACCGCGTCCGGCAGGTCGGCGAGGTCGACGTTGCGCTCCTTCGCCAGCCGGGTCACCTCGATCATCGACTGGAGGGTCAGCCCGTCGGCCTGCTCGGCGAACGCATCGCACGCCGCGGCCGCCACCTCGTCCGACCCGACGTCGCTCACCCCGAACGCGCGGGCCAGCAGCCGCGCCGTCTCCTGCCGGTCGCCGAGATGCGGGCGCGGGATCGTGATCTCGCGGATGTTCTCGTTGTCGGCCGTCAGCCACGGCGGCAGGTCGCCCGGCCGCTCCACCAGCCAGATGACCGGGTTGTAGAGCGGCTTCGGCCGCGCCCCCGTCACCCGGACGGGACGCGCGCTGCGCGACAGCTTCGCGCAGAACCGGAAGAAGTCGCGCTCGGCCGGCTCCAGGTCCGTCGGGGTCCGGGCGATGCGCGACGCCGAGTCGATCAGGAACGCGGCGCGGACGTTCTCCTGCGGCCGGGCGATCGCGGCCAGATGCCGCGTCAGCCCCTCCAGCGACGGCTTCTCGTCCGCCTTGATCTTGCCGAGCAGCGACTCCGCCGCCGACGCCGCCTCGCCCCCGGACGCCTCGCCCGGGTCGGGAACGATCTGCAGCCCGTCCACCGGGTCGTAGACGGCCATGAAGGACGCGCCGCTGGAGTGCAGCGTCTCCCACAGCAGGGCCCGCAACGGCAGCAGCCTCGCCGGGCCGCCGTCCGACGGGGCGAGGAAACTGTCGTGCAGGTTCCCCGACAGGACGTACTGGGAGTGCACCGAGAGGGTCGCGTCCAGCTCCCGGATGAACGGCGGCCAACCCTGCAACCGTCCCCCGAGGGTCGGCGAATCAATGCTCATCTAGTCACTCCACTCCGTCCGCGCGCCCCCTGCACACCTCACTTGTGACGCTCGCGGGAGCGTTCGCGTTGGGCGGCACGACCCCTAGTCTGCCGTGCCTCCGCCGAAACGGGCAGCTCACGCACCCCGGGCTCCAGCCGCCACGCCACGTCCGAGCGGATCCCCGCCCCCGCCAGGCGCTCCCGTGCCGCCTCGAACGCCTCGCACCACTCCTGTTCCCGCTCGATGTCCACCCGGCGGTCGTCCTCGCTCTCGGCGGGCCGCTCGCGCACCATCGAGGCGCGCACGTGCGCGGCGTCGTCCACGCGCATCCGGACGCTGTGGTCGGGCCAGGCGCCCTTGGTCAGCGTCACGGTGCCGTCCTCGGCCGTCAGCGTCTCGAACCCGGCCTGGACCTCGTACCCCATGTCCTCGAACGCGGCCGTGACCGAGTCGAGGACGTACCGGCGCTCGGCCTCGGCCTGCTCGGCGGCGTCGCGCTCGGCCGCCCGCCGCCGTTCCTCGTCCCGCCGCTCCCGGGTGCGGCGGTTGGCCTCCTGGATCCGCAGCCGCACCTCCTGAAGGACGCCCTCCGCGTCGGCCGGCGTCGCGACGCCGGCCAGCAGCCCCGCCGCCTCCGCGACCGCCCGCCGCTCCGCCTCCCCGGCGTCGGGCAGCAGCCGCACCATGATCCGCTCAAGGTGCTCGCGCAGGTCGCCGGCCCGCGGCGGCGGCGCGGCGCCTCCGGCGGCGGACTCCAGGCCCTCGGCGGGGACGTCGAAGATCTGCGTGCCGACCTGGGCGGCGAGGTGCTCGGAGAGGCGTCGTTCGGCCTCGTCCAGGACGGGGTCGGTCGCGGCGCACCAGGCGGTCAGCTCCGCGGCGGACCGTCCGGCCGGGTCGAGCCGGCCGGGCAGCGGCACGTCCGCCCCGATCTTCGCGCGGGTCTCGGCGAGCGCGGCGATGCGCGCGTTGCGCTCCACCGTCTCGCGCAGCGCCCTCTCGTGCGTCCGGACCTCGGCGAGCGCCGCCGCCCGCGCCTCCGCGCGCCCGGCGGCGAGCGCCGCCAGCGCTTCCGCGCCCCGTCCGGCCAGGCCCGCGCCGTGCCCGAGCAGGCGGTTCATGCCGAGGCTGAGCACCACCGCCGCGTCCAGCGCGATGTCCGCGTCGATCCCGCTGCTCATGGGGTCCCTCCGATCGCCCGTGCCTGCCGCCAGTGGTGCAGCCGCACCCCGGCCGCGACGGCGTGCGCGGCGGGGACGGCGATGAGGACGAGGACCCACAGCAGGCTCGCGATGGACGTCACCGCCGCGAGCAGGAGAAGGAAGAGCAGCAGCGGCACCGTCGCGGCGACGAGCACGCACCCGCAGCCGCGCCGCCCGGTCCGCTGCGCGGCGCCCGACATCGTCTGGGACGCCGTCGACAGTCCGCGGCCGCCCGCGCCGAGGATGCCCGAGAGCATCGCCCATGGACCGTGGGGGAGGTAGTCCGCGCCCTGCGCGCGCGCCACGATGACCTCGCCGCCGCATTGCACCGCCCAGGCGAGCACGGACGCGACGGCCAGAACGCCGAAGGAAATGCCCGAAGACGAACTGTGCAGGCCGACCGAGGTCGTGCCGTCGTCGTCGCCTCCGCCGAACAGCGATCCGATGACCCAGCTCACCAGGAGCCAGAAGAACAGCAGCGGCGACGTCAGCGCGACGGCCTTCACCATGGCCGAGTTGCGCCCGGCGAGCCGCCGCCGTTCGCGGTCGGCCCAGTGCGTGCGCAGCGCCTCGTCGCGCTGCTCGGCGGCGTGCCGCTCGCGCGTTCGCGACTCGCTCTCGGCCACGGCCTCGGGGGCGGCACGCGCCACGGCGAGCAGCCGCAGCGGATCGTCGCCGGCCCCGTCCACCATCCAGGAGAACCACGGCACCGGTTCGGAGACGGGCACGCGCGCCCGCTCCGCGCCCTTGGCGATCAGCCGTCGCGTCTCGTCCGGACGCGCCGCCAGCGCGAGCAGGGCGAGCAGCACGGCGGGCGGCTCCTCCGCGCCGGCGTCGGGCAGCCGGCCGGCGAGACCCGGCGGCGCGGAGCCCTGCTCGCGCAGCCAGCGCGCCAGGTCGTTCCATGCCGACACGTGCGCGCGCCACTGGTCGTCGACCCGGGCCAGTTCTTCGCCGCCCGCGAAGCCGGCGAGCACGGGCAGCAGGCGGTGCTCCCACAGCGCCCGCCCGATGAGGCAGGCCGTGCGGTGGTCGGGATGGCTCCGGTCGGCGGCCAGGCCCGCCAGTCCGGGCAGGTCGGCGGCGGTGATCCGGCGGCCGAGGTAGTGCGGGGGCATCGCCGGATCCAGCCACCGGACGAAGTGGAGGAGCTTGACGTCGGGAGGCAGCGTCGTCATGAGGTGGCCGTCGACGAGCGCGATGCGGCTGTCGTCGGGAATCTCCGCGAGCCATTCCCGCAGGCTCCGCCACGCCTCGCCGGTCTCGCCCCGTCCGAAGAAGTACTGGGCGGCGTGGTCCCAGTTCTCGACGAGCGCGCGCGCCAGTTCACTCCTGCCGGTGTAGCGCCGCCCCTTGAACGGCAGCCCGACGCCCGCCTGGACGCTCTCCTCCGCGACCTGCGGTGAACCGCCGTCCAGCCACTCCCGGACCTGCTCGCCCGTCCATCTTCCGCGCGGGTCGCGGGTCAGCAGGCCCTGGCACAGCAGCCGCAGCCGCGGGTCGGGGACGTCGTCCGCGCTGACCGGCCGCGTCGCGAGATGGTCGACCACGACGGTCTCGCTCAACCCCTGGAAGGGCGGCCGACCCGTGGCCAGCTCCCGGACGATCATGCCGAGCGACCACCAGTCGCGCGCCGGCGACACCTGGCCGGACAGCGACTCCGGCGCCGCGTAGGCCAGCGTCCGCGACGACGAGGCGAACACCACGCTCTGGTCGAGGACCCGGCTCAGCCCGAAGTCGGCGATCGCGAGGCGCAGCGGCTCCCTGCCCAGCACCAGCACGTTCTCGGGCTTGAGGTCCCGGTGGACGATGCCGGCGCGGTGCAGCGCCCGCAGACCGGTGGCGAGCTGGGCGGCGACCTCGCCGGCCGTCTCCCCGGGGAGCGGCCCCTCGTCCATCAGCGTCCGCAGGTTGCCGTCCGGCGCGTACGCGGCGACCTCGTAGTCGCGGCCGTCGGCGTGTCCGGTCTCCAGGATGCGCAGGACGTTCGGCGCCTCCAGCGCGGGCAGCTTCGCCCACACCTCCCGGTCGGCGCGGTACCCGCGGCGGAAGATCTTCACCACGAACTCGGCGCCGTCGCCGTCGCGCACCAGGAGCAGGTCGGACTCGGCGCCCTGCACGGGCAGTTCGGCGACCACCGCGTACCGCTCGCCGAGCACGGCCGGCAGCCGCATCAGCGGATCTCCCGGACCGTGCCCCTCCCGCCGGGTCGACGACGCCGGGCGCGGCCCGGGCACCCCCGCGTCCCGCCGCGTCGTCCCGGCATCCCGCCGGGTGTCCCGCGGCGGGGTGCCATCGAACTCGCCCACAGCAGTCCCGTCTAGCCCTTGTCCTTGATGGCCCGAAGATACTCGCTGATCTTGAACTGGTTGATGACGAACTCCAGGACGATCCGGGTCGCGAACACCTGGAAGAGCCACACGAACGGGGACGCGAGCAGGAGGAGGTAGCCGAACGCCGCGCTGTCGTCGATCCACGCCAGCCCGTACACCGCCATCAGCAGCGAGAACAGGGAGATCGGGATCAGCGCGAGCACGTAGAGGATCTTCACCACCCGCGTGGTGATCATGTTGTCGAAGTTCAGGTCGAACAGCCCCCCGAGCACGTTCCCGCCCCTCGGCTCGCCGGGCGGGGGCGCCCACCCCTGCCGCGGGTCCTGGAACCCGGAGGCCGGGCCGGGAGGGCGGGGCCCGGGGACGGGGCCGGGGCCCGGAAAGGGACCGGCGGGCCCGCCGGGCGGCGGACCATAGGGCCCGCCAGGCCCGCCGGGCGCCTGCGAACGCGGAGGGTGACCAGGGTCCGGTGGGTTCGTCATCACCGTCGTCTCCAGTGTGGGGGCCGCTACACGGAGACTCTAAAGCCTGGCTCCGTCCCCCGCCGGAACCCGCCGCGCGACGATCCCGTATCGCGCGAGGGCCGGTGCGGACGTCCGGACCGGTGGCGCCAGGGTTCTGGCACCACCGGTCCGGACGAACGGTGCGAGGCGAGGCGCCGGTCCGCGCCGGGCGTCAGGCGGCCGGCACGCCGGTGGCCGGCTGCGCGGACCGCACCTCGGCCTGGTTGGGCTTGGCGGCCAGGCCCGGCAGGTCGGTGGTCGCGGCGCGCAGGCGGGCGATGCCCTCGGCCCCGAGGTCGCCCAGCATGATGTCGTAGGCCAGGTCGCGCACCGTGTCGACGCCGACGGCCGAGTGCAGCATGGCGGCGATGGTCTCGGTGAGCACCCGCTCGTAGGCCTCGAACTTCAGCGTCTCGGCCACCGCCGGGTTCCACTCCAGCTGGTCGCCCGCCGTGACGTGCAGCTGCAGGCCGCCGGTCACCGGGTCCACCTGGTCCAGGTCGATCTCGGCGGCGACGCGGCCGCGGGCCGCCGGCGTTCCGTCGTCGGCGAACAGCAGCGCCGGGATCGTGAAGGTCACCTGCTCGGCGGGCTTGCGCTGCCGGACGGCGTTGCCGCGCGGCACTGCCGGGACGTCGACGTGGTCCAGCTGCGACAGCATCCGGAACGTCGCCAGGCCGAGGATGCTGTTGATGGCCAGCGCGGTCGCCCGGGTGACCGTCTCCATCTCGCCGGGCTTGCGGGTGAGGTAGCCGCTGAACCCGTAGGCGATGATGCGGTCCCGGACGGGGGAGCGCAGGAAGATGCGCAGCCGCACCCCCGCGACGGGGAGTTCGAACTCGGTGTCGGCGTCGCTGACGTCGGACCGGACGAAGCCGCCCTCCGACCTGGTCAGCTTGCCGGCCAGGGTCAGCGTCCCCTCGTTGCCGGCGCGGGCGAGGGTCAGGACGTAGAGGTCGCCGTCCAGCTCGGTGATCACTTCGTCGCCGAGGACGACCGACAGGGCCCGCGCCGTCTCGTTCAGGCCGTGCAGGGTCCTGCGCGGCATGCGCAGCCGCAGCTGGTTCTGCGCCGTCACCCGCCCGGCGACGGTGCTCTCGACGTGCTCGACCTCCCGCTCGGCCTGCTTGCCGGTGTAGTTGCGCAGGCTGAACGCCAGGACCTCGTTGTCCGTCCGCACCCCGCAGGTCGCCTTCAGCGCCTTCTTGGCGCTGAGCGGGTACGGCAGGTCCTGCCGGACGTACTTGGTCGCGTCCACGAACACGGGAACGTCGTCGTCGAAGAGGCGCCGGACGTAGAATTCTTCCTTGGTTTGCGTTGGCACTGTGCACCCTTCTCCGTGTCCAGCCGCCGGCCGCGGACGGCCGGCGGTAACGTCGGCACCCGGCCGATTCCGGCCAGGTGCGGCACCGGTCGCCCCGGCCGGTGTCCACTCTTCAGTCATAACCGTTTCGGGCCAGGTCGGATCGGCAAGTACCAGAGGACCGGACGACGAGCGCCGACGAACCGGTTGACAAATAAAGCATGCGGCTCGCCCCGTCGCGTGGACAGTCATGCGTGACACACGGGGGCGGCACACTACAAAGGAGACCAGATGCACCAGTTGACCGATTACGTGCTGGCCGTTCGCACCACCGGTTCACCTCCGGCGATCGAAGGGGTCAAGTCGGTCGACCTGGTTCCGGGCGACGACGAGGACGTGATCGCCGCGACCATCGCCGGCCTGCGGGCGAGCGGCCTGACCGCGGCCGACTTCCGATCGCGCGTGATCTACCTCGCGCCCGAGGACCCGAACTGCCTCGTCCCGTACGCGGCACTGTGCGGCTTCGCCGGCCGCCGCGTCGACGCCTACGCCGGCGGGACCGTCCTCGAGTTCTCGCGGCTGGACCCGCAGGGGGAGGCCTTCACCGACGCGGGCCGGCCCCCCGGGTACCTGGAGTGGGGCCAGGTCGGCGGCCAGGACGCCGAAGGCGTCCCGACCGTGCAGGTCGGCTCCGGCGCGCAGCAGTTGGTCACCCCGGAGGCCGCGACCGTGATCCGGTACGCGGCGCGGCTGCGCATGGTCCCGCCGGACTCGGCCCGGGACGCGCTGGCCACCTTCGTGCTCGTCGCGGCGCTGCGGCGGCGGGCCGACGACCGGTTCCCCTACCTGTCCACCGGCAACGAGCCCGCCCCGGTCACCAAGGACGACCCGACCCAGGGCGTCGACCTGGAGAAGCTGCGGCGCGAGGCGGCCAAGTACCGGCAGGAGCTGCGGGCCGGGCGCCGCGGCGCCGACATGGTGCCGCCCGTCCCCGTCTCGCCGCACAACAAGCGGATCGCCGAGGCCAAGTCGGTGGACGTCCGGACGGTGCTGACGCGGCTCGGCTCCTCCTCCGACGACGGGAACCTGTGGCACTGCCCGCGTCCGAGCAGGCACAGCAACGGCGACCAGAACCCCTCGATGAAGGTGTACGGGGACAACCGGACCAGGTGCCACCGCTGCGACGCCGAGAAGGTCGGTCCGATCCGGCTGGTCATCGACGTCCTGGGGGTCACTCCGGACGAGGCCGCGAGCTTCATCCTCGACTCCGACCGTGTCGTGGACATGCGTACTGCCTGAACCGTCCCTGGCGGCCGGGGGGCCGCCCGGGCAGGGGGAACCGATGGCCGATTCGCAGGGCCGCGCGAACGTGGTGCTGCTGACCGTGGATGGAGAGCAGGTGGGCCACGTTCACCGCAGTGTCCTCGAACGGGTCGCCGAGATCGCGGGCCGGCTGGGATGCCGCGACGCCGTCGCGCTGGCCGGTCCGCCGGTCACGTTCGGCGGCTCCTGCGTGTCGCGGCTGCGGCGTGACCTTGAGCAGGTCATCGCCTACGCCGACGCGGCGCAGCGGACCGGCTGGGTTTTAGGCGATATCGCCGTCGCCCCCGGCGATCGGGCGGTGCCGGTGATGGACACGGCGCAGGGCAGGCTCTGGGCCCACCCCGTCCGCGGCTTCGAACTCCACGGGGCGACGGGGGTGCGCCGGGTCACCGAACTGGCCGCGATACCGGGCACCCCGCAGCGCGCCCCCCTGGCCCGTCTCATCGCGCCGCTGGCCGATGCTGCGGCGCGTGCGAGAGTGCTGGAGATAGGCGAGGGGAAGCACGAGCGCGCCGTTCACCTGAGCTGACACGCGACTGAGCCGACACGCGAAGGGGCGCCGCTCGCTGGACGTGGCGAGCGGCGCCCCTTCGTCGTTCCTGGGGAACCGGGTGCGGGCCGTGGGCGGCGCCGCGGCTCCGGTGGGCGGTCAGCGGTCGACGAGCCGCTCCGGCGCGGCGGACGGCCCCGTGACGGCGAACCGCAGCGCCGCCGGGAACTGCGTCTCCGGGTTGGCGATGAGGGCGCCGACCTGCCCCGCGCCCGCCATCTCCTCGGCCACCGCGCCCGGGCGCACGCCGAGCACGTAGTCGGCCTCCATCGGGCTCACCGCGGTGACGCACCCGGCGGGGAGCGTCGCGTACGCCCCGAGGAAGACGCGGCTTCCCTCCGGGATCAGCGAGGCGAGCGCGCGGATGACGATCCGCGCGGCCGGGCCGGTCACGGTCACCGTCTGCATCTGCTGCAGCGCCTGCCGGATCCGGGCGAGCTGGTCCCCGCCGACGACGCCGCTGGCGACGAGGGCGTTGGTGTTCGGGACCGTGCCGCTCCGCCGGCTGATCACGACGGAGTCGTTGACCTTCGAGACGACCAGGCCCCGCTTCTCCCGGGAGGCCGTGATCGTCTTGACGGCCCGGCGGGACGCGGCGAGGTTGGGGAACCCCGGGATCTGGCGGATGCCGCGCGCTCCGCAGACGGTCACCTGGGTCCCGTGGACGTGCACCTCGTCGATCGTCTCGTCGCGCATCAGCTCGCCGAGCAGGTGGGTGCCGTTCAGTACGTGGTAGACCCTGCTGGCCATGGCCGGATCCCCGCCCGTGTGCCGGGTGAGGACCTCCAGCCAGAGTTCGGCCACCCGGGGGCGGAGCGTGGTGGCGATGCGCTCCGCGATGGCCCACGCCGGGTCGGCCGCGGGCGGCGGCTGGGGCGTGGCGGCATCCTCGGGCTCCTGCGGGGTCTGCTCGACCTGCGCGGCCTGCTCGACCTGCTCGACCTGCGGGGCCTTCTCGACCTGCGGAGCCTGGGCGGGTGCCGCGGTCTCGGTGGCATGCCCGGCCGTTCCGAACGGCGTGCTGCGCGTGGTCCGGTGATCCTGCGCGGACGCGGAGGCCTCCGCCGTCCCGCCCGCCTTCGGCGCGGACGGGGCTTCGGCGCTCTGCGCGTCCTCGGGGGTCTCGGGAGGCTGCTCCGGCGGCGTGTCCGCGGGCTCCCTCGGCTCCTGCTTCCGGGGCCTCTCCTGCGCCTTCGGCTTCGCGGCGGCCGACGGAGCCGGAGCCTGCGCCCCGCCCGCCCCGGCGCCCGCCCCGGCCACCGCCTGGTCGGACGGGGATCCGGCGGCCGGTCGCCCCGGTGCGGGAGCGGCGCCGTTGGCGGAGTCGTCCCAGGCGGAGAACAGTGATGCCCAGTCGTCCTGCGGACCCCGCTGGTCGGCTCCCGTCTCGGAACCCGGGCCAGAACCGTTGGCGGTACCTGTGGCGGCGCCCGTGTCCGCCGGCGCGGAGGTGCCCGTGTCCGCCGGCGCGGAGGCAGGGGCGCCGGTCACCAGGAGCTTGTCCTGCGAGGGTTGCTCTTCCGGCCCATCGTCCTCCTCCTGGCCGACGCCGATGGCCGCCCAGAAGTCCATTCCGGTGACGGGCTCATTTTGCGCTGCCATATGGCCGCTTCCTTTCTTGTGACAGGGCCGGTTCGAGGATGATCACTTGGGGTCCATGCCGAGGAGCCTCTTCCAGATGCCGCCCCGGCCGCCCCCCGAATGCGCGGCCATGGGCTGGCCGAACACCGGGTCCCCGGTGACGAACTGGAGGATCTCGCGGAAGGTCGCCTCCAGGTCCGGGCCGATCTGCAGCGCGTTCAGCCGGCGGTTGTTGGCGGCCTGCGTCCACTCCAGGTCCTCCGGGATCATGCCGACGAACCGCCATCCGGGCATCAGGTCCATGACGTCCTCCGGGCTGCAGTCCACGTCCGCGCGGGCCCGGTTGAGGATCAGCGACAGCTTCTCGGGGTCGACGCCGCCGCTCCGGGAGTGCCGCGCCATGGTGATCGCGCTGAGCCAGGCGCGGGCGGCCTCCAGCGTCACCCGGTTGGGCTCGACCGGGACCAGGATCGCGTCGGCCTCGGGCAGGATCAGGTCGGTGAACGTCATGTGGAAGAGCTCGGCGACGGGCGTGTCGACGAACACGTAGTCGAACGCCTGCCGCAGCACCGTGATGATCCGCCGGTACAGCATCGCGTTGATCAGCGCCGGGTCGGCCATGGTGACGTCCTGCGGCCCGAGCAGGGTGAACAGGTCGGCGTCCGGGATGTGCGCGAGATGGGTGCGCACGTTCTCCACCCTGAGTGATCCGTTCACCCGGAGCATGTCGAGGACCGTCGGCGACTCCACGTTCAGGTACCGCGCGACGTCGGCCTGCTGGAAGTTGGTGTCGACCAGCGCCACCCTCCCGGGCCGGCCGGCCGCGTGCAGATGCCTGGCCGCGTAGACCGACAGGTTCACGGCCGTCGTGGTCTTGCCCACGCCGCCCTTGGCCGAGGCGATCGCGATGACCCGCCCCAGAGGCACGGGGGGCGCGGGGACCTGCGGGGCTGCCGCCGCGGTCTGCTGGGGGCCCGGCCACCCGTTCGAGGACGGCTGGGCCGGCATCGCGTTGTGGTCCTGCCTCGTTACCGACCCCTGGTCCGGCGCCGGCTCCGCATGGCCTCCCGGGACGGGCTGCTGCCCCGCGAACCCCTGCTGCCCGGGCGCGGCAGCGCCCCACGGCTGGTGGTTCGGCGCCGGGGCGGAGGGCGCGGGCGGTTCGGCCGCCTGCGGCGGCGCGGCACCGGGCCCCTGCGCGAAGGACGGAGGCTGCGCCGGGTTCGGGTTCCAACCCCCGGCAGAAGGCTGACCGGTGGCAGGCGGTTGTTCTGCGGGTGCCTGCGCGGGCGGTTGCTCCGCGGGCGGCGGGGCGGCCGCGAAAGGTTGGGCCACCGGTTGCTGCTGCCCGGCGGCCTGCGTCTGGGACGCGGCCGGCGGCCGGGACGCGGCCGGTGGCGGGGCGGCGGGCTGGGCCGGCGGCGGACCCCCGATGCCGAACAGCGCCAGCAGGTCCGACATCTTGAGCTGCCCGCCGATGACGTGGACGCCCGGTGCGAAGGTGTCGCCGCGTTCCGCGAAGTATCCGTGCACGAGCACGGTGAATCCGCGGCCGGCGAGCCCGTTCGCAAGGACGGACACGCCGGCGCCCGGGAGGTCCTCGACGAACCCCGGGGCGAACATGAAGGCGGCAGGGGAGCCGACCCGCCCGCTCTTGGACAGGTCGCGAAGTTCCGCCGCGGAGGCGGCGTCGTACACCGCGGAGAACCGGCCGGTCTCCCGCAAACTCCGGGCGACGCCCGGATCCCCCGCGACGACGAGGTTCGGCGCAGTTGCCATCACTCAGTGTCCTCAGCGCTCTGGTTGTCACCCGGTCGGCGAAGCGGCCGGAATCTCTATTAGCGACTGTGCGGACAATGATGGATGCCGCCAGCCCCGGTTGCCGGACTGTCTCCCTGAGAGCCAACACGACCAGGGAGATGACAGCACATGGTCAACCTGAGGGCGGCGCTCGGACGTGTCACCGGGACCAGCCGCGCAGGCCGTTCCGAGGCCGACACCGCCACCATGTGGACCACTCCGTACGCCTGGCGTACCGCCGACGGCGTCTACGTCGGCTACAACGGCGAGGTGTGGATCTACCGCACCGTGCGCCTGTCGCCGATGAAGTGGGAGGACCCGGCGGAGCAGCTGTCCATGGCGGCGCCGCTGGCCAGGCTCCTGGGCGACCTGGGCCGGACGTCGCGGCAGCCCGTGGGCGGGCTGGCGACCCTGTCCAACAACCGCAACGTCCATCTGGTCTCGATCACTTGGGACGACCTCGTCACCCCGCCGAAGGAGAACACCGACGAACTGCGCGCCTACCAGGCCGAGGCCTTCGGCTTCCTGGCCCCGAAGCGCGTCCTGTTCGTCGGTGTGCAGCTCCGGTCGTCGCTCATGGACAAGACGTCCCGCGCGGGCAAGGGCTCGCAGGGCGGCATGGGGACGATCAGGGCCCTGACCGACCTGGTCAAGGACTCCATGGCCGACGACGTCCCCGACCTGTCCGACTACCAGAAGGACATGGAGCACATCGCCTCGATCTTCAAGCGGGCGGACGCGCAGGAGCCGACCCGCCAGGAGCTCGACCAGCTGGAGTCCTGGTACAACCTCGGGCGGGGCCCGGACGCGGTGATCGAGGAGATGCCGACCCGGCTCGGCGTCACCGGCATCGGCGAGCTGGAGATGGCCGCCGTCATGCGGTTCGACCAGCCGGTCATGCCGTCCCCGGAGGCCCAGTGGGCCCTGGATGTGATCAGCCACCCCGGCGACGCCCCGCACGTCATCTCGATCAGGGCCGAGCTCGAACCGGCGAACCTGACGCGGTCGAGGGCCCGCCGGGCGCAGCGCCGGATCATGTCCAACATGGAGGAGGAGCGCAAGACCCAGGACCTGGAGAAGGTCGAGCTGTCCCAGACCTTCCAGCAGGCCAAGGAGGTCGAGGACTACCTCGCGAACTCCAACCAGCCCATGCTGGCCAGGTGCAGCTTCATCATGGCCCGGGAGATGACCGACGCCACCGAGACCTACATGGAGTTCCTCGCCCAGTACTACGGGATCCAGATGAAGGCGCTGGAGCACCGCCAGATCCAGGCCCTGGAGGAGACCCTCCCCTGCTCGTCCGTCCGGGTGAACCCGTTCCTGCAGGACGTCAACGTGCCGATGGTCTCGCACGCGGGGCTCCAGGCGTTCTCCGACCTCGGTGACGACCTCGGCGTCTACGGCGGGCTCATCGACCCGGACGGCACGCCGTTCTTCGTCGACCCCCTCGGCGCCCCCCGCAAGAACCTGCCGCCGGTCTTCGGGATCTTCGGGGACCCGGGCAGCGGCAAGACCTTCTTCGCGCAGTCCGTCGCCACCCAGGCCGCGCTGAACGGGCTACCGGTGATCTTCGTGAACCCGAAGGGCGGCGACTCCCTCTACGGGATGGTGGACTACGTCCAGCGGCTGGGGATCCCCGCCGGCCGGGTGTCGATGTCGGCACTGGAGGAGTCGCCCGGGGCCTTCGACCCGTTCCGGTACGCGCCGCCGACGATCGCGGCCGAGATCGCGAACGTGCACATCCTGTCCGCGCTGGACGACTCCCGCGACGGGCTCTCGCTGTCGGAGCGGCTCGCACTCGGCTCCGGGCTGAAGCGGGGCGCGCTCAACGGCGCGCGCTGCGTCTGGGACGCCCTGAAGTACGTCCCCGGCGACGACGCCGAGAGGGTGCGCGGCCTGGTGGAGCAGCAGATGGAGGCGTCCTCCATGTTCTCCCTCGGCATCGCCCTCCAGCCGCTGCCCCGCCTGGACATGTCGCAGCGGCTCACGCTGGTCGACTTCGACCGCGAGCTCGGCCTGCCGGAGGGGAAGACGCCGAGCGAGTACTCGGTGTCGGAGCGCATCGCGCTCGCGGCGGTGCGCCTGGTCATCCGCGCCTCGCTGGAGATCCTCATCGCCAACCGCTCGGGCGTGCTGATCGTGGACGAGGCGTGGACCTTCCTCTCGCAGGCCGAGGGCCTGGCCTCGCTGCAGCGCATCTCCCGCGAGGGCCGGTCGCTGAACATCATGCCGGTGTTCCTCACCCAGCGGATCGCGGACGTGGTCACCAAGGACCTGGAGTCCTACCTGAGCCGGGTGCTGGTGCTGAAGCTGAACGAGAAGCGCGAGGCGGAGACGGCGCTGAGGCTGTGCGGCCTGCAGCCGACCGCCGAACGGCTCGCGCAGATCCGCGAGTTCGGCCCGCTGCCGGCGGAGGACGGCAAACCGGCGCGCTGGGCGCGGGGCATCTTCCGTGACCTGTTCGGGCGGCACGCCCAGGTCGTCCTCGGACCCACGCCGCCGGAGGCGGCGCAGGCGTACAGCACGAACCCGGAGGACCGCCGCAAGCGCGAGGAGGACCGCCGCAAGCGCGAGGAGGCCGAGCGGGCCGAGTACGAGGCGGCCGTCGCCGCGGCCGCGCGGATGGAACAGCCCGGCGCCGCCGCGCCGCCGGGGCAGAACGGCGCGGTCCAGGCCCCGGCGGGGCCGGACATCAACGCCGCGCCGCACACGGGGCACGACGTCACCGCCGCGCCGCCGCGGGCGGGGGAGGAGCAGAACCCATGGCTCGTCGGCTGAGGCCCGGCCCGGCCCGCCGCGGCGACCCGCGGAAGCAGAGCCGCCCCGACCGGGCGGAGCCGGGCGGTGCGAAGCCTGCGCGCCAGAGCCCGCGCCGTGGAGTCCAGCTCCTGGTGTGGGTGCTCGCGCTGACCGTCTTCGGCGGTCTGGCCCTGCTCTCCGGGCAGACCGAGGGGTTCGGGTCCGGCGGCCGGTCGTCGCACGCGGCCGCGCCCGCCGCGCCGTCGGCGCCTGCCGCAGCGCCGGCGCCCTCCGCGCCGTCGGCGCCCTCCGCTTCCTACGCCCCCGTGGCGCAGCCCGGGGCGGGCTCCGGCGGGCGCCTGCTCGCGGCGGCGCCGGACGACGACGTCCCCACCTACGACATCAAGCAGGACGACTGCGACGTCTACAACGAGGCGAGGACCTTCCTGCCGCTGCACCGGTGGACGTCCTTCGAGCTCTTCGTGGTGGACAACGCCCGGATCTTCAAGACCCAGCGGTTCGTCTCGATGATCGCCAGCCTGATGTTCATGGCGGCGGCGCTCTGCTGGCGGATCATCGGCGCGCTCATGGGGTTCGGCTACTCGTTCGACATGATCTGCCGGGCGGCGGATCCGATCAACTCCGTCGTGCGCACCTTCTCCCTGTACGCGGCGTGGTTCCTGATCCCTTCGTGGATCTTCGTCATGGCGGCGGTGTTCCGGCGCTGGTCCAGCAGCGGCCACCGCCGGGGGCCCGCGGCCGCGATGCGCCTGATCATGGTGTTCCTGGCCGCGAACGGGTTGATCTTCTTCATCGGCGACCAGGCCGACAAGCACCAGGACAACCCGACGGCGGCGTACACCGCGCCGTGGATGGCCAAGACCGTCCAGGGCTGGTTCGGCACCATGTCGGACTCGCTTTACGACCTGCAGAAAATCGGCAGAGTCAACGACGGCGTGGCGACGAATCCCGTGTTCTACGACGGCCATCCGGACGGCGGAGCGGGCAAGGTCACCTGCGCGCAACTCGACGAAAAACTCAACGACGAGTACATGAGCCGGAACGAGAAGACCTCGCTCGCCGATGGCAAACAGGCGATGGTGCAGGTGAGCAAGATGTGGGAGATCTCGCTCGTCCGTTCCTGGCAGGCCGCGCAGTTCGGCGAAGGGACGAAGCAGTTCCCCTCGCCGGCCCATGCGTCCTGTCGCTGGCTCGAAGCCAACGCCGATGTGAGCACCGAGAGCAAGCTGGAGGCCTACGACCTGGCCACCGGCCACGGCAAGGGCAAGACCACGGCGAACTCGGCCCGCGGGTACTTCATCGACCCCGCCGCGGACGAGCAGATGATCATGATCGCCTGGGGCGCCTGCAAGGCCAACGACGACGGGCTCGGCAGCGCCCACACGATCCCGCAGTGGGACAAGGCCACCGACACCAAGGACAAGGCGAAGGCCTGCGAGAAGCTCTACAGCGACGTCACCTACGAGGATGACAAGAGCGGGCACCAGTTCAGCGTCGCCGGCATCGACGTGCTCTGCTTCCTCTGCGACAACGGCACGATGGGCACGTTCTACTTCAACGGCGACGACGAGCTCAAGGACAAGCTGGGGAACTGCTACGCGAGCGAGCCGGCCTGCCAGGCCGACTGGAACTTCGTCAGCGCCTGGCTGGGCAAGAACCAGGCCCAGCGGCTCACCCAGGGCCTGATGTCGATGATCGTCGCCTTCGTCTTCCTCTTCGTCATGGGACCGATGGCGATCGGTATGACGGTGTCCAGTGTGGGTTTGGCAGGACTAGTCATGATCTTGCCATTGACACTTCTGCTGATAGGAGCAGGCCTGCCGCAAGGCATGAGACTGCTCAAACTCACCGGAGCGGCGGCGGCGGGTGATGCTCTCTTCACCCTCGGGCTGACGTTCCTGACCATGCTCACCGATACCACGTACCAGGCCATCGAGGCGACCACCAACGATGCCACCCCGAACTTCTTCCAGCAGGTCGCGCAAGGCGCGGCCCCCCTGGTGGCGCTGTTCCTGTTCAGAAAGATCAGCAAGATCCTGAGCCTGGGGGACATCTCCTCCACCACAGGGGCCACGGGGTTCGCCTCGGCCATCGTGTTGCGGAGCAGTGGTGACCGGAGGCTGTCGCGCAACGCCGGCCAGCAGGTGTCCCAGCGCCTCGGCCGCCTCGGCGTGGGCAAGGCGCGGCTGGCAGCCCTGGACGAGCGGTCGCTGCAGCGGCGCATGCTCAACAACCGTGCGACGAGGGCGGTCGCCGGTGTGGCGAAGCGGGGGGCGCAGCGAGCCACCCGCCCGATCACCGACTGGGCGAAGGACAAGTACGACGGCAGCCGCGCGAAGCTCCAGCAGGGTGTCAACGCCCTGCAGCGCAAGGCCGCGTCCGGGTCGCCCGCGCAGCGTGCGGCCGCGTACGCCGGGCTGACCGCCGGCCTGGCAGGCCTGACGATGGTGGCGCCGCCGGCGGTGCTGGCGACGCTGCCGCTGATGGCCTTCACCGGCTCCGCCGCGGCCGGGCGCGGCATCCAGGCCGGGGTCAACGGCGTCAGAGGCGTGCGCTCCGGCGCCGGCGGCGACGGGACGGGCATGGAGGCGATCTCCGCGGCGGGCATGCCCACGGCCGGGAGCGCCCGGTCGGGTCTGCGGCAGGCCGACGACTGGCATCGCAACATCATCCGCGTCAGCGACTCCGAGGAGCAGCGGCGGCTGATGGGCCAGCACGCCGAGGAGGGCCTGAACATGCTGCGGGCCCGGCAGTGGGGCGAAGGGCAGCCCGGCGGGCTCAACCCGGAGTTCACCGGGTTCGTCAACGACGAGGAGAAGATGCGGGCGCTCGCCGACGCGGCGAGCGCGATGGGGCTGAACGCCAGTCAGCTCGCGGTCAGCAACCAGGGACTGCTCGCCCCCAACGTGGAGTTCGCGGGCGGCCGGCCCCAGGGCATCACCGCCGAGCAGTTGGGCATGCTCCCGCACCTGTTCCTCCCCGCGCGCGACCGGCGGGCCCAGATGACCTCCGACGGGGTCATGGAGAACCAGGATCAGCAGATCGCCCGGATGACGGCGCAGCTCAGGGAGCGCGGCTACATCACCGATGAAGGCGAGATCGTCAACGTCCTCGAAGCCCACGGGCTCGACACGCGCCTTCCCGAGGTGAAGGTGCGGGTGGAGCGCTGGCTCGAGGGGGGCAAGGACGAGGAGATCTCACGCATCACCATCGCCCCCCGCCGGGGGGAGGTCGCCGCCGTGGAGGCGGCCCGGGACTGGGCCAACGACGTCGACATGCCGAGCCGCGACATTCGCCAGCACCGCGATCTGGAGGCGGTGAGCGGTGTGATGACCGCTGCGCGGAGAGAGATCGGAGACTTCAACACGATCCGCATCGAGATGCCGGACGGCACCTTCGCGTCGGCCGGCAACCTCCAGCGCCAGCTCGAAGGGGAGATCCGCTCCATGGCGAGCATCGCCATGGAGACCAAGAACCTGCACGACACGATGAACACGGGAGCGATCACCGGGGAGTTCTTCGGAGAGGAGTACGCCCGGCTCACCCAGATGCAGCGGGAGTCCGCCCAGCAGGTCGACCGGCTGAGCGCCATGTTCCGGGACGCGGTCGACGCGTCCCGCTCGGCGCGCGGCGTCTGTGAACTGCGGGTGCAGATGGCCGATCCGAGCAGCATGATCGACGCCGGCGAGCTGACGCGGCTCGCCGACCAGATCACCAAGAGCAACCAGCAGGCGCAGCAGCAGGTGCATCAGGAGATCGACAGGCTGGTCGGTGCCATCTCCCAGCGGCCGACCGACTCCGGGGCCGCGGCGGCGATCATCCGCAACCTCGACGACCTGCGGGACGTGTTCGAGAGGGAGGGCCGTGGCGAACGCTCGGAGAACCAGGCGGTGCTCGACCGGCTGAGCGATCTGGAGCGGTCTCTCCAGGACAGCAGGCGGATGACCCAGGTCGACCCCCGGCTGGCGGCGAACGCGAACACTCCGGTCGACATCCGGAGGGTGCTGCGGGACATGTACCGGGACGAGATGTCAAGGACGTAGCCGTGTTCCACAGTCCCGGCCCACTTCGCTCGCCTGGCGGCTGTGTTTCACAGTCCCGGCCCACTTAGCTCGCCTGGCGGCTCGCTGCGTGACCGGGCCTGGGGCGAACGCGGCATCGCTTCGCGATCTGCCCGGTTCCGCTCGCCTCCGGCTTCGCTCCACCGGCCAGTTCACGCGTTCGCGCGCGTGGCCGGGGCCTCCGCGGACAGGACCTAGCCGGAAGGCGCCGGGAGCCGAAAGAAGAGCCGGCCTCCACCCCGCTGGGGTGGAGGCCGGTCGTCGTCGGGGTTCGGGTCGTGTTCCCGCAGGTTCGGGGAACCTGCGCCTGCGCGGGCGTTCAGCTGACGCCCTCGCAGGGGTTGTAGTCGTGCTTCTTGGAGCACGACTCGAACTTCTTGGCGTAGTCGTTGACCTTGCCGTCGAACACGCTCTCGGAGCCGATGACCTGCCACTCGGTCTCTTCCACACCGAAGGTCTGGTCGAACGTGAGGCGGGTCCCGTCCGTGGAGAGGGTGCCCTTGACCGGCCCGTAGTCGCCCAGGCCGTTGAGCTCGAACGTGTTGCCCGTGCCCACGCCGTTGAATGCCTTCGCCTTCGGGTCCTCGACCTTGCGGCCGTTGCCGTCGAAGTGCACCAGCGTGTAGGTCCCGGTCACCTGACCGCCCTGGGGGTAGACCTTGAAGGTCAGCAGGGCGTGCTGCTCGCCCTGCTCGACCATCGCGATGACCGGACGGGGCTGGTTCTCGGTCGCCGGGGCCGTCGCGGTGGGCTTGGGGTCGGCGTGGTCGCCGTCGCTGTCCGAGCCGGTCATCTTGATGAGACCGAACGTCAGGCCGGCGGCGGCCAGTGCGGCCGCGACGGCCAGGACGATGAGCTGGATGCGTCGGTTGTTCGGCTTCGCGCTGTTCACGGTTGTTCCTTTCGGTGAAGGCGCGAGAAGCCGGGTGATGGACCCGGCTTCTGTGCGCGTCTGATGAGACGCAAACGGGGCCGGGTCGGCTCTGTTTGCAATGTGCTCATCAATTGTCGCGCACAGCACACCTCACTCGCAAGTGGAAGGTGCACTGTGTCTGCTTTTGGCAAGTCTTGTAGGCGGATCGACGACAGAAAAGAAAACGGCCGTTGCGCCGATTCCGCGTGATCAAGATCACGCGGAATCGGCGGCCGTCATGGGCGAGGTCTCACACCTTGCTGGGGTCGATCCAGCCGACCCAGTAAGCACCGGAATAGGCGCGCTCTACCTTGGAGACGTCCCCGGTCTGGTTGGTGTGCACCTTGTAGCCGTCGGCCAGTTGCATGGCCACGTGGCCGGAGTGGGGCTCCACGAGATCTCCGGGCTTCGCCTGGCTGAGCGAGATCTTGTGCGTCCAGCGGGCCCCCACGAACGTGGTGGTGACGGGGGCGTTGCTGCCCTTCGGGTACAGGTTCGGAATGGCACCGCTGTCGCGGTAGGCCCTGGAGACGAAGCTGGAGCAGTCGGCCCAGCCGGGGTCGTTCCGCTTTCCCGAGTCGAGCGGGGCGTAGGGCCAGCCGAGGTGGGTGAGCGCCCACTTGATGGCCATCGCGGCCTGAGGCGTGCGGGCCTGGGCCACCGAGTCCACGCACAGCTTGCGGATGCCGATCTCCTTGGCCCCCTCACGCAGGGTGTTGTTCGGGGCGTTCTCGGGGCAGCCGTCCGGCCCGACCGTCACCTGCACGGTGCCGTTGTCCACCGCGCCGCCGCCGCCGGTGGCGAGCGAGCCGATCAGCTTGCCCGCGCTGTTGAACGGGGGGATGACGCCGCCGAAGAACCAGGCGTACTCGACCGCGACCTGCTCCAGCGGGAGCAGCACGCCCTCGGTGTTGCCGAGGCGGGACCACGCCTCGGTCGCGTCCGGGGCGACCGGCGCGCCGACCGGCTTCAGCGGACGCAGTGCCAGCCGCGGGATGACCAGGGTGTCCTCGCCGACGACCGGCGGGGTCTCCTTGTTGGCGTCCTCCCTGCCCTGGTAGTAGTTGCCCAGGCCGTTGAGGTTGGTGCCGTTCGCTCCGCTCCCCGCCAGGTCGGTGGCGATCTGGGCGAGCGTGTTGTTGAAGCCGGGCGCCCAGGACCCGATCATGCAGGCGCGATCGCTGCCGGGGTCGGTGATCCCGTGGGCCTCCTCCACCTTGTCCAGCTTCGGCTGCCACTCGCTGTACACCTTGTCGGAGCCCGGAGGCTTCTTCAGCGACGCGAACTCGGTCGCGAACGGGGCGATGTCGGTGAGGAACTTCCTCATCACCGTGAGGCACTCGTCCGACGCTTCGAAGCTGTTCTGTCCGGGGCCGATCACAGAGAACAGCTTGAGGTCGGTGCCCATGGCGATGCTGAGCTTCTGCCAGCCACCGACCATCGGCTGGAAGACCCCGAGGTCGTGCGGGCGCTCCTCCGGCGGGACCTTCTCGACGGACAGCACCAGCTTGGCGGCGCCGGCGATGTTCTTGTCGACATCGCACCGGTCCTCGACGCCGGCCTCCTCCGCCTCCTTCTTGGTCATCGGGAAGATGCCCTGGCGCGAGTCCTTGCCGTTGTCGCACCCCTCGGTCTTCCATTTGCCGGCTCCGTAGCTGACCGACATCGCCTCGTTGACGAGGCTCTCGACGGCGGCGGGACGGTTGTCCTGTACGGAGTACTTGAACCCGCCCTCCTGGTACTTTCCGCCGGTGACCAGGTAGAGGTTCTGGAGGCGGTTGGTCTCGCAGCGCCAGATCGAAATGATCTTGAAGCTGACCGACCACGGCTTCTCGGGATCGTCCGGCGGGGGGACGGCGCAGGGCCCCTCGGGGTTCGCGGTGCGCTCCACGAAGATGCCGGAGGTCGCGATGACCTTGCTCCAGTACTTGCGGGCGTTCTCCTGGTCCTTTTCGTTACCGTCGGGCTTCCACTTGGGGCTCTTCGGGTCGCGGTGCACCTTCTCCGCCGCCTTGACGAGCTCGAAGGCCACGAAGTACGAGGACAGGCACGGATTCTGCGGATCGAGGCCGTGCGACCGCATCTGGCCCGCAGCGGCGGGAGTGAGCAGGTACGGCCCGCTGCCCTGGTTGTCCTTGCCGCCGATGTCGGGGTCCGGGTTGTCGACGTCGCAGCCCCAGGCGCGGAGGCCGGGGCTCCCCGCCTCGGACGTTCCCTTGTCCACGCGGAGCGCGGCGGTCTGCGCCCAGGGCCCGGCGGGCTCGACATTGTACGAGGCGGGCTGCGTGCCGCCGGAGCCGGCCGGGTGCGCCTGTGCCGCGGCCCGCATCTTCGTCATGACGCCGTCGACGTACTTCCAGGCCGTCGGGTTGAAGTCACAGGCCCCCGGGCACTGGTCCCACTTCTCCGGGTAGGGTCCCCAACTTCCGGTGAAGTGGTCGACGGCGACCGGCTGCCACTTGTGGTACTTGTTCCACTTCTTGAGGATGTCCTCTTTGGCCCGGCGGTCCTGCACGCTCGGCGGGGCCTCGCACGCCCTCGCGTAGCCCCCGTAGTTGTTCCAGGTGCTGGTGATGTACTGGTAGGCACCACAGGCGGTGCTCTTGTTCGTCCCGGCATTGCGGTCGTAGACGCCGTTCGACTCCTGCATCCGCAGAGCCCAGAGGAACCAGCCGAGCTGATGGCTGAGATCGCCGTCCGGCGGCGCGACGTGGTCGCTCCCGGTGCCGGGCACGGTGGCGGCCGAGCCCGCGCCGGTCACCCCCTGGACCGGCCCCGGCCCCGCGCCCACGGTGTTGCTGACGTTCACGTCCACGCCGCCGGTGCCGTCGCCGGAGCCGTTCCCGCCGGGGACCTCCTTCGACTTGCGCCCGGGGTCGCGGTCGACGTTGTCGTAGGGGCTGTAGCGGGCGAAGTCGGTCTGCGCCTTGGCGAGACCCGCCAGGATCGTCCAGGGGACCTCGGAGTAGTCCTGCGCACTGCCCGAGGTCTGCTCCGACGCCTGCTTGAGGATCCGCTGCCAGTTGCCGGGGAAGTACTCGGCGACCTTGGTGTCCGAGGTCTGCTCGGGCTGGGACTCCGGGACGTCGTCGTCGACGTTGACGCCCAGGAGCATCCCGGCGATGAGGATGATGCAGAGGAACGGGACGAGGATCGAAACGCTGGCGGCCAGCATCACCTTGAGCTTGCCGCGCTTCTTGTCCTTCTCCGACTTCTTGCCGTCGGCCCTGTCCTTGCTCTGCTGGCCGGCGCCGGCCGTGTTCTGCGCGCCGCCCTTCCGGCGCCGGAAACCGTCCCAGAACGACTTGGGTATCTTCTGGCCGATGTTGGACTGCTCGAACTTGTCGAGCGCCTTGCCGCCGGCACCGGAGTCCTTGACGCCGTCGTACACCTTGGGCGCGTACCGGTCGGCCAGGGCGCGAGCGCCGATGTCGGCGGCCTGCCCGAGAAGGTTGAGGCCCTTCTCTCCGAGGTTGTCGCCTTCCGGCATCGACGGGACGTAGTTCGCCGGGAGGCCCTTCTTCGCGGCCGCCTCGCGCAGCTTGCCCTCGGCGAGTTCGCCGGCCGCCTTCTTGAGCCCCTCCTTGGGGTTGCTCTGGGGCGTCTGCTCCGACGGCGTGCCGGTGGGCGGGGCCTTGAGGTCCTTGGCCAGCTGCGCGGCCTTCGCGGCGGCCTCCAGCGCCCGCTGCATCCCGAGCGGGTTGTCCTTGTTGAGCTTGACGGGCCCGCCCCGCAGCGCCGCGTCGCCGTACGGGTTCTTCCCCTGCCCGTCCACGCCGCGGTCGATGGCCGACTGCTCCGCGAGGATGTCGGAGACGTTCTGCGGCTGCTGGGCCGCGGCGGCGATCCGGGGGTCCGAACCCAGCGTGGCGACCTGTTCCGGCGTGAGCTCGGCCAGGTCGTCCGGGAACTCGCCCTCCGCCACAGGCTGCAGCGCCGTCGGCTCGGGCGGAGCCGAGGACGGGCCGTCCTGCAGCTCATCACCGTCCAGAGGGCGCGGTGAGACCTCGGAGCCCTTCCAGGGGCTGCTGTCCTCGTCCATCCAGGGCATTAGCCGCTACCTCGGTTCCGGTACCTTGCTCGGCTCTGCACTCACCCCCCGGGCGCGGGAGACGATCGACCTTGACCGTCCGCCGATTCGCTTTCAGGGCAAGGAGATGCCTGATCGAGTCGCAGAGTGTGCTATCCCGCCCGGACCGCGTATCCGTGCCCGTCCGGCTCCACCAGGAGGTCGACGACATCCGGCCTCGCCCCGCCCGCATGCGTGATCGTCGCGCTGAACCGGTACTGGCTGTTGCCGGTCTTGGTGGGATCCGCGACGGTGATCCCCTGCACCGCCGATCCCTGGGGCATGGCCTTGGCCGGAGACGGCCGCGCCGTGCCGATGACGGGGACGCCCTTCCAGTTCCCGGTCACGATGGCCCTGGCGGAGGCCACGGCCACGTTGAGGGCGCCGGCCGGGACGACCGTCGCGCCGCCGTCCGTCATCGGGACCCTGGTCGCGGCGGTGGCGGTGAAGTTGCTGGCGGCGGCTCCCGTCGGAAGCACCTGCGAAGGGCTCCCGGACGCTGTGGGCGTCGCCTCCCCCGGGCTCGGAGAGGCGGTGAGACCGCGGGGGTCGAGTGTCTGGACCTGGTAGCGCGGTGCCTGGCTCGCGGAAGGGGCGGCACCGGAGGACTCATCGCGGTCGAACACCGCGCTGACCACCAGCATCAGGATGATGCCGCCGACACCGGCCCACACCGCGATGTTCCACCACTCGGGCAGCTCGGTCTCCTGGAAGAGACGCCGCCGCCGGAAGCCCTGGCGGGCGTAGTCGGTCAACTTCGGCATGCCTTTGACCGTCGCGGGCGAGGGCGTCCGGGCAACCGGAGGGCGGCGACGTGTCGCGAATCGTTATGGCGTCCGGGGTGCAACCCCGCACGGTTCCAGGCATGAGCGAGGAGGACGACCGCGTCAGGGGGCCGGCGATGCTGGCCGCCACCAACATGCTGAAGCCGCCGCCCGCGGTGATCGGCAGCTTGAACAAGGACATCACGCTGCCCCGCACGGTCAGGCTGACCACGCTCATCGCCGTGATCGTCGGGGCGGCGCTCGGGTTCCTGATCGCCTTCCTCGTTTTCGGTCCGGGGCTGAACGCGCTGATGTACGGCCCGGTGCTCGGCGGGGCGGCCGGCTGGGCGTCCGTCAGCCTGTCCCCGCTGAACGGGGAGTCGCTGGCGACGTGGCTGGGGCTGCAGATCAACGGGACGCGCAACCGCAGGCTCTACGTGGACGGCCGGCCGGTCCGGCTGTACATCGGCATCTCGCCGCTGCGCCGCACCGCCTCGGGCACCGTGCGCATGCTGCCCGGCGGCGTCCCGGTGGACGCCGTCCGCTGGGACTCGCGCGGTTACCCCCAGCAGGAGATGCCGGGGGCGAACCGGCTGCGGGCCCCCCGCCGCAAGGGACGCCGGCTGACGGCGTCCACCCAGCTGTCCAGCGGCCGCCGCCGCGGCCGGAACGATCGCCGCCGCGGGTGAGTGCGGCCGGCACTTGCGCATCCGCGTGAGGGCCGCACGGTCCTGGCTGCAACATGACAAATAGAGGAGGGACGATGCCGGAACAGTCACCCACTCGTTTCACCATGGTGCCCGCCCGGCGTTCCAGTGAGCCGACCGCGCGCAGGCGGGCCAGGAGGATCCTGATCGCGCTCTTCGTGGCCGCGGGGCTGAGCATCGTCGCGGTGTTCGTCGCACTCTCGAGCGGGAGCGAGAAGCCCGACCTGTCCTCGGTCACCCCGCAGGGGCGCGACCTTTCGTACACGGCCGCCGTCAACTTCCTGGCCGGCAGGATGCAGGACGTGCCCCGCGCCGAGTCCTTCGACCCGGAAGGGGCGTCCGCGGAGGGCCCTGACGGGCGCTCGACCCCGCTCGACTACCGGGCGCTGAACTGGGTCGGATTCACCCCTCGGCATTTCGGTACGGAGAAGCTCGGCTTCACCGACTTCGAGATCCACCACTACCTCGTCGTGCTGCCCGATCAGGGGGAGGGGACCACGCAGGTTCCGTCCCCGGCGGCCACCGGCAGGCCGGCCGCCACTCCGACCGGCGGGGCGTCCGCGTCTCCGACCGGAGGGGCATCCGCGTCGCCGACCGGCGGGGCGGCCGCGTCGCCGTCCGGCGGAGCCCCCCAGGCGGGAGCGACCGGCACGCCGACTCCGGGCACGACCGCCGACCCGCAGGGCAGCCCCACGGCCGGCCCGCCGGCCGGGAGCAGCGAATCGCCGGCGGTGAGCTCGCACGTGCTCCAACTGGACGTGACGGTGCTGCTCGACCCCTCAGGACCCCGCCTGGCCGCCTCTCCCGCCTTCTCGGTCTGGAAGAACGGTGCCGGCAAGCCCAAGGGGACCGGCGACTACACCAATTACCGGCAACTGACCACGGAAGTCAGCACCGAGTCCAAAAACCAGATTCTGCGATGGGCGGCCGCCTACGCCACGGGTGATTCGACGGCACTGCTCGCCGTCACCGGTGACCAGGACGCCAAGCACCGCTACGAAGGCCTTTCGGGGTTCCGCCTGGCGGACTCGTCGCAGGCCGTGCAGATCCTTTCGGCGATCAAGACGCTCGACGACCAGCTCGTCGTCCGGGTGCGGATCATGCTTGCCAGAGCCGAACAAACCGGGACGGTCCCTGGAAAGAAGGGAAACGTCCAGCCATTCACTAATTTTGCTGACTTCGACCTGCTGGTGGGAGCCAGCGGGGCGCAGCCCCCGGTGCTCGCGTGGGGACCTGCCGGTTCCGCGGCGGAACTGAACCCCTACAGCAACGCACTGAACAACTGACCGGGACCTCAAACCATGGAGGGAAAAAGGATGTCAGTTCCTGGTTTTCACATACTCGCGGGACCGGAGCTCGGCCAGACCGGCGCCGACAGTTTCTTCACCTCGCCCGCGGGCAAGGCGCTGGTCGCGATCTGCGGCGCGATCGCGGTCGTCATCGTCGTGTTCGGCGTCTTCCGGATGATCAACGGCATCGGCCGCGGGCGTCCGGGCGAGGCCTTCAAGTCGCTCATCTTCGCTCTGCTCATCGGCGGGATGCTGTTCAACCTCGGCCTCACCGTCCAGGGGGTCAAAATGATGAGCAACCTCGTCGGAAAGATCTTCACCAGCGTCGACCAGGTCGGCAACAGCGGCGGCTGATGCGGGAACCTCAGCGTAAGGAGTGAACGTGGCGGACCCGAGAGGGCCGGAGAGCAGGCCCGCGGACCTGGCCGGTGGCGGCTATGTCTTCCCCACCGTGGTCCTGCTGGTGTTCGCGGTCATCCTGGCCGTGCTCATCCCGGCCCTCTGCGCCTGGGCGCTGCTCATCGCGCTGCGCCGTTTCCTGGCCCGGCGCGACTGGATCATCGTCTCGCTGGCCGGCGTGGTGGGGTTCGCCCTGCGGGCCAAGGACAACGCGTACGCCTACGGCTACTGGCTGGCGAGCTTCGCCGACTTCGGCCCGGGGCAGCCCGGGAAGGTGCCCGTCACCGTCCTGCTGTCGCTGACCGCGGTGCTCGCGGGCCTCTTCGGACTGATCGTCGGGAGGGCCCGGGGATCGGCGATCATGACGCTCTCGTCCTTCCTGCGCAAGAAGAAGAAGTTCGTCGACCTGTTCGACGGCACCTGGTTCCGGCAGAAGGAGCTGGTCGACGATCCGATCACTCCCAGGGACGGCCGGCGCGAGATGCTGAAGAAGCGGGTCGCCAACCGGGTGACCGTGGCCGACATCCCGGCGGTGCACGGCCCGTACGCCACGGAGAAGGCCAGGAAGACGCCGATCAAGGCCAAGACCATCCCCCTCGGGCTCGGCGCCAACGACCGTCCGGTCTTCCTGAGCACCCAGGAGATGGGCATGCACGGCGCCGTCGTCGGCTCCACCGGCAGCGGCAAGACCGTCACGCTGATGTGGATCATCGGGGCGGCACTCGACATGGGCTTCGACGTCACCGTCCTCGACATGAAGGAGGACACCGAGCCGGGCGGCCTGCGCGACTTCCTGCGCGCCTACGCGCAGGCGCACCGCATGCCGATGCAGGAGATCGCCCTGGGCGACGAGCAGCCGGCCTTCTGGTTCAACGCCCTCGCGGGCATGTCCGCCGACGAGGCGTTCGACACCATCATGACGATGGTCGAGTTCGACGACGCGTACTGGCAGGCCCTGAACCGCAAGGTCCTCCAGCAGGTCGTCCAGATGTTCCACGAGGCCGCCGAGATCGCACCGGACAGGTTCTCCCCGCCCAACATGCTCGAGATCGGCAAGATCATGGAGCAGGGCGAGAGCATGAAGGGCGCCGTCAAGGAGCAGGTGCTCGCGATCGACGGGGTCCGCGGCTTCGGGTACTGCACCGAGCGCTACACCAACGTGCTCCGGCCGTCCCGCGACGAGGCGGCCTCCGCGGCCAGCTTCGGCACGAAGCTGACCGGGCTGTACGACTCCGGCGCGGGCCGCCGCATCCTGGTCCCCGCCGCCGACCGGCAGATGATCGACGTCCGGCGGGAGGGGCTGACCTACATCGGGCTCAACTCCCTCGGCCAGCCCGACATGGCGAAGATCCTGTCCTCCTCCGCACTGCAGCGGCTGTCGGTGTACGCCGCGCAGCGGATCCAGGGCCGCGCCCCCAAGGACCGGCCGCGGCTCATCGTGGTGGACGAGGCGAACTTCATCGACCGCGAGATCGCGATGAACATGCTGTCCAGGGTCCGGTCCGCGATGTTCAACATGATCCTCTGCACCCAGGGCCCGACGGACTGGATCGACAAGGACGGCGACGACTGGTCGCGGCTCACCCAGAACATCAACTGGCTGGTCGCCATGGCCCAGTCGTCCCCCGAGGCCGCGGAGAAGTGCGCGGAGTTCCTCGGCATGCGCGACAACAACAAGTTCAGCGAGCGGGTCGGCCAGGACGGCCACGTCCAGAACCTGCAGGCCATGGGGGAGGAGCAGTTCATCGTCTTCCCGAAGGAACTGCGGGCCCTCGGCACCGGTGAGGGGTACCTGCGGGTCAACAAGCCGGCCAGCCGGGTCGAGTACGTGATCATTCCGATGCGGAAGCAGGAACTGGCCCGCTACCAGCCGCCCGACCCGTTCACCGCGCCCGCGACGCTCCCGCTGGGAGCCCCGCAGGGGACGAGGGGGCCGGTGTGAGGCCGCCGCGACGCCGGCCGAAGGACGAGGCGCCCCCGAAGGACGAGGCGCGGCCGGAGGACGAGGCTCGGACACGGCGGATCGACCTTCTGCCGATCGCCCTGGAAGCCTCGATCGTCGTGCTGCTCGGCTTCGTCCTCGCGGGCGTCTCGATCGGGCTGCTGATCCTCCAGTACGGGGACGTGGTCACGTTCGACCTCGGGGACGTCGTCACCGCCGGCGCGGCGGGCGTCGCCGCCGCCGCGGTCGTCCGGCTGAACGTGCGGCTCCACCGCCGCTGGAAGAAGACCATCGGCAGGATCACCGCCGCCGCCGCGCTGTGCACCCTCGCCGCGGCCGCGGGAGCGCTCGTGGTGCTGGTGCCGGGCGAGTGCCCCGGCGGGCTCTTCAGCACGGGCCGGTGCGGGGTGCGCGAGGCGGCCGCCTGGGGGCAGGTGGCCGGGCTGGCCTCGGTGCTGAACTTCATGATCGCCGGCATGGCGCTGACGATCTGGCGGCTCGCCTGGCGCTCCGTCGGGTGGCTCGCCCGCGAGGTCCGGGACGTGATCCGCGACGGGTCGGAGCAGGGCGTCATCTGGTTCAGGGCGCTGAAGAACATCCGGCGGCGCCGGGCCGGCGCGCGCGAGGCGGGCGACGCTGCGCGCGGCGCGCAGGACGCGAAGGGCCGGCCCACGCCGCGCCGCGCGGACGCCGAGCAGGCCCGCCGCAAACGGCTCCGCGCCCGGGCCTGATCCGCGGCCCGCAGGCAAGCGTCCAAGGGAGATCCATGTACGAGGTCGGGCGGGCCGGAGACTTCGTCTCCCGGCAGATGTGGCGTCACCGGACCCGGGGGTCGCTCTACGCCGCCGGGGCCGCCACGCTGGCCGTCACGGCCGCGGGAGCCCTACTGGGGACGCTGCTCCTGGACGCGAGTGCGCTGAGGGCGACCTCTGCGGTCGCCGGGGTGGCCGCGGCGGCGGGGTGCGGGTACGCGTGGATCCGCGCGACGCGTGCGCTGGGGCAGGCCCGCCGGTCGGCCGTGGGCGCGCGGTCCGAGCGTGAGGTGCGCGCGGCCGTCCGGCGCACGGAGTCGGTCGCGGCGGCCTACGGGCTCGTGCTCGGCGCCCGAGGCGGCGACTGCGACACGGTCGTCTTCACCAGAGGCTGCGGGGCCGCGGCCATCGAGGTGAAGACGGGGCACGGCCGGGTCTCCACCGAGGACGGGGCCATGCGGGTCGGCAAGCGCGTGCTGCACGGCGACCCGGTCCGGCAGGCGGCGAACCAGGCGCGGAGGCTGTCGCGCAAGCTGGGCGGCAGGACGGTCCTGGCGGTCGTGTGCGTGCCGGGGATGCGGAACCGGCCGTTCACCACGGCCGCCGGCGTGTGGGTGTGCTCCGCGAAGGACCTGACGGCGGTCCTGGACCGTGCGCCACGCGTCTTCGGCGCGGCGGAGGAGGCACGGGAGAAGATGCGGAGCCTCTGGAACGCGACCCCGGCCTGACCGGCCGGTTCGGGGCGTCGGCCAGGCTCACTGGGTGTGCCGGAGGGCGACTAGGGCACGTCCGGGCGCCACATGAGCGATGCGACGACCAGCAGGACGCTCATGCACGTGATGCAGAAAGTGATGATCGTGGGCATGAGGTCGAAGGCGCTGGGCCGCGGCAGCCGGCCGGGCAGCATGCGGCGGACCGTGCCTCCGGCTCCGGCGTCCTCCATCGCGTCCGCGTGGACGTCGTCGTTGCCCTCGTCGAAGAACCAGGCGTTCTGCGCGGGACCGGCGGTGCCGCTCTGGTCGGCGGCCTGCGCCCAGCCCGCGGCCGGCTCCGGTTGGAACGGGCCACCGGCTTCCGGGAAGCCCTGGGGCGCCGCACCGGGCGCGTTCACGGGCGCGTAGCCGACACCGGGTGCGGCGGCATGCGGCGTGCTCGCCGGAGCGCCGTAGGGCGTGCCGGGCGGCGTACCCGGCGGCACCCCGTGGTTCGGCGGCGCCCCGTGGTTCGGCGGAACGCCGTGGTTGGGCGGAACACTGTGGTTGGGCTGAACACTGTGCTGCGTGTTCGGCGGAACGCCGTAGTTCGAGGGAGCGCCGTGCTGCGTGTTCGGCGGGATGTTCTGCGGCGGGCTTGGCGGAGCGTTGTGCTGGGCGCTCGGCGGGACGTTCTGCCGGGGGGCCGGCGGGGCGTTGCGCTGGAAGGCAGGCGGGGCGTTGTGCCGGGAGGCAGGCGGGGTGCTCTGCCGGGGAGTCGGCGGGGCGTTGTGCTTGGGGGCCGGCGGGGCGTTGCGCTGGGAGGCAGGCGGAGCGTTGTGCCGAGGGGGCGGCGGGACGTTCTGCGGGGGGGCCGGCGGGTTCGTCGGCGGGGCGGGGCGGGTGTTCCGTTGCCCGGAGGGAGCGCTGGTGCCGGCGGTGGGCGTGCGGGTGCCGCCGGGCGCGGAGCCGGGAGCGCTCCAGGTGTCGCCGGTGGCTTCGGAAGGCGCCCCCGGGGCGGCGCTCCAGGAGTCCCAGGTGCCGAGCGAGGCCCAGGGGTCGCCCTGCGCGGGCTTCGGACTCTGCGGCGGCTGCTCGGACTCGGGGGCGGCGGGCTCTCCGCCGGCCGCGGGCGGTGCGGCGGCCGGCTCCTCGGCGGCGGCGTCCGCGGTGTCATCGATGATGATCCACGCAGACGTCTCTCCGGCACCCCCGGCCGGTCCCGCGCCGGGGCCGCCCGCGTGCTCCCGTCCGTCGTTCATCCTGCCCGTCCCTCGATTCTCCGGGCGCCCTCGGGTGTCTCGACGACGGGCTGGAGCAGCTTGGCCAGCGCCTTCTGCTGGATCTGCCGCACCCCTTCGCGGGACAGCCCGAGTCGTTCGCCGATGACGCGCAACGCCTGCTCCGGCTCGCCGTCCAGTCCGAACCGGCGCGTCAGTACGTACCGTTCGCGGGGGTCGAGCAACGGCAAGCCGCGGCTGCTGAGGGCGCGCAGGTCGAAGCGGAGCAGCACCTCGTCCTCGATGCTCGGGGACGCGTCGGGCAGCCGGTCCTCCCACGCGACGTCGTCCTCGCCCGAGCCGCCCGCGACCGTGTGCAGGCTGTCGAGCCGGGGGGCGTCGAGCACGCGGCGCACCTGGGCCTCGGTCACCCCGGCGCGGCGGGCGATGTCGGCGTGGTCGACCGGGGCGTCCGGCCCGGCCTCCTCGAGGAACGCCCGCTCGGCGGCCAGGATGGCCGGGCGCTTCTCGAAGTCCCCGGGATTGAGGTTCGGGTGGTCGGCGTCCCGCACCGCGCGCAGCACCTCCCGCTGGATCGGCTTGAACGCCCAGCTGGCGAAGGGGCCGCGGTTCGGGTCGTAGGAGGCGATCGCCCACAGCAGGCCGACCTTGCCGGCGCTCTCGAAGTCCTCGATGTGCTCGCTCGACTTCGAGGTGAACATGGTGACGTACCTGCGCACGAGACCGAAGTTCGCGATCATGATCTCGAGCGTGAGGTCGTCGAACTCGCGCTCGACCCGCCGCAGCACCAGTTCCGAGAGCATGTCGAGCTCCCCGGTGTCGGCCCGCGCGCGGAGCGCGCTGAGCCGATCCTGGAGCTCGTGGCGCCTGGCGAAGAGTTCGTCGTTGCGGGTACGGAACTCGTCGGCGGTGGGGCGCTCGCCACGCGCTGGCTGCTCGATGTCCATCCGTCTCCCTCGGCTAGTCGGGAATGCGAGGCTGGAGTTGTAGCTATGCACGTTCGATGCCGAACGGACCGGGAACGGTCGGAACTGAAACAGATCGTTGATACGTTCGCAGGCCGTTCGGACGGTCGCGAGGCTCCTGGTCGGCCGGTCACGGGGGGCAGGTGGACGGGTCGCGGCGGAAGATCGCAGTTGAGCGCTTCGCGGGGAGCGGCGCAACTGTCCGGGAAGGGAACGCCGCGACAAGTTCGTTGACGAAAAATTGACCTTCTATGGATCTGCTGTTGCCACGCTGATGGCTGTTTGGTGTAGACGCGGTGTGTCGGATGAGGGAACGCAGAACCAGTTCGCCGCGTCGGGTTGCGGATCGCGGAACCGACGGACTCTAGAGGTCAGGGGGTGCGCGCTTAGGCTGCGGTAGGAACAGGCGATGCCACGGGCCTCGTCTGCCAACGAAAGGAAGAGTGACGGTGCAAACGATCCTCAGCGATCTCGGTCTGGAGTCCCCGCTCGTCGGGACGACGGTGACCGCCCACATCAAGTCGAGCGGGCCGGACGGTTTCCGCTGCGCCGTCTATGACGTCGCGACCGGAGAGGCCCGCGACGCCCTTCTGCCGCGCGCCGACGCGTTCGACCTCCCGGAGGGGGCCGCCCCGCCCGAACTGGCGCCGGGAAGCAAGGTCATCGCGCTGGTCGTCGGCGTGGCCGCCGGCCCGGACCCGGGCTCCGAGCGGCTCATGCTCTCGGTCACGGCGCCCGAACTGGTCGAACGCCTGCTGGCGGGGTTCGTCGACGAACTGCTCAACGGCAAGGTCGTCATCAAGGCCATCGCCCGCGTCGCCGGGACGAAGACGAAGATCGCCGTGGCGCCCACCGTCACGGGCGTCGACGCGCGGGGAGCCTGCATCGGCCGCGGCGCGAGCCGGCTGAAGGGCGCCCAGAGCCTGCTGAACCACGGCTACGGCCGGGAGCGCCTGGAGATCATCGAGTACGCCAAGGACCCGGCCGCCTTCCTGGTCAACGCCATGAACCCGGTGCAGGTCACCGACGCGCTCGCCGAGCGCGGGAACGCGATCGTGGCCGTCGAGGAGCACCAGCTCTCCGGCGGTATCGGTGAGGGCGGCCTGAACGCCCAGCTCGCCGGGCGGCTGACCGGGCACTACGTCCGCGTCGTCAAGACCGGCACCGACCTGCGCGAGGCGCTCGACCAGCTCGTGGCCGACAAGGCCGCCGCGGAGAAGGCCTGAGGGAGAGCCACCGTGGTTCCGGTGGTCGTGCACGCCCCGGCGGGGGTCCCGCCCTGCGGCGTAGAGGATCTGAGCGGTCCGGGCGGCGGAACCCTGGACCGGGAGACGCTCGTCGCGGCCGGCCAGGCGCTGACCTGGCGATCGGTCTTCACCAGCGGCGCGCTCACCGCGATCCCGCTGACGGCCGCGTCCGCGGTGATCATCGGTAACGACGCGGAGACGCCGCCGGAACTGTGGCACGACAGGTTCACCCGGGGGTTCGCGCACCGGATGGCGGGCGAGCTCACCATCGCCTCGGTCACCGCGGGGCTGCTCGGGGAGACGGCCATCGGGAACCGGGACGAGGACGCGAAACTGCTCGGATCGGCGATCGACGGGCTCGCCCGGCTGCTCACCGACCTGGAGGAGACGCGGTCGCCCGGCGAGAAGGCGGACCGGATCGTGGCCGACACCGTCCGGACCCACTCCGCCCTGCTGGGCGTGCTCGCCCACCAGCAGGTCTCGGCGCGGGAGCAGGACGACTTCACCGTCCACACCGTGCGTTCGGTCGCCCGGCACCTGACCCGCTCGGATCTGGAACCGATGCGGACCCGGATCGGGCTGCCGTGGCCGGCCCGCGTGACCAGCGGGGTCGGCGATCACCTGGGGCTGGCCCGGTGGCGGGCCACCATGCAGTCCGACGGCGACCAGATGTGGTGCCGGCTCGAAGCGCAGAACGTCCTGGTCACCGAGCTGTGGCTGCGGAATCCTCCGGAGCCGCCGGAATGAGGTACCCAAAGCCCGTCCGGGTCACGATCACGCCGTCGCCGAGCTTGCGGCGCAGCCGGGACACGTGCTCGGCCAGCGTCCGGGAGACCCCCCGGTCGGTGCCCCACACGTGCAGCATGATCTCTTCCTTCGAGACCGCCCGGCCGCGGTTCACCGCCAGGAACTCCAGGACGGCGTACTCCATGGGGGCCAGCCGCACCTCCGCTCCCTCCCTGAACACCTGCCGGGCGGTGAAGTCGACCCGGACCGGCGGGATGTCGAGCAGGTCACCGCGGGTCTCGCCGGCGTGCCGGGCGATGCTTCCCGCGCTGCGCCGCAGCAGTGCCTGGATCCGGGCGATCAGCACCTCCGGGTGGAAGGGCTTGACGACGTAGTCGTCCGCGCCCAGCCGCAGCCCGAGCGCCTGCTCGTGCGGCTCGGAGCGGGCGGTCAGCAGAATGATCGGCGTGGTGTTCCCCTGGTCGCGCAGCTGGTCGATCAGGGACAGCCCGTCGATGTCGGGGAGGTTGATGTCGAGCAGTGCGAGGTCGATGTCCCCGCGGCGCAGCGCCAGCCGGGCCAGTTCGCCGTTGGCCACCGACTCCACCTGGTAGTGGCGCTTGCGCAGCAGACCGGACACGAGCTTGACGAGACGCGCATCATCATCTACGACCAGGATCCGCGCCATGGCGCCATGATATCGGGGGTGCGAGGACCATCCGGAGCGGCAGCGAGCAGGCTGGGGTGCCGGTGGGGCGCCGTGTGCTGTACGGCGTGGTCGCGGCCGTCGTCGTCCTGGCCGTCTTCGGGATGAGCGGCTCACCGTACAACCGCGTCGGTCCCGGCCCGGCGATCGAGGTCGGCCGCCCGGAGGGCGGGTCCTGGTCGGTCATGACGTCCCGCGTCCAGCGCAGCAACTGGCTCCAGTGGGGAAAGGCCGAGTTCACCGGGGAACACGTGATCCGGGACGCCGGGCGCGGGCACGGCGGCGGCGATCCGGCGCCGGGCGGCGACGCGATGAGCACCGCGCAGACGCACGCCGCGCTGGTCGCCGCCCAGCTGGCCGCCCGCCGGGCGCCCGTGAGCGCCGCCGGCCTCCAGGTCGGCGCGGTCGGCGGACCGGCCCGGGACGGCGGCCTGCGCCCCGGCGACGTCCTCCTCGCGGCGGGCACGGCCGACCGCCTGATCCCGCTGCGTGCACCCGCCGACCTGGAGACGGCGACCGCCGGGCGCGCGACCGTGCACGTGCTCGTCGTCCCGCGCACGTCCGCCGACGCGTGGGGGAGCGCCGAGGTCCGGCGGATGCCCGTCGGCCGGCTCGCCGGGACGGAGGCCGGCCCCACCGTCGCGCTCACCGCCTACCCGCTCGGTCCCGTCGAGGGGCCCTCGGCCGGGCTCATCCTGGCGCTGGCCCGCCTCGACGCGCTCACCCCGGGCGACCTGACCGGCGGGCACCGCGTCGCCGGGACCGGCGCGATCGGACTCGGCGGGGCCGTGACGGGCGTCGGCGATGTCCCCGAGAAGGTGCGCGCGGCGGTGAAGGCGCGCATGGACGTGTTCTTCGTGCCGGTCTGGCAGCGGTCCGCCGCGGTCGAGGCGGCCGAGGGCACCGGCCTGCGGATCGTGCCGGTCCGCACGGTGACGGAGGCCGTCGACCGGCTCTGCGCGGACGGAGGCCGTGCTCCGCTCTGCTGACGCCCGGCCCGCTCAGGGGCGGCGGAGATGGGGCAGCAGCGCGGCGAGCACGCGCCGGTCCACGACCGGGTCGCCCTCGCCGAGCCAGTCCGCGATCCGCTCGCGGACCTGTTCCAGGTCACCGGCGAGCAGGTCGCCGTACTCGGGCTCCGGGAACTTCGCCCGGGGCGACCGCACGGGATCGTCCGGAAGCACGGCGACGAACCCGCGGACCCGCACGCCGCGCGGCACCACCTTGCGGATCTCCTTCACCGCGGCGCCGATGCCGGTGTCGCCGCCGGGGAACGGACGTCCGACGGTCGTGATCGCGCCCTTGCCCGTCCAGGCGTAGGTCCCGGCGGGCCAGCGGCGGGCCATGACGACGGCGAGCCGGTCGCCCCGCAGCACGACGTGCTCGACATAGTGCAGGCCCTGCCCCGACGGCTCCGGCGCCGTGAGCGCGTGCACGATCCGGACCCCGTCGAGCCGCACGAGCCTCTCCATCTCGGTGGCGCTCTCCCGCGCCACCACCTGGCGCGCGAGGTTGCCGTCGAGCCCCGCCCCGGGCACGTTGAAGATCTGGTAGTCGAGAGAGTCGGGGGCGATCAGCCGGTCCAGCAGGCGGCCCTTCCGGACGAGGTGCGGCGCCGCGGCCAGACCCGCGGCCCCGGCCGCGAGCCCCGCCAGTGCGGCGCAGAGGGTCCAGAAGCCGCCGCCGTCGGCCTCCGTCGCGGCGAGCGCGGCGCCGCCGACGAACATCAGCGCGCACACCGCCCAGAGCCAGGACAGGGACCGCAGCGTGGGCTCCAGGGCGACGAGCGGCATCGCGACCAGCGGGAGGACCAGCAGGAGGAGGAACCCGACCGGGAGCCCGGCGGGCCACAGCACGTACACCGCGGCCAGGAACACCACCGTCCAGACGCCGACGGCCGCCACCCGGATCCAGTGGGAGCCGAACCGGGGGCGGACGCGCGGGGCGGATGCGGGTGCGGCCGCCTGCGGTTTCGTGAAGGAGGGACCGGGTGGTCGCGTGCCGGAGGAGCGGCCCGCTCCCGCGCTCTGGTCTCTCCCGCTCTCCGTCCGCGGCGTCGGGCCGGGCTCGGGGGCCGGTTCGGGCTCCGGCCGGGAGGAGCGAGGAGGCTCGGGCGGGGCCGTCCGACCGCGAGCGTCGTACGCGGCCCGGGACGCCGGGTCCTTCAACGTGTCGTAGGCCGTCTTGACCAGCCGGAACAGCCCGGAGGTGCCGCTGGCGTCGGGATGCACCGCGCGCATCGCCTTGCGGTACGCCCGGGTGATCTCCTCCGGTTCCGCGGTCCGCTCCACGCCGAGGAGCTCGTAGTAGTCCGGCTCGTCATTCCTCATGGCATCCCATTCATCGGTCTCCATCCCGACCGTCCGTGGTTCGCGCCCCGCGGCTCGTTCATCCCGCCGCCTTGTGGGCCGTCCGGCCGACGGCCTCCCGCAGACGGGCTCGCGTGGTCGGGGACGGCGCCGTCCGGACGGTTTCCAGTGAGTCACTACAAACAAGAAGGGGGCGGTACCGATGACCGATCTCGTTCGGACATCATGCGCCTGTCTGATCCACCGGGAGAAACGGACGGGCGATCCGGAAGTCGACGACGTCGTCAGGCAGGTGCTCTCGCGCTGCTGGACGATCGTCGGAAACGAACCGCAAGCCTGGTTCTGCACGGTGGGCCAATGGCACAACTTCACCTCTCCGGAATTCGTGATCTGCGGTCTCCCTCGTCGGGAAGGCCGCGATGCACTCCGGGGGGCCGTCATCGCGATGGAATACGACCTGCCGAAACTGGGCGAGGTCGACACCGAGCTGACGTCCCTGAAGATCAAGACCGTCAGGGTCCACGAGAGCTGGTACGGCTGGCCGCCGCTGCGCACCGCCCGTACGTTCTACTGCGGCCGGCTGCCCGAGTACCGCCAGCTCATCTGGGCCGAAGCCGCCGAGGGCTTCCCCGGCGACGAAGGCTTCGACGAGGAACTCGTCGAACGCCAGCCCAACCTGGCCATTCCACGGCCGGATCATCCGGAATGCGTCTGGACGGCCCTGCCATAGACCGGCAGGACCCCGGGCGCCGAGCAAGAAGGCGCCTCACGTCGACGACGTGGGGCGCCTTTTCTGCTGGAATCCGGCAGCCGGTCCGGAACAGAGAGATGCCCCGGTAGGAACGGCGTGAGCCGTCCCCACCGGGGCACCGGTGTGCTCACTCCCCCCGGCAGGAGGAAGCGTGGGTGTCACCGGTGGAACGGCCGTGGCCGCTCCACCGGAGACGGTGGATCCCTTCGGTGGCCGCTAGGCGGCTACCACAGGTAGCTCCCCGGAAGCAGGTCGACCACCGGGTCGACCCACTCTCCGTGGTCGAAACCCGAGATGCCGTTGCGGTCGTTGACCGTCACGACACGTCCCGGGTCCCTGCGGTACAGGACGCCCCCCTCTTCGAGGGGAACGAAATGCGAGAAGGGGTAGACGGCGAACGACGTGCCGCCGAACGTGACCTTCGCGTGCTCGGTGAGGACCTTGGTCCACTCCCGCACGAAGTGCTCGATGGTCTGTTCGACGTAGTCGTTGACCGACATGACGGCCCCGGCGAGCATCCGCCGGAGCACCGCCACCACGTAGGAGGCACCACACAGCTCCTGGACCGTGAGGACTTCCCGGCTGAGGGGCCTGTTCAGGAACTTCACCTTTTCCCGGAGGTCCGGGTCCAGGATCATGTTCCAGAGCGGGTCCCCCGAGTTCCGCATCGTGTCCACGAGGAACTGGAGGTCCGGGGCACGCCCCGGCTCCATGTCCTCCAGGATCCCGCCGAGCGGTGCGAGTTCGTCCTGGTCGATGATGTCCGTCCGGTCGAACCGTTCGCCGAGGACCTCCCGAAGGATGTCCAGGGTACGGTCACTTCCGAGACGGCATCGCCGGGTGACTTCCTCGCGCCACCGGTTGTAGGCGCGGGCGGAGGTCTGCCCCTGCTGCACTGCCGAGAGCATGTACAGCCAGTAGGCCCTCCACGGCACATCGATCACGACCGAGTACCGGACGCTCTCCGGGGAGTGGACCATCGCGTTCCCGGCGAACGTCGCCGCCAGGCGCGCGAGGTTCTCCTCGTAGAAGGAGAGCCACCGGACGAATCCGGCCGAGTTGATGAACTCGTCCGCGTTCCCTTCCGCGCCGTGCGAGCCGAGCTGGAACGAAGTCCGCCGGCCCTCGAGGTTGGTCGAGATCGTGGCCCGGTTGGAGCCGTTGCAGCCACCCAGGACGATGGACACGGTGTCCGGCTTGTCGGCCAGAACCGTGCCCGGTTCACCTGAGATGAGCACGTGCTCGAAGGCCCTGCCGAGCTTGAAGCCGGCGTAGGCACCCTGCACGTACCGCGAGCCGTCGCCTCCGAGCCGGAGCTCGTAGATGGCGCTCTCGTCTGCGACGGCGTCCGGAGCCGCCGACAGTCGGAGACCCCTCGCGAGGTCCTCGACCTTTCGGCGCGCCTTGTTCGCCGTCCTGCCCTTGCCGAAGTTCAGGCCCTCGAAGGCACCCTTGATCGGCGTGGGAGTCCACAACCAGTCCGGCGTGATCCGGACGGGCTCCTCCCCCAGGAGACGGACAGGGGTGATGCGGGATGAGTCGGGCCCTTCCGGGTCCGACTCGGTTGCCCAGCGGATGAGACCGCCGGTTTCCGGGCGTGCCATATGGCACACCTCCTTTTTGGGTTGTGCTGCGCCCGGACCTAGTCCGGACGGCGTGGCTCGGAAGCCACTCACGTGGTTGAGCCACGCATAGTTGACTGTGTCGATCGAACACGGATCGGCAAGTGGAATCTGATATGACGCCGGTGTAACCGAAGTAACAAGCGGATTGGCTGACCAGCGCAGACAGGAAGAGGCGGGAACGGAGCAGTGCTCCGTTCCCGCCTCCGGGGTGGGTCGGCGGCCGTCAGACGGCCGCCGATCGCGTCAGGCGGAGAGGTCGCCCTTCCCGCCGCGATCACGGCGCAGTGCCGCCGCGATCACGGCGGCCGCGCGACGCCTCAACCTGGTTGCCAGCCGGGTCAGCTTCTCGCCGCCGACCTCGAGCTGGTAGTAGCAGCCGCCGCCCGCCAGGGTGACGAGGACGGCGCCGATCAGGTCCAGGCTGGTCGGCATGTGCCCCAGCACCGCCCAGTCCAGGGTCAGGGCCACCGTCGGCTCGACGGCGGTCAGGACCGCGAACGTGGCCTCCTTGATGAGGCCGTGCCCGAAGATCAGGTTCTGCCCGACCTGGGCGACGAACCCCGTCAGCAGACCGGACAGGGCGGTGAGGAGGACCACCCGCCAGGTCAGCCAGTCGGGGCCGGGCGTGATGCCCGGGACCGTCCGGCCGAAGGCGGCGAGCGTGGCGATCACGATCGCCGACAGCGCGGCCAGCGCGGCCGTCGACCGCATCATGGACTCGGCGATCGCCACGTTGACGCGGTCGCCGAGAGCCTTCCCGAGACCGCCGTAGGTCAGGAGGAAGTTGCCGTAGCACGCCGCGGCTCCGAGTGCGAACAGCACACCCAGGACGTCGGCCTTGCCCTCCCACGGACGGGTCAGGAGAAGCATCCCAGGCGTTGCCAGGGGCAGCCACAGCAGACTCGACAGCCTGCGGGGACGGTCGGTCACCATCTTCCAGATCGCCACCGCCAGCGGACCGAGCCACATGAGCGCGATGACGGTCCCGAGTGCCTCCAGCCGCTGCAGGGACAGCAGCGTGAGCGGGATCACGAAGGTGTTGCTGAACGCCATGCGGTTGATCAGCTTGCCCGCGTTGAGCTCCCACAGCAGCGCCCGCCTGCCCCGGCGGAGGAGCGCGGCGCGCTCCGCCAGCAGGACCAGGGGGATGGTGCCGAAGAAGGCCGCCATGACGGCCGCCACCAGGGGCGATGCCTCGTCGATGACGAGGCCGTTGACCGCGTCTCCGCCGATGAGGGCGTAGAACACGACCAACGTGATCACGAGCCCGACTCCCGGCACTTTGCCGAGGCGGCCGATGAAACTGGCCATAGGCCATCTCTCCTTTGTGTGCGTCCCGGACCGAGCCGGGGCGCGTTCGTGGTTCCGTGAACCCGATGCGCGTCCTGACCTGGAAGGTCGGGACGCGCACCCGGTCGTGAGAACCGGTGACACGTCCCGAGCCTTTTCGGAACGGCGTGGCTGAGCCACGCAGTGAAGACCGTGCGGTGCCGGTCATCGGCGGCAACCGCCGCCGATGACCGGAGAAACGAAGATGGCGGGGAGGATGGCTCCTCCCCGCCTGGGTTCGTTGGGTGCGCCTCGCAGCGCGTTCGGTCAGCTCTTCGCCGTGGAGATCACGTCGAGGGTGATCAGCGCGGCGACGAACAGGGTGACCCCCGCGACGAGGCAGGGGACGACGACCTGCCAGGCCAGGGCCGTGAACAGGGACATGAGGAACAGGGCCAGCAGGCTGATGACGACGGTGAGCAGGCTCCCGAGCACCATGCCCAGTACGGGGTGGTAGGGGGCGCCGGCCTTCGTCTTGTCCTGCATGGACCTGAACGCCTTGGTGGCCAGGGCGTAGAGGCCGGCGGCCGTTCCGAAGAGGAAGAGGCCGCCCAGCGCGTCCCAGCCCTGGTTCTCCGCCGACCTGGCCACGATCAGGTACAGGCTCAGGTCGATCGCGAAGAGCAGCATCAGGTTGCCGAGGACGGCGTAGATCGCGATCCGGAGGATCTCCTTGCGGTACATCGTCCAGCTCGCGGCGAGTTCGGGGACGCCGGCCCGCCGGGCACCCGCCTGCTTGCGGAGCCACGGGCAGCGCAGTGCCATCAGGAAGAACACGGCGGTGACGTCGATCGCGGCCGTGAACATTCCGGTGAAGTTGTTCGTGCTTCCCTTGGACAGCGCCGCCGAGACGCTGAACACGGTCGCGATGACGATGAGCCACGCGAGTGCGGTGAACAGGACTCGAACGTTGGGAGTCCTGCTGGATCGGGTTGTAGACACGTTCGTCTCCCTGTTTCGTTTTTGGCGGGATCTGCCGGTCCCGAGGACTCGGTAGGCAGTGACGACCGTGCCAAGCGGACAAGGAACGGCAACCGCGGTGCCGAGGCGATCCGCGTGGCCGCACGCAAAAGTGCCCCGGCGGGGACGGCGCGAAGCCGCCCCCACCGGGGCACCGGGATCGGGCTCACTCCGGTGCGGTCACCGCACGAAGTAGAGCTCACTGAACAGGTCGCCGGTCGGCACCCGCTGGCCCCTGGAGGAGTCGACGGGGTCGAGGACGACCAGGTGGCCGGAGTCTCCCCGGAACTGGGCGAAGGGACCACCCGGTCCCCACGACCCGCCGAGGATCTTGCCCAGCGGACCGATCCCCGCCATCCGGGCCGGCCCGTCCGGGTGGCGCTGCGCGAAGCGCTCGGCCAGGCCGAGCATGCGCCGCGCGGCGTTCGCCTCGTCGACCACGATGGCCGGGCCGCCGCTGCCGTACTTCAGCAGGTCGACGACGTCGGTCGCGTTGACGAGCCCGGTGAGGCCGTCCAGACGGGGAGGATCTTCCGGCGCGAACCGCCGCTCGGCGACGAGCTCGCGGCGGACCGCCTCCTGGTGGTGCGGAGACAGGACGAACTTCCAGAGCTCGTCCGTTTCGCGCAGCTCGCCGTGGAGGTCGGACACCATCGGCTGCTCACCCCGGGCGACGGCTCCTACGAGCCGGTCCCCGAGGTGGTCAAGTGCGTCGCAGGCGAGAACCGTCACACGGTTCCGGTACTCGCCCAGCATCTTGTCGAGGGTTCCGGTGAACCCCCGCACGAAGAGGTCGCGGTCTCGCCTCGTCTTCGCGAACCACCTGCCGCACAGCTCGGGGGAGGCGATCTCCTCCTGCAGCGCGGGGAGCAACGGAAGCCAGTACTCCTCGGCGGGAACGCGGAACACGACTCGCACCTTGGGCCCGTCTCCGGGCAGGGCGCGAACCAGCTTCGCCACACTGCCGGCGAGGAGCCAGAACGACTCCCGCGTCCCGAGCTGGTGTCCGTTGGACCCGAAGCCGATGGACGTGATGGGCTCGTTCATCGACCGCAGGAACCGTTCGGACGTCAGCAGCTCCAGCGGGAACTTGCGCTTCTCCGTCCGTGCGACCGGACGGCGCCTGCCACGCAGGGTGCCGGCGCCCACGAGGAGCGTGATGACCTTGGGTGCGGCGCCCCCGAACGCGTGTTCCAGGTCGCCTCCGACCCACCAGTGGTCCGTCTCCTCGCCGTTGCGGTACCCCGCGTAGGCGAGATCGTCGGGACCGGCGGTGGTGTCGACGACGGCCTCCTGCTTGGCGAACATGCCGTGCAGGTCGAGCCCGTCCACGACGGCCTCCAGCCGGCGGCACGCCTCACGCGAGGCGCCCCGCAGCGGCCGGCGTGGTCCGCCGACCTCGCGCCGCAGGCCGGCGAGGCTTTCGCCCGCCGACAATTCGACCGGCTTGAGGACCTGCGGGACCTCCGGTACCCGCTGGCCGTTGGACTCCGCGAGGAGCCGCCTGATCGGGAATGACATACGTCATCCCTCCCTCTTTCGATTGTTGTCGCCCGCCCGCACGCTTCGTGCGGACGGCCCGGTCCGAGGACCGGGCAAGGGTGACCGTGTCGCGCTCGCGGCGTCTGGCAACGCCGTCAGGCCGTAAGACCGTCACCGGGCGGGAACGCGATGCGCGTCCCGCTTACACGGAGCCGAAGAGTTGCGTCCAGTAGGTGCCCGCCTTGCCGCCTCCCTGGAAGCCGACCCCAATGTGGGTGAAGTCGGGCTTGAGGATGTTGGCGCGGTGTCCGGGGCTGTCCATCCAGCCCTGGACGACCTCGGCGGGGGAGCGCTGGCCGCAGGCGATGTTCTCGCCGATGCCGAGATGCGTGGAACCTGCGGCGCGGGCGCGGTCCCAGGGCTGCGTTCCCTCGGGGGAGGTGTGGGAGTAGAAGCGGCGGGCGACCATGTCCTCGCTGTACGCCTGGGCGGCGACGGTCAGGGTCGCATCGTCGGCGAGCGGCCGGAGGCCGTGGGCGGCGCGGTGGGCGTTGGTGAGCGAGACGACCTCGTCGGCGAAGCGCGACCGGCCGGCGGGGGAGAACGGCGTCGCCCACAGGACCGTCCAGTAGAGGTCGCGGTCGCGGCCCCTCCCGGCGGCGTGGCCGATGCCGACGTCGCAGAGCTCCCCGTTGCGCAGGGCGTCCACCGGCTGCCCGCCGTCCAGGTGGTACCGGGTGAACTCCTCCAGCGAGCGCGGGCCGGACACGAACTGCTCGTCGATGGTCAGGTACACGTAACCGTGCAGGGTGACGTGGTCGAAGACCGACATGCCGTCCGGTCCGTCGGCGTCCAGCCGGCGCTGCGCGGCCATGACGGCGGCGTGCGCCTGCGCGGCCGCGGTGAGCCGGCCGTCCAGGTTGACGGGCGGCAGCCCGTTCCGGGCCCGCCGGGAGCCGACCTCGCGGGCGAAGGACTTCAGATGCCGGACGGAGACCGGCGGCCGGGCCGGACGGGACACGGCGGGCGGGGGAGGCGGCGCGGCCGGAGGCGGAGGCGGCGCGGCCGGAGGCAGGGGCGGCATGGCCGGAGGCAGGGGCGGCATGGCCGGAGGCAGGGGCGGCATGGCCGGGGGAGGGGGAGGGGCCTGGGAGCCGTCGTCGGTGACGTCGACGCCGAAGTCGCGGGCGAGCCCGGCCAGGCCGTCGGCGTACCCCTGGCCGATGGCGCGCAGCTTCCACTGGTCTCCGCGCCGGTAGATCTCCACGAGCAGCAGGACGGTCTCCGTCGCCGGACGCGGCGGGCTGAACCGGGCCACCACCGCGCCGTTGCTCCCGACGGCCCGCAGCACGGGGGCGGGCAGGCGGCTCAGCGGGGTCCCGGCATCGGCCGCGCTGATGACCACCGTGACGCGGCTGGCGCCGGCCCGCAGCCGCGGCGGATCCACCATGACGGCTCCGGCCCCCAGCCGGGCCCCGGGAGCGGAGGGCTGGTTGTAGAAGACGAAGTCCTGGTCGCCGCTCACCTTCCGGTCGTCGCCGGTGATCAACGCGGACAGGTCGAACGGCCCCGGCACCTCGATCGAGACGGCCCCGCCGGGCAGCGGAAGGTTCCCACCGGCAACCAGCTCGCGCATCGCCTACCCCCGTCCTCACCGCGCCGACCGAACACAAGCGCTCGTCAAGGACCGTACGAGGGCGCCTCGCGACGGCAAGGGAACCGGGAGGGCGCCTCGACGGCCCGCACGAGGTGTGGCCCCTGGATCGCTCCAGGGGCCACGGGTGGGGTGGTCGCGCCGCAGTCAGCGACTACGGCGCGCTTGTCACCGAGTGAGGTTGAACAGCCTCATCAGCATCGTGAGCGTGCCCAGGGGGCCGTCCACGAGCAGGTCGGACCGCGCCTTCACAGCGGCGTTGTCGGACGTGCCCACCTTGAGGGTGGGGACGCCCTTGGCCCTCAGCGCGTCGAGGACGTCGAAGGCCGCCAGGTCCGGCTCGCTGTCGCCCGCGTAGAGGACCACGGAGGGCTCCCACGGGAGGGCGGCGACGAACCAGGCGAGGGCGTCCCTCTTGTTGACCTTCGGGCCGAGCTCGATCACGTTGTGACCGGGCAGGCACACCAGGCCGGTTTCGTCGGCCAGGTGCGTGAGGCCGGCGACCAGCCCGGCGACCGTGTCGGGGTCCGTGCCGGCCTCGTAGTGGACGGCGCGGAAGTGCGACTTCACGCCCTCGATGCTCGCGTCGGCCAGACCGGCCGCCGCCAGCACTTCGGACAGCTTCGCGTCGACCACGGACAGCGTGGCCGGGCGATCGACCGGCTGGGTGAGCCGGCCGTGGTGGTACCACTCGCACCCGAACTGGCCGAGCACGTGCAGCCCCTCACCGAGGAGACCGAAGCTCCGGACCTGCCCGACCGATCGTCCGGTGAGCATGCCCGTGGCGCCGGTCTGGGCGACGAGCCTGTCGAGCACCGGGCGGTACCGGCCGTCGACGGTCGGCATGGTCGGGAACTTGACGACGTCCCACATCGTCCCGTCCCCGTCCAGCATGATGACGGCCCGCTCGGGGTTCTCCGCGAAGGCCTCCCAGGCCTTCTTGCCCGCCTCCGAGATGAAGGTGAGCACGTGGTTGTTATCTGCGTGCATGAGCTGTTCGCTCCTTTTGTTTGGTGCGTGGCGACCTCGTCCTGCTCGCCACTCCTGTGAGAGGGTTCCCGGTCAAGCCAGGACCCTCTTGCCTGAGACCGTCCCTGACCAGGTGAGAGACGCAAGTGAGGGATCCGGGCCTCTCCGTACCGCCGAGCGGCCGGGCGGAAGCAGGCTCCACGGACCGTGGCCGGGCCGAAGCGCCCACGGGCGGTGGTCAGGCCGACCGCCGGGACCGCTGGCCGGCGCTCGCGGCATCACCAGGTGGGACGCGGCCCTGCTGCGGGTTCGACCTGGCGCTGAGCCTGAGTGCGACACCGACCTTTCGACAGCGATCGCTTTGTCCGCTGACGCTTGTCCTCCGACAGCCGCAGTAGCGGCCAATGCGTGCTGCCTCTGTCGCCGCCGCGGGCCGTGGGTCTCTCCGCGACGGCCACGACCGCCTGCTCCTCACTCTCTGTGATCAGGAGTTGCCGAAAGCAGGCGACACGGGTGACGCCTTTTCCAAAGTGATACGGCGTATTTTTCAATCATCCCATCTCTCCTGTGATCAACCTCACACGTGGTTGCGAATGGTGAGGAGGAGGGACGGTTCTGTGTGTCACGACCAAGGGGCGTGATCGTCCGCGGGCACCGATTTCGCGGGCGCGCACAAAAACAAAAGGGGTGTATTCCCTATGACCTGCACCAACGTCGTCAACGGCAAGGTGTGCGGCGGCCAGATGTTCAAGCCCGGTAACCAGGGCGGGAGCATGTGGCTCTGCGGTACGTGCGGGGCGGTGAAGCAGAGCTGACCCTGTCGAGCATGTGCCGGTCGACCTCGTCGGCTCGCAAATTTTTTATTTTTGTTTTTTTTCTTAAATCGCCGGTCGCCTCTGCCCAGAGGCGACCGGCACTTTTTTTTGGCCGGCCATGGCCGGATTGAGAAGTCGGAGAGTGGTCTGACTTCACGCACCGTCGCAATGGACTGCGCACTCTTGTGTCGCGCAGTCGCCGGGCCGCCCGGTCGGACAGGTCACCTGGGAACCCGCTCGCCCGGACGGGCGAAGTCGAAGCGGATCCGGCGGGTGAGCGTGCCGGCGCACCCCTGCCCGGTACTCCGGGCCCACCCGCCTTGTGCCGGTTTCGCGATGAACTTCCGAGTTGCCATCGCGCCGTGTTTCAGGACGGTTAACGGTGCCGACTCGACAGTCGGCTCGCCTCGACCCCTCAGGGGCAGGCGAGACACAACAACCACTCCGGTCTAGGGCCGGGTGGGACGCAAAAAGGAGGGACCTTCGTGTCCATCACCAACACTGCTGCGGTTGGAAACAACCGCGGTGCCTCCCGCTGGTGGGGGGCGATCGCCGTGCTGATCCCGAGCCTCGTGTTGCTCGGCAGCATGTTCTCCCAGGGAGTGGGGGGCGCCCTCACCACGTCGGCCACCGTGCCGCTGGCGAGCGCCGCCCTCATCGTCCTGGTCGGAGCGCCCGCCCTGGGCGCCATCACGGCCTGGAAGTACCGCTCCTACAAGCTCTCCATGTTCAGCATGGGAGCCCGCGGAGAGGAGAGGACGAGGGTCTTCCAGTCGCTGGGCGGCGGTTTCACCGTCGACTCGGCGATCCTGCGATGGGGCTTCGTCGTCGTGATCGGGCTCACCAGCCTGGGCATCAACATCGGGATCGCCGAGGCCGATCGCAGCATCGGCACCGGACCCCGTACCGCCATCATGACGCTGGGCACGCTCCTGGCGGGTGTCACGGTCTACGTGGTCAAGCGCCACTGGAACCAGCTCGTCATGAGGGTCGTTCTGCTCGGTGGCGTCGTGTTCGCCGTCGCTCTGTTCAGCAGCGACGGGCAGATCGAACTCGGCGGCCTCGTGTGGGCGGCGGTCGTCGGTCTGCACATGTTCATGGTGCAGAAGGCACTGACGGCCTTCGGCACCAAGGCCTTCGACGCCGAGACGAACAAGCAGCTGAGCCAGCGCTACCGGGACATCGGCATGACGCTGGCCAACGGCATCACGTTCTTCCTGATCCTGGCCTACGCCAGCTGGGAGGGCGCACTGCCCACCTTCGACAAGTTCGAGGGTGCGCCGCTGCCGCTGTGGATCCTGTACCTGGCGATCCCGGCGACGGTCATGGTCCTCCCCGTCCTGGGGATGAACTGGGCGCGCAACCGGCTGGACGAGGGCGGTCAGGCGATGCTCACCTCGACGGCCCCCGTGTGGGGTGCCCTCGCGGCGCTCATGCTGGCCTCCTTCGGCTGGGTCAACCCCCCGACGCTCGACTCCGCTCAGTGGGTCGGCATCGGAGTGGTCGTCCTCGCCGCTCTCGGGGCGGGGCTCGACGCCTCGACCCGTGCCAAGTGGGAGGCCGAGCGCAGCCAGAAGAACACCGAGCTGAGGCTCGCGTGGGGCGAGGTCGAGCAGGCGAACGCCGAGCGCGGCGACGCGATCGCCAAGCGCGACCAGGCCTTCGGCCAGGTTCGCATGGCGAACGCCGAGCGCGACACGGCGGTCCGCCTGCACGGCGAGGTGGAAACCAAGCTGCGCGAGGAGACCGCCGAGCGTGAGCGGCTCCAGGCCGAACTCGACGCCCTGAAGGCGGAGGCACAGCCCTCCGCTGCCAACGGCGCCAAGTCGGTCACGTACATCGAGGCCACCGGGCTGGTCGGCACGCCGGACGGGGAGATCCGTCTCGGCTTCGCCGGCGGGCTCACCGTCGAGACCGGCGACGGCCTCGTGATCGAGGGCAAGGGCGTCCACGGAGCGACCGTCGACAAGGACGGGCGCTTCAGGGGCGACCGGGTGGCTCGCGGCACCGTCACGTCTGGCGGCCGCGAGTTCCAGTTCCGGGACGGCGAGGCCGTGCAGGCCGACCCCGACGGGAACTACCGCATCGAGCGGGTGTCCTACGGGAGCTCGACCGGCGCTCAGAGCGCCGAGTAGAGCTGTCGTTCAAAAGTTCCGGCCTTAACCGGCACCGCGTGTAGGCGGATGCGAGGTGAGGGCCGGCCAACCCTCCCTTCGCGTTCGGCGAAACGTGGTGTCGGCCTCGGCAGATGCCGCGGTTCAACCGAGTGTGGAGCGAGGGTCCGGCCAAACCCTCCTCTGCATCTCGGTGAACCGCAGCGTCGGCCTCGGCAGGCGTCACGGCGTAGTCGGGTGCGAGGTGAGGGTCGGCCAACCCTCCCTTCGCATCTGGCGAAACTGTGGCGTCCGCCTTGGCGGGCACTTCGGTGCAGTCGGATGAGACGAGGGTCGGCCAACCCTCCGTCGAATCCGACGAACCCGTAAGTGTCCGAGCCGAGTGCGGCACGGAACCTCATGCGAGGGTCGGAGGCTGGCCGCCTCCGACCTCAGCACCGAGCGGAAGGGAGCGCCACTCCTCTCCGCTTCTCGATGGTCGTCCGGGGGCAACCCCGGACGGCCATCACCTTTACGGCCGGTCCTTGCCAGACCGGCCGTTTTCTTTTCCGGAACCGGGCCATGCATCCGGCATGAGAGGGGTGGCGGGAAGTGAGGGGGCGAAAAGAGAGACCGGCCCGCGTCCAGAGGACACGGGCCGGGTGAGGGTGGCCGTTGCCGGCCACCCTCGTGGGGTGGGAACGGCCGTTACCGGCCGCCATCCCGAGTTACGGCCGCTTGGGCCCGATCACGACCTTTCGGCCTCGATCAGGTCCAGGGCGGCGTCGACCAGCCCGAGGTGCGAGAACGCCTGGGGCGTGTTCCCCCAGTGCCTCCCCGTGTCGGGGTCGATCTCCTCGGCCAGGAGGCCGAGGCGACCGATGTAACCGGTCACCTTGCGGTACAGCGCCTCGGCGGACTCGTGGTCGCCGATGGCGACGTACGTCCGGACCAGCCAGAACGCGGTGATGACGAACGCCATCTCCTCGCCCGGCAGGCCATCGCCGAACTTCTTGGCGTCGTACCGCAGGAGCAGACCCTTGAACTCCAGCTTCCTCGCGATGGCGCGCACGGTCGCCCGCACGCGCCAGTCGTTGCCCGGCAGGAAGCCGAGCAGAGGGATCAGGAGGCACGAGGCGTCGAGCTCCGGGTCGCCGGGGGCGGCGGTGAAGATACCGTCGCTGCCGACTCCCGCCAGGATCTCCTTGTAGATCTCCTGCGCGGCCTTGGCCCAGTCGCGGGCCTGCTCGTCGGCGCCCCGGGCCTTGGCGATCTTGCTGCCTCGGTCCAGCGCGACCCACAGGTACAGCTCGGAGCTGGTGAAGCGCCGGGGCACGCCCCGGACCTCCCAGATCCCGCGGTCCGGCTCCCCGGAGGCCTTGATGGCACCCTGGACGAGGCGGACGACCAGCTGCCAGGTTCGAGCGGTCAGCCGGTCCTGCTGCGTCTGCCAGATCAGCTCCAGGAGCTGACCCCAGATGTCGTTCTGGACCTGGTTGTACGCACCGTTGCCGATGTGCACCGGAGCAGCGCCCTCGTACCCGGTCAGGTGCGAGAGGGTCTCCTCCACCAGGCGGGTCTGCCCGCGGAGTCCGTACATGATCTGCACGTCCGCCTCGGGGAGGCCCGCGAGGAACCTCACGAGGCGGTCCGCCGGCTCGCGGAAGCCGAGCCGGAACAGCGCCATCGCGGTCATGGCACCGTCACGACCCCAGAAGAACCGGTAGTCCCAGTTCCTCACCCCTCCCGGGTCCTCCGGGAGGGAGGTCGTGGCGGCGGCCGCGATCGCACCGCTCGGGTTGCACAGGCCCCGGAGGACCAGTGCGCTGCGGACGAGGTGGTTCCCGAACTCGTGCTCCTCGGGGATCTCGCCGCTGTCCAGCCAGGCCCGCCAGTACTCGGCGGTCTCCTTCACCAGGAGCTTGGCCTCCAGGTAGTTCTGCGGAGGCGCGTAGTCACCCCAGGCGAGGGAGATGAAGGCGCCCTCCCCCGCGTGGAGGGTACGGCGCTCCTTGAGCCGGTCGCCGTCGAACGAACGGCGGCGCAGCAGGTCGGTGGCCAGCCGGACCTCGAGACCGTCGCGCGACCGCGCGACGGACTGCTTCCACTCGGCGGGCTCGCGCCCGTAGTCGAAGACCATTTCGAGGTCGGCAGTGACCTGGACCTTCCCCTGCGTGCACCGGACGAGGCGCACCAGGGTCTGACGGGCACCGGCGCCCGGCACCATCGCGAGGACGTCCGTGACGACGAGGCAGCCCCCTTCCGGGGTCCTCCACGTCGTCTCGATCCCGAGGGACCTGGGGACGTTCTGCTCTTCGGCCGGCCTGGCCCCGTCGTTGATGCCCACGAAGAAGTGCCCCTTGCCTCCGAGGAGACCCGAGAACACCGAGGGGCCGTCCATCTCGCGCAGGCACATCCAGTGGATGTCGCCGCCCTCCGCGAGAAGGCAGGTTTCGCCGTCGGACACGTATCCGAGGGCCTCGATGCGGGGGAACCCGCTTCGAGTGTGTTGCGGACTCTTGAACATGAGTCCTTCCTCCTTGTGCTTTGAACGTTCCACCCGCGGCTCCTAGAGCCGCGGACGGGTCCGGCGTTGCCGGACACCTTTAACAGTGCCGAAATATTCGGGAAACGCAAGCGCGGTGACTTGCGGGAGGGGCTGAATGTGTGAGTGGGCAATCTGCCGTGCAGTCAATAGCCAATACGAAAGTGTCACCTGATCGTGGTGTCAGGTGCGGATGGCCCTCTCGGCGGCCTCTGTGCGGTCTGTCGCCGGACACCGTCTGAACGGGAGTTGTCCCCCCTCCGGGCGCGATGGTTCGGTCACGGGACGTGACGATGAAAACGGCGGGAGCCTCCGGGGAGTTCTTCCGGAAGCCGTCCCGCCGTTTCCGTGCGCCCTCGCCGGCGGTTCACGACGCCGCCGCTTTCAAGGGAGGGCATGCACCCCCGCAGCCTAGATCCAGAAATGGCGACACGGGCGTTTCGTAAGAGCCTGTTCACCGGGCGGCCACCCGCAGGTCTCCGCAGCTGAGTCGGCATGCACGAAGATCGTTGAGCACGACCCGGCTCCACGGAGTCGTACCCATTCATCGGTGCGACAAAGGGAGCCGGGTCACGACCGGTTCCCTTTGTGTGCACCTCGCACGAGGAGTTCCGGAAATGACGACAAACAAGAATTCTGAACGCAGGCGGTACCCCTGGCTTGGGGTGGCGCTCGGAGGCGCGGACCGGCTCAGTTCCGCGTCCGGCAAGGCCCTCCTGGACAACCGGCTGATCGGTGCGAACGGTCTGCAGGTGCAGCAGGCGACGGCGCTGGAGGCGACCTTCGGCGGTCTCCTGCTCCTGCTCCGCCTCGTCTTCTGGAGGGGCGGGGACGACAGGCCGGCCGCCGGGATGCCGGCGCGGTCCAGGCGGATCTGGTCCCTGATGACGTTCGGGGTGATCGGCATGGACAAGGCGCTGCTGTTCGCGGCCCTGTCCTTCATCCCCTTCAGCGTCACCGGAGGGATCTACTACACCGTCCCGCTTCTCATCCCCGTCATCGCGGGGTTCAGGAGCGGGAGCAGGGGGCGAGCCGCCCTCCTCACGCTCTTCGCGGCGGCCGCCGCCGTCGGTGTGGTCCTGCTCGTCCAGCGGGACGGGCCGGCTGCGGGAAGCGGCTACCTGCTCGGCGTGACCTGCGCCCTCGGCGCGGGCGTCCTGCGGACCCTGTACCTTCCCGTCACCGACCGCCTCATCCAGGGCGCGGGCCGGTTCTACACCGAGAAGGTGATCGCCTGGTCGACGCTGTCCGTCGGCGTGATCGCCGGCGGCATCGTCATGCTCACCGGGGGGTTCGCCTTCCTGAGCTGGCCGATCGTCCTGTGGGCGTTGCTGGTGGGGCTGCTGAACAACACCCTGCCCCGCATCATCCAGATGCCGGCGAGGGAGCTCGCGGGCGACGCCGTGTACGCGGTGTTCCTCACCGCGAGTCCGCTGATCGCCACGCTCGTCGGGCTGGCCTTCCTGGACACGCGGCTGATCCCGATCCAGTGGGCCGGGGTCATCGTCATCACGGTGGCCGCGGCAGCGGTCGCCCAGATGAGCTTCAGCCTCCGGGACCGGAGCCACGCGCCGCTCATCGAGCTGTCGTCGGCCACACCCGAGGCCGTCCTGCAGCACGCTCTGGACGAGCGCGGCAAGATCCTGGAGACGCTCGAACGGCTGACCCAGGAGTACGGGGACTGCGAGAAGGCCGTCGCCCTGGCGGAACGCAAGGTCGCCGAGGCCAGGCTCGCGAAGGCTCGCGCCGACGCGAGGAAGGCGGAGGCCACGGCGGTGAAGACCCGGACCGAGGCGGAGAAGGCCGCGGCCCAGGCGGAAACCGCCGCGGCGCAGAAGAACGCCGCCGAAGCCGCGGTCAGGACGGCCGAGGAGGGGGTCCGTCTCGCTCAGGAGAAGGCCCCGACCACGTCGTCCTAGCGGCGACGTACACCGCCCAGAGGCGGAGCAGGGGTGCGGAGACCACCGTCTCCGCGCATCTGAACACAGTTCGGGGCCGGGCCGGCCAACCCGCGCACCCGAACGGTGGAATCGACAACAGCGTGACGCCGGCCAGCGCCACGTATCCAGATGACGGCGGGAGGATGCATCCTCCCGCCGTCCCCTTTTCTCAGAGCCCGGCGCCGGACCGGGTGTCGTCGGTCTTGGCCGGGACGGCCTGGTGGCAGGCGACGCTGTGCTCGTCGGCGAGCGGCAGCAGCCGCGGATCCTCGGTGGCGCACCGGTCGACCGCGATCGGGCAGCGGTGCCGGAACGGGCAGCCCTCGGCGGCGGCCAGCGCGTCCGAGGCGCCGGCGGTCCGGTGCGCCGCGCCGAGCCGGGGGACGGCGTCGCGCAGCGCGACGGTGTACGGGTGGGCCGGGGCGCCGAGCACGGTGCCGATCGGGCCGGACTCCACGATCCGCCCGGCGAACAGGACGTGCACCGTGTCGCAGAGCCGGTCGACGATGGCCAGGTTGTGGGTGATCAGCAGGTAGCTCAGCCCGTGCTCGTCCCGCAGCCCCGCCAGCAGGTCCAGCACGTGGGCCTGCACGGTGACGTCCAGGGCGCTGGTCGGCTCGTCCAGGACGAGCAGCCGCGGGTCGACCGCCAGCGCCCGGGCGATGACCACGCGCTGCCGCTGCCCGCCGGACAGCTGGTGCGGGCGGCGCCCGGCGAGGGCAGGATCGAGGCCGACGTCGGTGAGCAGCTCCGTCACCGACGGGAGGTCCCCGTCCTTCCCCGCGGGCTCGCCGCCGGCGCGGCGCCTCCGGATCCGCAGCGCCTCGGAGATCGAGGCGCCGATGCGCATCCGGGGGTCGAGGGCCTCGCTGCCGTCCTGGAACACCGGCTGGACCTGCGACCGGTAAGCCGCCCGCCCCGCCCGGTCGAGCCGGGCGATGTCGCGGTCGCGGAACAGCACCCGGCCCTGCTCGGGTTTGACCAGGCCGAGCAGCGCCCGTGCGATGGTGGTCTTGCCCGATCCGCTCTCCCCGATGACGGCGACCCCGCCGGAGTTCTCCGGCACCGTGAGGGAGACGCCGCGGACCACCGGGGTCCGGTCATAGCTGACGGTGAGGTTGTCCGCGCTGAGCATGGTCACTCCCCGATCGCGGGGACCGCGTCGAGCAGTTCCCGGGTGTAGGCGGCGGAGGGGCTGTGCAGGACGTCGGAGGCCGGTCCCGCCTCGACCACACTGCCCTGCCGCATGACGACGACGTGGTCGGCGATGCCGGACACGACGGCCAGGTCGTGCGAGACGAAGACCAGCGCGATGCCGTGCTCGTCGCGCAACCGGGCCAGCAGGTCCAGGACGGCGGCCTGCACGGTGACGTCCAGCGCGCTGGTGGGCTCGTCGGCGAGGATGACGTCGGCGCGCAGGGCGACGGCCATCGCGATGGCGAAGCGCTGCGCCTGGCCGCCGGACACCTGGTGCGGGTAGCGGCGCAGCAGCCCGGGGTCGAGCAGGACGCTGCGCAGCGCCTCCTCGGTCCGCTCGCGGGCCTCGGCGCCGCGCAGGCCGTGCCGGGCGAGCACCCGTTTGAGCAGGGCCCCGAGCCGCATCGTTGGGTTGAGGGACGCCTGCGGGCTCTGGCTGACCAGGGCTATGACCGAGCCGCGCATCTTCGACAGCGTCCGGTCGTCCGCCGTCACGACGTCCGTGCCGTTGACGAGGATCTTCCCGCTGACCTGCAGCCCGTCCGTCAGCCCGAGCATCGCGTTCAGGGCGGTGGTCTTGCCCGAGCCGCTCTCGCCGACGATCGCGGCGCACTCGCCGGGGCCGACGCTCAGCTCGTCGAGCGAGGCCAGCAGCAGGTCGCCGGCCCGCACCCGCAGGTTCTCCGCAGTGAGCACCGCTTTCATCGGGTGACCTCCCGCCGGGGGTCGAGGGCGGACCGCAGGCCCTCGCCGAGCACGTTGAAGCAGAACGCGGTGATCACGATGGCCAGGCCGGGGAAGGCGACCACCCACCAGTTCGTGGTGAACAGGCTCTGCCCCTGCTGGACCATCAGCCCCCATTCCGCGGTGGGCTCCTGCGGCCCGAGGCCGAGGAAGGACAGCGCCGCGGCCGTGAGGATGACCCCGCCCGCGTCCAGGGACAGCTGGACCAGGACCGGGGTCAGCGAGTTGGGCAGGACGTGCCGCAGCACGATCCGCGTCCGGGACCCGCCGAGGCAGCGGGCCGCGTCGATGAAGCCGCGCGATCTGATGGACGTCGCGGCGACCGCGCTCATCCGGGCGTACCAGGGCCACCAGGAGGCGGTGATGGCGATGATCGCCCCCTGCGTTCCCGGATGCAGCACGAGCGCCAGCGCCACCGACAGCAGCAGCGCCGGGAAGGCCAGGAACACGTCGGTGATCCGCATGATCACGTCCCGGACGATCCCGCCCGCGTAGCCGGCGACGACGCCGAGCAGCACGCCGATGACGGCGGACAGGGTGAGCACCGCGACGGCGATCGTCAGTGAGGTGCGCGCCCCGTAGAGGACCCGGGTGAGCATGTCGCGGCCCACCCCGTCCGTGCCGAACCAGTGCTCGGCGCCGGGCGACCGCAGCGCCTCGGCCGGGTGGGTCGCGTCGGTCCCGTCGCCCGGATAGGGCGACAGCAGCGGGGCCGCGAGGGCCGCGATCACGACCAGGGCGAGGACCACGGCGCCGACGGCGGCCAGCCGGTCGGTGCGGGCCGCCCGCATCACCCGGTGCACGGGCCGTTCCCGGAGGGGCGCGACGGGGGTGTCGAGAGCGGTCATCTGATCCTCACCCGCGGGTCGATGGCGGCCTGCGCGAGGTCCACCAGCAGGTTGACGATGACGTAGGTGAACGCGATCGCGATGGTGACGCCCGCGATGGCGGGGGCGTCGGACGAGCGGATCGAGTCGGCGGCGTACCGCCCGAGCCCCGGCCAGTTGAAGATGGCCTCGACCAGGAAGGCGTTCACCAGGGAGAAGGCGAAGACGAGCGCCAGCAGCGCCAGCACCGGGCTGAGCGCGGGCCGCAGCGAGAACCGGGTCAGCACCTGCCAGCGGGTGAAGCCGAGGGCCCGTTCCAGCCGCGCGTGGTTCTGCGTCGACTCCTCGATGAGCGCGGCGCGGGTCATCTGGGCGACCACGCCGGTCGGATAGGCGGAGATCGCGGCCGCCGGCAGCACCAGATGGGCCAGGGTGCTGCCGAGGACCGCCCAGTTCCCGGTGATCAGCGCGTCCACCGCCGTGATGTTGGTGTACAGGTGCAGCGGGCTGGTGCCGTCCAGCTTGGGGTCGTACTCCCCGGCGACGGGGAGCCAGCCCAGCTTGGTGGCGAACACGTTCTGCGCGAAGAGCGCCAGCAGGAAGACCGGCACCGACACGCCCGCCATCGAGGTGATCCGGATGGATCCGTCGGCCGGCCGGCCCCGGAACCGGGCGGCGAGCACCCCGAGGGGGATGCCCACCAGCACCGCGATGATCACCCCGGTGCCGACCAGCTCCAGCGAGGCGGGGAAGGCGGTGGAGATGTCGCCGAGCACGTCCTGGCGGGTGTGCAGGCTGATCCCCCAGTCGCCCTGGACCAGCGAGGTGAGGTAGTCCCAGAGCTGGACGGGCAGCGTGTCGTCCAGGCCGAGCTCCGCGCGGGTCCGGGCGAGCTCGGCGGCGGAGGCCCGGGGCCCGGCGTAGGTCACCGCCGGGTCCCCGGGGACCAGCCGCATCACCACGAAGGTGAGCACCACGACACCGGCCACGACGAACGCGGCCTGTGCCAGGCGTCGGAGCAGGTAGCGGGTCATATCACGCAGCCGGGCTGAGGTCGTGCGCGAACACGACGTTGGGATACGCCGGGTCGTCGGTGTAGCCGTCGACGTCCGCCGAGTACGCGCGCTGGTACTGCTGGACGAACAGCGGCGCCGCGACGGCCTGGTCGACCAGGAGCTTGCGCTGGAGCGACGCGTACGACGCCTCCGCGGCGGACCGGTTCGTGGCGGTCAGCTCCGGCAGCTTGTCGATCTCACCGTCGACGCCCGAGTCGTTGAGGTAGGTGAGGTTGAAGTTGACCGGGTCGGCCGAGCGGAACAGGTTCAGGAACCAGCTGTAGGCGTCCGGGTAGTCCGGGTACCAGTACATGACGAAGACGTCCTGGCGCTTGGACGCGTCCTTGCTCTTGGCACGGTCCCACTGGGCGTCCCACTGCATCGGCTTGGCCTGGACCTTCACGTTCAGGCCCTTGAGCGCGGAGCTGAGCAGCGTCACGAACTTCTGCTGGTCGTCGTCGCCCTGCGCGTAGGTGAGGTCGAGCGTCAGCGACTTCTTGCCCGGCCCGTACCCGGCCTCGTTCAGCAGCCGCGTCGCCGCCGCGGTGTCCTGGCGCCCGGCCAGACCCGGGGTCGCCCCGGTCAGCCCGGTCGGGACGACGCCGCTGGCGGCGGTTCCCGAGCCCTTCAGCGTCGACACGAGCCCGTTGTAGTCGATCGCGGCCTGGACGGCCTTGCGGAGCTTGACGTCCTTCAGCGGACCGGCCTCGGTGTTGAAGAACGCCATGAGGTTCTGGAACGACGGAACCGAGTCGGTCTTGAGGCTCTTCATCCCCTTCGCCTGAGCGAACAGCTGCGGGTTGAGCCGGTGCACGTAGGTGACGTCACCGGCCTGCAACTGCTGCCACGCGGTGGTGACCTGCGGGGTGTTGCGGAACTCGATGCCGGTGTAGTGCGAGCCCTTCCAGCCGCCCCAGTAGTCCTTGAACTGACCCAGCCGGACCTCGGCCTCCTGCCCCTTGTTCCAGGAGGCGACCGTGTACGGGCCGGTGCCGGTGTCGTGGCCCTTCGCGACGTAGTCCTTGAGGTCTCCGCCGCCGGGCGCCTTCGTGTCGTAGATGTAGGAGGCGTAGCCGGAGGAGGAGACCAGGTCGAGCGGAGCCGCGTACTTCAGCTCGAACACCAGCGTGTGCGGGTCCGGCGTCTCGATCGCCTTCACCGGGTCCCAGATGTAGGCGGCGCCGCCCTTCATCTTCATCGTCCGCTCGATCGCGGCCTTGGCGACGCTGGAGGTCAGCGCGGTGCCGGTGTGGAACTTCACGCCGTCCCGCAGGGTGAACGTCCACTTCTTGCCGGCGTCGGACGAGGTCCACTTGGTCGCGAGCCGCGGCTCGACCTTCTTGGACTTGGTGTTGTACCGGGTCAGCGACTCGTAGACGTTCTGCATCGCGATGATCTCGTTGGAGTACGAGGTCGCGGGGTCCCAGTCGGTGACGACGTTGAGGTTGAACGAGTAGACGAACGTGCTGGACGTCGAGGCCGCCTTGCGGACGGCTCCGCCCGAGCAGCCGGTGACGGTCACGGCGACTGCCGCCGCGAGCGCCAGTGATCTTATGCGCCAGGACATGACGGGATCTCCTTGCAGGGGGACCGGACAGGGGGAGTGGGGGGCCGGGCTAGAGGTTGCCGAGCGGGCCGGCGGCCTTGACCCGCAGCCGCAGCGCGGGTTCGGGCAGGTAACTCATCGGTACTTCGGTGATCTCCACGACCTCCACTCCGGCCGGATCGGCTCCGGCCTGCACGGCCCGGCGACCGGCGACACCGGACGCCTCGGCGATGGCCTCCCTGCGGCCCTCGCCTGCCGGGATAATGGTCTCAATGGTCCCGCTGACCATGGCGATCGCCGCGCCGACGGCGTTGGCGACGTCCCCGTGGGCGGGGCGGATCACCTCGGCGACGCCGGCCAGCGCGTCGGGGATCAGGAACGACCCGCCGCCCACCGCGATCAGCGGCTGGTCGGTCTTGCCGAGGGTCATGCGGTCGACCGCGTCGGCCAGCATCTGGTCGGCCGTCTCCACCGCCGAGCCGAGCGCGCCGCGCAGCCGGTCCGGGATCGGGGCGCCGGCCGGCGCCCCGCGGCCCGCCAGCGCGCCCGCGTCGGTCATGGTGGGGGTGTCGCCGCCGAAGGTCAGCGCCTTCTCGGTGATCCGGTACCCGACCGACTGCGGCCCCACTTTCCCGTCCGGCCCGATGACGGTGCCGCCGCCGAGCGCGAGCGCGAGGATGTCGGGCATCCGGAAGTTGGTCCGCACCCCGCCGATCTCGACGCCCGCGGACGACTCCCGGGGGAAGCCGGCGTACAGCACGCCGAAGTCGGTGGAGGTGCCGCCCACGTCCGCGATGATCGCGTCGGTGAGGCCGGACAGGAAGGCCGCGCCCCGGATGGAGTTGGCCGGGCCCGAGCCGATCGTCAGCACCGGGTACCGCACGGCGTAGTCGATCGCCATGAGGGTGCCGTCGTTCTGCGCGAAGTACGTGGTGACGTCCAGGCCCCGCTCGGCGAGCGTGTGCTGAAGTCCGTCCCACACGGCGCTGATGACCCGGTAGAGGGCCGCGTTGAGGATCGTGGCGTTCTCGCGCTCCAGCAGCCCGAGCGTGCCGATCTCATGGCTCATCGAGATGGGCACCGCGTCGCCGAGCTCGTCCCGGGCGATCTCCGCCGCCTCGATCTCCTGGTCGGCGAAGGCGGGGCTGAACACGCTCGTCAGCGCGATCGCGTCGGCCTCGCCGGCGACGTCGGCGAGCACGGCGCGCAGCGCGCCGGGGTCGAGCTTGGAGATCGGCCTGCCGTCCACGTAGTGGCCGCCGGGGAGCACGGCGGTGCGCGCGGTGATCGCCGCCGACAGGTCCGCCGGCCAGGACTGCGCCGGGGGCACCGAGGTGGTGGCCGGCCCGCCGAGCCGGATCGCGGCCACCTTGCCGAGCCCCCGCCGCTCCAGGATCGCGTTGGTGGCGTGCGTGGTGCCGAGCATGACCCGGCCCACCCGCCGGACGTCCTCGCCGAGCTGGTCCAGCACCGCGGTCAGCGCCGCGTGCAGACCCGAGGAGACGTCGGCGCTCGTCGCCTGCTTCGTCCTGGCCAGGACCTCGCCCTTGGCGCTGAGGACGACCGCGTCGGTGTTGGTACCGCCGACGTCGACGCCGATGCGCAGGTCGCGGGTGACGGTGCCGCCGGGCGTACGGTCAGCCATGAGAGAGCTCCTCCACGGGCGTGTAGTCGATGTCGTAGCCGAAGGCCCGCGGGCCGGCCGTGGCGAGACCCCGCTCGGTCCGCCAGATCGGGTCGCACGGCCAGGACAGCACCGCCACCCGCTGTCCGTAGCGCAGCGACTCGGTGGAGATGGCGCCGGCGGTCTGCGCGTCCACCACGGTGATCAGGTCGGGGACGCAGGCGCGCGCCCGGCCGTCCTCCAGCGCGATCAGGTTCTCGTTCTGGATCTCCACCCGGAGCAGCCGGCCGCGGTCGTCGCCGGTGCCGTCGACGACCAGGCTGCCGCGGACGAAACCGCCGCCGGTCCGGCGCTCGACGTCGATGACCTTCCCGGTGATCAGGACGGTGGCGTCCAGCGTCGCGCACAGGGCGCCGAGCGGGTCGGAGCCCTCCTGCACGGCGTGGCCGATCGCGAGGGCCTTGCTCACCGTCCCCTCGATGACCGCGCCCCGCGCCTGCGCGCCGGTCAGCACGTAGTCGGCCATCAGCGCGGACGCCCCGCTGGCGATGCAGACCGCGCGGGAGATGCGCTCCGACCACAGCCCGTCGACCGGGCGGACCGTGGTGACGTTGCCCTGCACGTCGGCCAGGACGACGAGGTTCACCGGCCGTCCCGCCACGTACATCGAGACCATCTGGACCTCGGGAAACGCCCGTCCCATCCCGTCGGCGTCGACCAGCGGCAGGCCGAGCCGCGCCGCCCAGCCGACCGGCCCGACGCCGTTCGAGCCGCCGATCTCGCAGGCCATGACCGCCGCCACCGGACGGCCGAGGATCCGCTCGACCTCGTCCCGGATCAGCAGCGGCTCCTCGCCGCTCATCAGCATCTCGTGGGCGACGGTGGGTGCTCCGATCCCCGACAGCGGGAGGACGAGGCTGTCGTCGGGCACCTCCGACAGCGGGATGAGCGGCACCTCGCCGAACTCGTCGATCGCCCGGACCGCGGTCAGCGTGCCCGTCTCGACGTCCCCGCCGCCCCCGGTGCCCAGGATCGCGCAGCCGCGGGCGAGCGCCGGAACGTCGTCGAGAGTCACGCGACCGGTCCTCGAAGGTGTCATCTGCATGCTGGAAGAATGGTCCCACCGTCTGACCTGGCGGAAGGGTGGAGGGCACAAGGTTTCGCGAGTGTTTGTGTCGGTGGCACAATGTGGGCGTGTCCTTCGTCGCGGACCTGGTCGGGACCGGTTCCCGGATCCCCCTCACCCTGCTCGCCGGCCCGGCCGACGCCGAGCCGCTCACCTCCGTCACCGCGGTCGAGGCGCTGGCGCGGCTGCAACGCGCCCCGGAGGGCGCCCTGGTCGTCGTGACGGGACGGTCGGCCGCGAGAGCCGCCGGATACGAGCTGGACATCGCCGTCCGCACCGCCGCCGAACGCGGCGTGCCCGCGCTGGTCCTCATCGGCTGCGGACCGCTGCCGATCACCGCGGCCCGGCTGGCCGACCGGGCCCGCCTGGCCGTCCTCACGGCCGAGGAGGACTGCGACGTCGCCGAGGTCGTGCTCTACCTCGGCCAGGTCATCCGGGGCGACGCCGCCGACTCGCTCGCCCGCGCGCAGGCGGCGCTGCAGATCGTCCGCGACGTCGGCGAGGCCCCCGGCCCCGCCGAGGGCGGCGACCGCGTCGTCGCGCTGCTGGAGCGGGTCGGGGCCGTGCTCGGCCGTACCCTGACGACGACCGACGAGGCGGCGGGGCCGGCCGGCGCCGAGCCGATCTGGGTGGCGGGCCGCCGCCGGGGCGGCGTGACGGGTCCGCCCGACGACGCCGTACGGCTGGTGCTGCCCGCCGTGGCCGCCGCGATCGGCCGCCTGCGGCAGTACGCGCTGGAGCGGGCGACCGCGCCCGGCCAGACCCGGTCCGACATCCTCACCGAGCTGATCGTCAGCGAACGCGCCCAGGCGGGCGCGCTGGCCGACCGGGCCCGGCTGCTCGGCCTGGCCGTGGACGACCTGCACACCGTCATCTGGATGACCCCGGACCGGCCGCCCGGCCCGGACCCCGCCGAGCTCGCGGAACGGCGGCGGCTGTTCGACACCCTCACCCTGCGCACCCACCAGGCCCCGCAGCCGTCCGGCGAGTCGTGGAACCTCGCCCGGCTCGCCGCCGACATCGTGCTGGTCGGCACCGCCCGGGCCGAGATCCGCCAAGCGCGCGCCCTGCAGATGATCGACGCCGTGCGCGCCGCCGTGGCCGAGGAGCATCCCGGCACGGTGCTGCGCTTCGGGATCGGCACACCGCAGCGCGGGATCGAGGGGCTGCGCCAGTCGGCCACGGAGGCCCGCGCCGCGGCGGCGATCGCCGTCCGCTCCCGCGAACTCGTCCACACCTTCGACGCCGCGGGCATCAACCGGGTGCTCTCCCAGATCGCCGCCTCGGCGCTCAGCCGCCGGGTGATCGACGATCTGCTGCGCCCGCTCGACGCGCTCGGCCCGGGACGGTCGGCCGAGGCCATCGCGACGCTGTGCGCCTACCTCGATGCGCGCGGCTCGCTGAAGGCCGCCGCGTCCCGGCTGGCGCTGCACCCCAACGCGGTCAACTACCGGATCAGGAAGATCGTCGAAAGGCTCGGCGCCGACCTGTCCGACCCCGACACCGCGTTCGCCCTGCACCTGGCCTGCCGCGTCCGCCTCCGCGACTGACCCGGCGTCCGTTCCCCGGAAAAGAAAGAACCGCTCTCGTCCCGGAAATCCGGGACGAGAGCGGTCTGTTATTCAATCAATCAATCATCGCGGCCCGGAGGCCGCGTGGATCAGTTCTTCTTCTCTTCGGCCTGGATGACACCGTCCTTCTTGACGATGTCGCTGTCCTGGTTCTCGCCGACCTTGCCTTCGACAACCTCTTCCTTGGCCATATCAGTAACCCCGTTCTTATTTGCAATCAATGTGAACAAAATGACGGGTCGTGAGGACCCGCATAGTGGACTGTACAGAGCCCGGCCGAGTCGGCAACCCGTATCTTCGAATCGGGCCGAGATCTGCGGTGGACGGGCAAAGAGAACCGGCCTCCACCCCGTCGGGGATGGAGGCCGGCCACTGCATCGCCCGGATCGGTGGATACCGGACGTCGTTCAGGTAGCGATCAGCGCGCGTCGGGGCTCACGAGGGCCCAGAAGCGCTTGCCGGCATGGGGACGGCGCGGGTCGATGCGCACGGCGCCGCACCGGTGAGTCAGTTCGATCACCAGCCCGAGCCAGGTCCGGGTCAGGTCCTGCACCTCGGGCATGTCGGGGTTCCCGTCGCTCACCATGACGAGGGGGTACTTCACCCAATCGTCTTCGTCGGTGGTCCAGCCCAGCGTCAGAGTGGCTGCCGGCCCCTCGGGCTGGGCCACCCCTGCCTGCGGCCGCCAGAGCGGCTGGGCGTTGCGGATCAGTTCCATCGTGACCCGCAGCACGTCGCCCTGCACCGTCTCATGCTTGTCGGCGAAGATGCCCAGCACCGCCTGCCTGACCATCGCGTCCGTGAAGTCCTTGAGTTCGGACGACTGCTTCGCGATGACGTAAGGCACCTGCTGGTCGCTCTCGAATGCGGGCCTCCGCTGCGAAAGAGAGGCGCCGAACCCGGTCAGTCCGTTCATGGAATTGCTCCTTCTTGGTTGCGTAGCGAGAGCCGTGACGGTCACTCGCGGGTTCTACCGTCCGGACGCGACCAGGTGTGGCAACCCTTCGGTCACGCGCGCACCCGGCCGCCGGCCGGAGAAAGAAGAGCCGGCCTCCACCCTGTCGGGGCGGAGGCCGGTCCGGGTCTCTGCCGCGGCTCCCGTCAGGAGCCGCGGCGGGCGTCGGCGTGGATTGCGGCCGGCAAGCCTGTGATCAGACCTCGGCCCACACCACCTTTCCGCGCGGTGAGGCGGCCAAGCAGCCGTAGCGGGGGGCGAAGGTCCGGACGAACGAGAGTCCGCGGCCGGCGTACACCCCCCCGAAGTGGAACGGGTCGCCCTGGTCGAAGACGGCGACACGGATCTGCGGCCGGTCGGCCAGGTAGATGGTGCCGACCTCCAGGCGGACGTGGCGCGGCAGCGGAGCGTCACCCACACTGGCGAGGTCGACCCCGGTCGTGTGCTGGTAGGCGTTGAGCATGAGCTCGTACGCGAACCGCTCCGCGTTCTGCGCAGCGGCGTACGGGAGCTCCAGCTCTTCCAGCGCGTGGCGCGTCATGCGGGCCGCGCGCTCGGGAAGAACCTGTTCCGCCGCGAACAAGAGCGTCCGGAATGCAGGGAAGCTCTCGTCGTCGTAGATCTCGTACATGAGATGCCTTTCCGAGGTGTGATTTGTATGACTGCGGGTTCCGAGGACCCGCAGTAGGGACCGTCCGGGTGCGGTGGGACTAGGCAAGGTGACGATTCCGCCGTGTCCACCCCCACAGGGCGCCTCCTGGGCGTGAGGGGCGCAGACGAGTACCGGCCTCCACCTGTGAGGGTGAAGGCCGGTCGGTTCGCCGTTGCCCGGACGCCGCGTCGCCTCGGAAGCGGCTCGGCCGGGCGGTCAGGAGGCGGCGGGGTGGTCGAGTTCGTACTCGGCCACCACGCACTTCCCGTCCTTGGTGGAGATGGCCCCGTACCGGGACAGCTCCTTGCGGATCAGCGCCAGTCCTCGGCCGTTGAGGGCGGAACCGTCATCGAGGCTGCGAGCCCAGTCCGGCGGTGTCGGGTTGGGGTCGTAGACCTCGATGCGGAGGTAGTACGACCTCCCGCGCCTGATGCCGGCCAGCCTCAGGACCACGTCCTCGGAGAACGTGTCCATGGTCTGGATCTCTTCGTCGGTCAGGCCCAGCCCGTGCCGGTAGGCGTTGGTGACGAGTTCGGTCACGCCGAGCTGCGCCAGGGCCGCCTTGTGCGGCTGGCCGGAGAGAAGATTCCTCACCAGCCTGCGGGATGCCGCGGGCTCGGGGCCGAACCTGATGTGCCAGGAGCCCACGCGCGTGAAGCCCTGGTCGGAGTCCTCATACATGAGGCCCCTCCTTCGGAATCTGATTTGGATGGACTGCGAGATCTCGGAGATCTCGCGGGGTTGACCGTCCTCGCACGGTCGTGCCGGGCAAGGCGCCCGCCGCCGGACCTGTCCGACACGTCCGGCCGGGCCGTGGTGAGCAGAGCGGACCTGCGGCGGTCTCGTCTTCGTCCGGCGTGGTCGGTGCGCCGATCGGAACCGGTTGCGCCTTCGGCCGGTTTCCGGACGGATTCTCAGTGTGTTCTACCGTCGGAGTCCCGGGCTGGGTTGCTTCGGGCTGATAGCCCGCATCATTCTTCTCGTGATGATGGGCATCGTGCTGATCATCTGCGTGGCCAACCGTTCCTGGCTGCAGGCGAAGGCCGTCAACGCGATCTACGAGAACCGGCCCCAGATCCATGCCGGCAAGTACTTCGAGCCCGGCGCCACCGCGGTGGAGGACGGTGTACGGCAGACGGCCGTACTGATCAAGGACAAGCCGTACGTCCGGGTGACCTCGCCGCCCGACGAATGGCGCGAGAAGCACGAGGACGCCAAGTGCAAAGGCCGTGTCTGCACGGCCCCCGCGACCCATGAGTCCTTCACCGGTGGCGGCGCGATCGATATCGGCAGCGTGCTCGCCGGACTGCTGCTGTGCTATTTCATCTGGCTTCTGATCAACGGCGATGACGACTATGACGACCGTTACGACCGCCGTTATGACCGCCGCTATGACCGACGCTGACCGGCGCCCTGACCGAACGCGGCCCTGACCGGCCGCCGCCGGCCGAGGGTCAGCCGCAGAGCTTCCGGCCGGCCTTGACGCCTCCGCCGATCTTGTTGATGGCGGGCGGCGCGAGGCGCACCCCGTTCGCTCCGATGACGAGCCGGACGCCGTCCCGCGGACCGGCGGTGTCGGAGGTGAGCTGCGCGTCCGGGACGTCCCGTGCGAGCGCCGACGCCTGCGCCTCCGCGGCCGGTGCGTAGACGAGGCGGGTCTCCGGCGCCGCGGCGGTCTTCTCGACCTTCTTCGCCACCGTGAACCCACGCTGCCGGAGCTGCTTCACGACCCGTTTCACCTGCGCGTCCCGGGCGCCCGCGTCGACCACGGTGACGTGTACCTTGCCGGGCGGGGGCGGCGCCGGTCGCGCCGGGGCGGGCTTGACCGGCTCGGCGGGCAGCTCGTCGTCATGCCGGATCGCCTCGAACAGCGGCTTCGCGAGCTCCCCGTTCCACTGGACGCGGTTCGGGTCCGGCGCGTACCCCTCCACGGGGACGGTGACGAACCGCACCTGGCCGGCGCTCATCCCCTTCAGCCCGTCCGCCAGCTTCCGCATCCCCGCCAGATCCAGGTCGTCGTCGGTCGTCATCGACTTGGTCGCGGCCTTGAGGAACTTGTACGTCTTCGGGGGATCGGTGAGGACGGACCCGCTGGTGGCCTTGTCGACGACCGCCGCCATGAACTTCTGCTGGCGTTCGATGCGCTCCAGGTCCGAGCCGTCACCGAGCGAGTAGCGCGCGCGCACGTAGCCGAGCGCATCGTCCCCCTTCACGGTCTGCTTCCCGGCCTTCAGGTAGAGCTCGGCCCTCGGGTCCCTCACGGGCTTGTCGACGCAGATCTCGACGCCGCCCAGGGCGTCCACCATCCGCTTGAACCCGGCGAAGTCCACCTGCACGAAATGGTCGATGTGGATGCCGGTGAGCGACTCCAGCGTCTTCCACGTGCACGTCGGCCCCGCATAGGCGAACGCCGCGTTCAGCATCCCGAACTGTGCCGGGACGGTGCCGCCCTTCTCCTTCTTGCACGCCGGCATCCTCACCATGGAGTCGCGCGGAAAGCTGATCCCGACCGCCTGGTCCCGGTTCGGCGAGAGATGCAGCAGGATCGTGGTGTCCGACCGCGCCCCGGCCATCCCGGGCACCGCGTACTCCGAGTTCTCGCCCTCCCGCGTGTCGGACCCGATGAGGAGGATGTTGAGCGACTTGTTCAGCTTCTTCGGCCGGTTCGTGCCGAGCTTGTCGCTGACGTGCTTCTGCTCGATCCCGCCGACGAGGTCGTGATAGAGCCACGCCGCGCCGCCCCCCGCGGCCAGCAGCAGCGCGACCGCGACGACCGCGACCCGGCGCAGCCCCTTCCGCCGTCCGCCACGCCGCCGGGCTCTGGCGGCGGTCCCGGAGGGCGCGGCGTCGTCCGGCCCGTCATCGTCCGCCGCCTCGCCGGCCGCGGCCGACTCTTCGTCGCCGGTCACCGTCTTGTCCCCGGTCACCGTCTCTTCCGGTGCTTCGGCGTCGGCGTTGCCGTCGTCGTCCTGTCCGGACGCGTGCGGGCCGGCTGCCGCCTCGGCGTCCGCGGGGCCGTCGGTCTCGTCGCCGCTCTCCTCGGCCGCCGTGCCGCTGGGCGCGGTGGCCGTTTCGCCGTCACCCGGTTCGGGCTCACCGGTGGTCGACGCCTCTCCGGCGTCCGGGGAACCTGGGGCGGTGTCGCCGGCCGTCTCCGGGGCCGCCGGCGGTCGGCGGGCGGCCTCGTCCCCCGCGAGGTCGTCGCGGCGCGGGTCTTTGTCGCTCATCGGTCCCGTCTCGGGGGCGGGCCCTGGGGAGGGCACGTGGTCTGCGTGATCGGTCAGTCTAGGGAGGCCGCCGTCCAGGGGCGTCCGTACCTCCTGGTGTTAGATGCGCAGAACACCCGTTCTGTTGACATGTGTGCGGAAATCTGGCAACCGGGGGCGGGCGGTCTTCCGTACGATCGGTGCCGTGAACTCGGGGTGGGTGATCGGCGGGCGGTTCACCATGCTCGACCGGATCGGGGCGGGAGGAACCAGCCGTGTGTGGCGCGCCTACGACCACGCGGAGGGACGGTACTGCGCGGCCAAGCTCGTCCGGCAGCCGGGACCCACGTCGATGCTGCGGGTCGTCCGGGAACGGGCGCTGCGCATGGCGCACCCCCATGTGCTGACGCCCTACGCCTCGTGCACGGCGTACGACGATGTGCTCCTCGCCATGGACCTCGTGCGCGGGGGCTCGCTGGAGACGCTCCTCGGGGACTACGGCAGGCTCCCGCCCGGGTACGCGGCCGAGGTCCTGGACCAGTTGCTGGCCGCGCTGAGCCACATCCACGGTGCCGGGGTGGTCCACCGGGACGTCAAGCCCGCGAACCTGCTGCTGGAACCGAGTCCGGTCGGGGCGCCGCACGTACGGCTGGCCGACTTCGGGATCGCGCTGGGGGAGGCCGACCAGCGCTTCACCACCACCGGCTTCGCCGTCGGGACGCCGGGATACCTCGCGCCCGAGGTGCTCGACTGGGACCGGCCCGGCCCCCGGCAGGACCTGTACGCCGCCGGCATGGTCGCCTGGCGGATGCTGACCGGCGCCGGGGACCCCGAGCCGCGCCAGCGGATCGGCGCGCCGCCCCCCGGTGTGCCACCCCTTCTGTGGGCGGTGGTCGCCCACCTGTGCGCGGCCGACCCGGGGCGACGTCCCGCCCACGCCGACGCGGCGCGCGGGGCGCTGGCCGCGTGCCGGCTGGAACTGCGCTTCCCCGTCCGCACGCTGGACGGCGAGCCCCTGCAGATCTTCGACCACCTGGGCCCGCCGCCCGCGCCCGCCTGAGTCACCGGGCGGCCGAGATGACCACGCGGCGGTTCTTGGCTCGCCCTTCGGGGTCGTCGGAACCGTCCGGCTCGGTGTTGGGATAAGCCGGTTTCGTCTCGCCGTAGCCGGTGGCCCTGAGGCGGGACCGGGCGATGCCGCCCTCGGTGGCCAGCCAGTCGACGATGGCCTGCGCGCGGCGCAGGGAGAGGGCCTGGTTGGACGCCGTGTCGCCCTTGCCGTCGGTGTGGCCGTCGACCTGGACGGCCGCGCCGGCCGGGACCTCCCTGTCCAGCGACTCGACGATCTTCTTCAGCTCGCCCGCCGCGGCGGGCTTGATCTCGGCCGCGCCGAAGTCGAAGAGGACGTCCGCCTCGATGTTGTAGGCGATGCTGTCATCGCCCTTGATGACCTGCCCGGGCCCGGCCACATACGACTTGAGGGTGGCCCCGGGGACGCTGACGCCCGGGACGCTGACGCCCGGAACGGAGACGCCGGGCACGGAGACCTGCGGCAGGCATTCGTTGTTGTCGTTGCAGGTACGCGGGCGGTAGAGGCTGCTGCGGTAGGCCGAGGCGCGGTACAGGCTGGCGCGGTAGAGCGACGCCCGGTACACCGAGCTGACGTACTCGCCCTCCTTCGACGGCTTGCCCTGGCAGACCTCTGCGCCGGTGACCGCCTGCTGGCTGACCGCCCTGCTCGACACGGCGGCCTGCTCGACCGGCGGAGCGTCGATGCCGGGGGCCCTGACTCCGGGAATCCGCACGGCGGGAATCGTCACGCCGGGGATGGAGGTCCCGGGAATGGCGATCGCCCCGAGGCAGCCGCCCGGGGCGGGCCTGTGCTCGACGCACTGCGCCGGGACCCGCTGGGCGGGGAGGTCCACGCCCGGGATCGTCACGGCCGGGACCTTCTGGCCGCCGATCACGGCCTCCGGGATCCGCACCGGCTCGCTGTGCACGGCCGGGATCTCGACCGCCTTGATCAGCCGGCCGCCGCCGGGGCAGCTCGACGGCTCCGCCGTGGGCACGGTCGCCGCGGGCGACTCCGGCGCGCCGCCGGTCCGGTCATGCCCGCCCCCGGCTCGCTCCGGCCGCCCCTCGCCGCCGCACGCGGCCAGGGACAGACCCGCGGCCAGGACGACGGCGAAGGCTCGCGACGCTCGCCGCACGATGGTCAGCCCTTCTCGTAGGTGATCTCGACGCGGCGGTTCTTGGCGCGACCCGCGGGGTCGTCCTTGCCGCCCTGCTCGTTGGGGACGACGGGCTTGGTCTCGCCGTAGCCCCTGGCCTCGATCTGCGGGCTCGTCCCGGTCAGGGCGTTCGCCAGCTCGGCCTTGACCGCTTCGGCCCGCTGCTCGGAGAGCGCGAGGTTGTAGGCGGGGTCGCCGATGGAGTCGGAGTGCCCCGACACCTGGACGGCGCCCCGGGCGCCGCGCAGGCGGGGAGCCAGCTCGGCGATGCGGCGGCGGGCGGCGCCGGTGAGCGTCGCCTTGCCGAAGTCGAACAGGACGTCCGCCGAGATGCGGACGGTGACCTGCCCCCCGTCGCCCTCTTCCTCCTCCAGCGGGATGACCGCCTGCTGCAGGTCGATTCCGTACACGGAGGCGCCGGTCTCGATGGAATGAACGCTCTCCGCCAGGTTCTGGTCCGGCACTCCGGGGTCGGCTCCCGCCACGGCCGGGACGGCGAGCACGAGGGCCAGGACCCCCGCGAGGACGGCCGGCCGGCGCAGGCGGCTCACCGTTCGACCGGGATGTCGCGGAACGTGGGCCACGTGCCGATCTGCACGTCGACGGTCTTCACGTTCTCGGGCGGGGCGGCGAAGGTGAAGTAGAACGGAGTGACCTGGTCGTTCGTCATGTGGGTGAAGATGTCGTCGGTCTCCAGTTCCTTGCCGCCGGTGTCCTTCACCACGACGTACCGCTTGAGGTTGACCGGGTCGATCAGCGAGGTGCCGAGGCCGTGCTCGCCGTTGAGGCCGTAGGCGTTGATGCGCGTCGGCCCGCCGGGGGGGACGTGCGGGGTGAGCTGCATGGTGAGGGTGGCCAGCCTTCCCCTCGTCTTGAGGCCCATGACGGCGATGTCGATCTTGGCGCCCTGCGCCAGGGGGCTGTCGAAGGTGCCCTTCACCAGTGGCTTGGAGGCGTTGTCGAAGCTCGCCTTGCCCACCGAACCCTCGGCCTTCTTACCGCCGGACGGGGACGAGGGGGAGTTCGAGGACGAGCCCGTCCCGGGCAGCGAGCAGCCGGCCAGGCCGCCGGTGAGGAGCAGGGCCGTCGCGGTGGCGGCGGCCAGGCGATGTGCCAGACCCATCGTCGTTCCTTTCGATCTGTCACATATGCAAATGCTGTTGTTCGTGGCACCATGGCGTCATGCGCCGTAGTTCCATGTGCGGTCGCGAATCTATCGTTTGCATCTGTGAATCGTCAAGGGGGTCGGCGGGTGAGCGTCGCCGAGGACACGATCGCCCGGAACCGCGCGCTGCAGGCCGAGTGGTACGGGGAGCCGCTCGGCGACCGCGTCCGGCCGCTGCTCGGCCGCCTCGGGATGTCGCAGTCGGGGCTCGCCGGCGTGCTCGGGCTGTCGGCGCCGATGCTCTCCCAGCTCATGTCGGGCCAGCGCGCCAAGATCAGCAACCCGGCCGTCCTGCACCGCCTGATGGCGGTCGAGGACCTCGTCGCCGGGCCCGGCTTCGACGCGCTGACCGCCGCCGGGCTCCAGGCGCGCCTGGAGGAGATCAAGGGGGAGTCCGCGGCCACCACGTCGGGGATGCGCGGGGCGGTCTCGGGACGTGTTCCGACCGGGCCCGTGCCGGCGGGTCCCAAAGGCGCGGCGGAACGCGCGGCCGGACGCGGGGCGGCCGAGCCGGCCCGGCTCGTCCAGGCCCTGCTGCGCGAGGTGGCGTCCGCCGCCGAGATCGAGGCGGCCGCCGGGCTCGTCGCCGACCGCTTCCCCGACCTCGCCGAGGTGCTGCGGGTGTACGGCACCGGCCGCACGAGCGAGGCCGAGGCGCATTTCGCCCGGACGGTGCTGAAGCAGACGCCGGACGACCGGACGGTCATGCCGGAGCGGTCTCGTCTCGATTCACTTTGATCATAACGACTGGTTATGGCTCCCGGGAGCCGTGAAAGGGCGCTGAGCGGGCTAAAGTCTGTGGTCAGGGTCACATGCGGGTCTGCCTGTTATGTATGTCACAGCTCCTGGCGGGTGGCGTAGGGTCGCTTCGCTGGAAGCGCACACAAGGCGTCACCGCCCGCATGCGGCACGGTCTCCGGCCGCCGCGCGCGGCCCGGCCGGGGACGCCCTGTCGCCGGCCGCGGCGCGACGGCCGCATGGTGCGCGCGGACCGTGGTACGGGGACACGACGACCCGAGCTCAGGAGAGCGATCGATGACCACTGTGGAGGCGCCGGCCAAGTCGCGCGCCCAGATCAAGGAACGCACCCTCCGCAAGGACAACTGGCGCCTGTATCCGGTCACGACCTTCGTGATCTTCACGGCATGGGTGGTGTACGCGACCGTCCGGGCCTTCTGGGGCGCGGCCTTCTACGTCCCGGAGTTCCACTACCTGACGCCGTTCTACTCCCCGTGCCTGAACGAGATCTGCAACAACGTCACGGTGGACGGGCACACGGGCGACGCGGCGGAGTTCGGGACCTTCCTGCCGGCGGCCACCCGCGGCTGGATCCCCTTCGCGGCGATCTCGCTGCCGTTCCTGCTGCTCTTCCGGCTGACGTGCTACTACTACCGCAAGGCCTACTACCGCTCGTTCTGGGCGTCGCCGTCCGCGTGCGCCGTCCGCGAGCCGCACGGCAAGTACACCGGTGAGCGCCGCTTCCCCCTGATCGGCCAGAACCTGCACCGGTACTTCTGGCTCGCCGCCTTCGCCATCTCCCTCATCAACACCTGGGACGCGGTCCGCGCCTTCCACGGCAAGGACGGCGGGTTCGGCATCGGGCTCGGCACGATCATCCTGGTCGCGAACGTGGTCCTGCTCTGGCTGTACACGCTGTCGTGCCACTCGTGCCGGCATGTGGTCGGCGGCCGGCTGAAGAACTTCTCCAAGCACCCCTTCCGCTACCGGATGTGGGGCTGGGTGTCCAAGATCAACCAGCGCCACGGGATGTACGCCCTGATCACCCTGGGCTCGCTGGTGGTGGCCGACCTGTACGTCGCGCTGGTCGCCAGCAACACCATCTCCGACCTGCGCATCTTCAACTGAGGCCAAGGAATCATGACTGAGATCGAGAGGCACCTCTACGACGTCGTGGTGATCGGCGCGGGCGGCGCCGGGCTGCGCGCGGCGATCGAGGCGCGCCTCCAGGGCAAGAAGACCGCGATCATCTCCAAGTCGCTGTTCGGCAAGGCCCACACGGTGATGGCCGAGGGCGGGGCCGCCGCGGCGATGGGCAACGTCAACGCCAACGACAACTGGATGGTCCACTTCCGCGACACCATGCGCGGCGGCAAGTTCATGAACAGCTGGCGGATGGCGGAGCTGCACGCCAAGGAGGCCCCGGAGCGCATCTGGGAGCTGGAGCTGTGGGGCGCGCTGTTCGACCGCACCAAGGACGGCAAGATCAGCCAGCGGAACTTCGGCGGGCACGAGTACCCGCGGCTGGCGCACGTCGGCGACCGGACGGGCCTGGAGCTGATCCGCACCGCCCAGCAGAAGATCGTCGCCCTCCAGCAGGAGGACCACGCCGAGCACGGCGACTACGAGGCCAAGCTGAAGGTCTGGTCCGAGACGACGGTCACGCGGCTGCTGAAGGACCCCGACGGCAGGATCTGCGGCGCGTTCGGCTACGTCCGGGAGACCGGCAGGTTCGTCGTGTTCGAGGCGCCCGCGGTGGTGCTGGCGACCGGTGGCATCGGCAAGGCGTTCAAGGTCACGTCCAACTCCTGGGAGTACACCGGGGACGGGCACGCGCTGGCCCTGCTCTCGGGCGGATCGCTGCTGAACATGGAGTTCGTCCAGTTCCACCCCACGGGGATGGTCTGGCCGCCGTCCGTCAAGGGCATCCTCGTGACGGAGTCGGTGCGCGGCGACCGCGGCGTCCTGCGCAACTCCGAGGGCAAGCGGTTCATGTTCGACTACATCCCCGAGGTCTTCAAGAACCAGTACGCCACCACCGAGGAGGAGGGCGACCGCTGGTACGACGACCCCGACAACAACAAGCGCCCCCCTGAACTGCTGCCGCGCGACGAGGTGGCACGCGCGATCAACTCCGAGGTCAAGGCGGGACGGGGATCGCCGCACGGCGGGGTCTTCCTCACCGTCGTCGACCGGATGCCGGGCGGCGCCGCCGAGATCGTCAAGCGGCTGCCGTCGATGTACCACCAGTTCAAAGAGCTGGCGGACGTCGACATCACCAAGGAGCCGATGGAGGTCGGCCCCACCTGCCACTACGTGATGGGCGGGGTGGAGGTCGAGCCCGACACCGGCGCCGCCAAGGTGCCCGGCCTGTTCGCGGCGGGTGAGGTCTCCGGCGGCATGCACGGCTCGAACCGGCTCGGCGGCAACTCGCTGTCGGACCTCCTGGTGTTCGGCCGCCGCGCCGGGCTGGGAGCGTCGGAGTACGTGGACGCCCTCCCCGCGCGTCCCGCCGTCCCCGACGCCGAGATCGAGGCGGCGAAGGCCGAGGCGATGGCCCCGTTCGAGCGGGAGGGCGGCGAGAACCCCTACGCCGTCCACGCCGAGCTTCAGCAGACGATGAACGAGCTGGTCGGCATCATCCGCAAGGAAGAGGAGCTGCAGCAGGCGATCGCGTCGCTCGGCAAGCTCCGCGAGCGGGTCGCGAACGTCAGCGTCGATCCCGTCGCGGTCGGCGACGGGCGCGGCTACCACCCGGGCTGGCACCTCGCGCTGGACCTGCGCAACATGCTGCTGGTGTCCGAGGCGGTCGCGAAGGCGGCGCTGGAGCGCCAGGAGAGCCGCGGCGGCCACACCCGCGACGACTACCCGGGCATGTCGGCGGAGTGGCGGAAGATCAACCTGGTCTGCTCGCTGGCCGGCGACCCGTCGTCCCCGCACGTCGAGCTGAGGCGCCAGCCGCTCACACCGATGCGGACGGACCTGCTCGAACTGTTCGACAACGACGAGCTGAAGAAGTACCTGACCGCCGAGGAGCTGCCGACGGCCCCCGCCGAGCAGGCGTCCGCCGGCGATGCGAAGGACGCGCCGGAGCCGGACGCGGCCGCCGCCGACGCCGCGGAGAACGAGGAGGACGGCCGATGAGCTACGAGGCGAAGTTCAAGGTCTGGCGCGGCGACGACGGCACGGGCGAGCTCACCGACTACACCGTCGAGGTGAACGAGGGCGAGGTCGTCCTCGACATCATCCACCGGCTGCAGGCCACGCAGGCACCCGACCTCGCCGTCCGGTGGAACTGCAAGGCCGGCAAGTGCGGCTCGTGCTCCGCGGAGATCAACGGCATGCCGCGGCTGCTGTGCATGACCCGGATGTCGACCTTCGACCCGGAGGAGACGATCACCGTCACCCCGGTCCGCACGTTCCCGGTCATCCGCGACCTGGTCACGGACGTGTCGTACAACTACCAGAAGGCGCGGGAGGTCCCCTCGTTCGACCCGGGCGACGCCAAGCCGGGCGAGCTGCGCATGCAGCAGGTGGACGTCGAGCGCTCGCAGGAGTTCCGCAAGTGCATCGAGTGCTTCCTGTGCCAGAACGTGTGCCACGTCATCCGTGACCACGAGGAGAACAAGCCCGAGTACGCGGGCCCGCGCTACCTGATGCGGATCGCGGAGCTGGAGATGCACCCGGCGGACCAGGCCGACCGGCGCAACATCGCCCAGGACGACCACGGTCTCGGCTTCTGCAACATCACCAAGTGCTGCACCGAGGTCTGCCCGGAGCACATCAAGATCACCGACAACGCGCTGATCCCGATGAAGGAGCGGGTCGTCGGCCGCAAGTACGACCCGCTGGTGTGGCTCGGCAGCAAGCTCGGCATCGTGCGCAAGGGCGAGGACACCCCGTCCGCCTGACCCGCCCGCACGGCTTTTCGCGAACGCCCCCCGTCGCCCCGCGCGACGGGGGGCGTTCGCGTTTCCGCCGCTTCCCGTCACAGGGCGCCGTTCTGGCAGGCGACGCTCCGTGGCCCGGCGGGCGGCGTGCCCCCGGCCCGCCGCCCGCCGTTCCGCCGTTCCCCGTGAACGCCGTGGACGCCGGGACGACCTCCGGCCGTGCACGCCGCGTCCAACACTGGCGCACCCTCGAATGTTCGAGTAGGGATAAGTGCACACAACGCGTGATTGAACCGTGATTCTTTCCCGGGAGGCGGGAACGCTCCAGGCCCTTTAGCGTTGTGGGCATGAGCGCCCTCGAAGGTTCGTTCCTCGGCGATCTCACCCCCGTGGAACGCGAGGAGCTGGCGGCCCGCGGCCGCGTCCGCGACTTCGACCGAGGGGAGACCCTCTTCGCCGAGGGGGAGGACCCCGGCTGGGTGGCGGTCCTGTTGCGGGGCCGGGTCAAGGCGTGCTCCTACCGCGAGTTCGGCGGCGAGACCATCCTGGCGGTGCGCGGTCCGGGGGCGCTGCTCGGCGAGGTCGCCGCGATCGACGGGCTGCCCCGCTCGGCGACGGTCATCGCGCTCGAACCGGTGGGGGCGCTCGCGGTCACGGCCGACGAGTTCATGGCGTTCTTACAGGTGCACGGCCGCGTCTCCGTCCTCATCATGCGGATGCTGTGCCAGCGCTGGCGCGACGCCGACCGCAAGCGCGTCGAGTTCGGCATGTTCGACGCGACGGGGCGGGTCGCGCAGCGCCTCGTCGAGCTGGCGGAGCGGTTCGGCGTGCCCTACGACCGCCGGACGGGCGCGGCGGGCGGCGACAGCGTCCAGATCACGCTGAACCTGTCGCAGGAAGAGCTGGCGGGCTGGGTGGGCGCGTCCCGCGAGGCGGTCAGCAAGGCACTGCGCACGCTGCGCCGGCACGGCTGGATAGAGACGGGCCGCCGCCGCCTCATCGTCCACGACCTCCAGGCCCTACGCCGCCACGCGCGCTGACCCGCGACCGAGCGCCGGAGAAGGGTGGGCCGGCGGAGTGGCCGGGGGTCCCGGAGGGACACCGCCCCCGTGGAGGGCGTGAGGGACGGTGACCCGTACGCTGTGCAGGATGCAGCTGCAGCAGCTCGCCTACTTCGTCGCGGTCGCCGAGGTACGCCATTTCACGCAGGCCGCCGAGCTGCTGCGCGTCGCGCAGCCTTCGCTGTCCAAGCAGATCCGCGCGCTGGAGAACGAGCTGAACGTGTCGCTGTTCAGCCGCGCGCGGGGCAACATCACCCTCACTCCCGCCGGTGAGGCGCTGCTCCCTCTGGCAAAGCGCATACTGGCCGACGTCGACACGGCCCGCCTGGAGGTCCAGGAGCTGGTCGGCCTCAAGCGCGGGCGGGTACGGCTCGGCGCGACTCCGTCCCTGTGCGCGGGCCTGCTGGCGGACGTCCTTCGCCGCTTCCACGACACCTATCCGGGGATCCAGCTCATCGTCGAGGAAGGCGGCTCCCGCGACCTCGTCCGGGAGCTGACGCGCGGCTCGCTGGACATGGCCCTGGTCATCCTCCCCCTGCACGGCGACCCGCCACTGGACACGACACCGATCCTGCGCGAGTACCTGGTGGTGGCCTCCCCGGCGGGACCCGGGCCGGACGCCCCGGAGCGCTCCCCGAGGGCCGCCCAGCTGCCGCGCCGCTCCTACCTGCGCATCGAGGACCTGCAGAACCGCCCGCTGGTGATGTTCCGTGCCGGATACGACCTGCGCGAGGCGACCATCAGCGCGTGCAGGGCCGCCGGGTTCGAGCCGAGGTTCGCGGTCGAGGGCGGCGAGATGGACGCCGTCCTGCGCTTCGTGGAGGTCGGGCTCGGCATCGCGGTGGTCCCCAGCATGGTGCTGGCCGGACGCCCCGGCCTGCGTGGAACCCCGCTCGTCCTGGCGGACGAGGAGACCCGCCGCGGCCGCCACGGCCCCGGCCTGCTCCGCACCATCGCGCTCGCCCACCGCAAGGACGTCGAGCTCACCCACGCGGCCCGAGCATTCCAGGAGACGCTCCAGACGTTCCTCGTCGAGGCCGCCCTGGCCGGCAGCCTCCCCGCCGGCGTCGAGACCCTGGTGACCGCCTGACCGGACGCCTGTCGGCCCTGCCGGAGGGGCCGCCTGTCGCACCGGGGCCGGGCGGGTTGCACAAGAAGACGGCGGGGAGGGTGATCCCTCCCCGCCGCGGCTAGCGGATCGGCCCTAGGGCCTCACCTCGTTACCCGAACGCGTGGATGTGCGTCGAGTCAGCGCTTGATCTTGGCCAGCAGGCTGTCGAGCCAGCGCTTGCTCTTGCCCGGAAGGCCGTCGAGCCACATGGAGAACCTCGGCGACTGCTTCCGGTCCGGGATCCGGGCGCGCGTGGCGCCCACCTCCGCGATGATGACCAGCCCGGCCCCGAACCAGTTGGCCAGGGACGGGAATTGGCCGGCGATCATGCCGTCGACCATTGCGAGCCCGTTGTCGGCGGGCATCACGCTGGCGTGGGTCGTGACCGTGAGGCCGCGCTTCCATGCCGCGTTGATCATCAGCAGGGCCACGACGCCGACGGCGCCGGAGACCGAGCAGACCCACCAGGCTTCCCCACTGACGTGGAGCAGCGCGTCGGGCTCTTCAGCGGAGAAGAGCATCCCCGTGAGGAGGAGCACGGTGGGCAGCCTTGCCAAGGTCGCCACCGTGTTGATCTCGTCCCTCTGGAGGCCGGAGGTGGTCGTCGCGTACACGTGGTAGGCGAGTGCCACCAGCGCGATGAGCCCGAAGCCCACGAGGTCGCCGGACCCGAGTCCGTCGACCAGCAGGAACACGGACGCTGCGGCCATGAGCGGCCATATGAGCGCCCGCATCATCCTGGCGCGGATGATCCTGAAGCTCGCGGCGGCCATCGGGCCGAACACGAACGCCAGGCACGTGATCGTCCCGTAGGGGACGAGGGTCATGGCCTCTCGTGCTGCGACGAGGCTGATCACGCTCGATCCCCCGATCGCGAGCGCCCGCCACCACAGCGGCCATCCGACCCTCAGGCTCGGCCGGACGACGCACCACAGCAGCGCTGTGCCCACAACGGTCTGCAGGAAGGAGGTCATGATGGCGCCCTCCTCCTTGATCACGTTGAAGAAGAGCTGGAGGATGACGCCGGTCTCGCCGATCACGAGTGCCGCCACCACAAGGGCGGCGAGCTTGCCCTGAGGCGGAGCGGCTTCGCTGGATGTGCCCAGCTCGCCGCCCGCTTTTGGTTTGGTGAAGTCCATTCGGGGACTCCCCTTTCGGTGCATGGGTGCACCAGGAAGTCCCGGGTTGTCAGTCCCGGCTCTCCCTGGTTGCACCTTGGTGAACAGTGCAACTCGCTGAGAGAGCCGGAACGGGCTCTTCTTTGAGTTTCAATCGGATGGTAACAGGGTGATCGGCCCGTGGTAAGTGTTATATTGTCAAGCGCGTAAGCCCCTCTTGAACGCGGCGGACTTGTCATCCGTCGGCAGGGGCGCGCGGGGAACGGCGGATCGGCCTTGGTGGCGGGAGCGCTTATCGGGTGCTCCACCCGGTGCATGAGGCTGGCCCGCCGTTTCCTGTCTTCGCAGCTCAGAGGCGTTATGGAACGTGCTAATACAAAAAACGGCCGCTATTTTGGACCGTTCCTTAAATGTCGGCCGAGTCGCGCCCGGAGTAACCGCGCTTCCGTGCCGGACCGGCCGGCGGGACGGTCCCTTGACAGCCCGGTCTCCAGGGCGTGACCGCGCGATGACCGATCACATTCGAGCGCAAGTCATTCGGCCGGTATTGGCCATCCCGCGGCCGCGCCACCGGGCCGCGGACACCCCATCGCGAAGCGAAGCGGCATTGCGGGCCTGGTAGAAGCGGTTTTCAGCTGTGCAGTCCCGCAATCGGGCTTCTTCACGTCTCGGGCACCTCGACGAGGCGTGGAGTCTCGCATGGCACGGCGGGCCGTTGGATCAGCGCACCCGACGGCTGGTCCGGCCGATGGACATAGCGCACCAATTGCCATCCATGCCGCAGGTAGTACTCCTGGAGGGGCTTGTTGGCGGTCCACACGTCACCGCGAGCCCAGCGCGCTCCGGCCTTGGCCGCCCGGGTGACGGCCCAGTCCACCAGGTCGGCCCCGAGCCCGACGCCGGTGTTCTCTCTGGACACGAGCGCCAGGTAGAGGTAACGGTGGGGCTCGCTCTCCTCCTCCGGCCGCCAAAGGCCCGGCGGGGTGTGCGGTTTGATCGTCACCAGGCCGGCATGTCCGCCCCGTTCGTCGATCGCGCACCAGGTCTGCCGGTGGTGGATGGACGCCAGGATGGCCGCCTTCATCATCTCGGGTTCCAGGCGGGGCTCCTGCCATTGGTCCGTGCCGCGCTCGGCCAGCCAGCTCAGGGTGCTGTCGTATATGCCCAGCAGCGCGCTCAGATCTGCCGGGGTAGCCATCCGTAACAGCACGCTTTCTCCTCAGTGAAGACGCCCATCAGTTCTGGAGTACACGCCTACGGCCGTTTCAACAGATGCCCCAGGCGGGACAGCCGGGCAAGTCCCGCGTTTGCGTGACATGCCGTGGGAAGCGGTGAGCAGCCATGCTCTGCATGTGGGTCGCCCGGCGGCACATACGCAACGCCGTTCGCCAGGTGCCGATGGCCGCCCATGCCCAGGAGGTAGTGCGTGGATTTTGCGATAAGCCCGTGGCAGCGAGAGCTGTGCGCAGAAACGGTTCGTTTTGCACGCCAAGAGCTGGGCGGTCGCACCGGCGACTCCGACAGGTCGGGAAGCCTCGACACCGATGGCTGGCAGAAGGCCGCCGATTTCGGAGCACTGGGCTGGCCGGTGCCCCGTGACCACGGCGGCTCCGGGTTCGACCCGCTCACCTCGGCGCTGGCCTTCGAGGCGCTCGGCTACGGATGTTCGAACAACGGCCTGCTCTTCGCGATCAACAATCACGTCTGGGCCTGCGCGATCTACCTGGTCAAGTACGGCACCGAACACCAGAAGGCCCGCTGGCTACCGGAATTATGCAAGGGCACCGTCATCGGCGCGCACGCCCTGACCGAGCCGCAGGCGGGCTCGGACATGCTGGCACTGGCCACCACCGCTCACCGGAGCGGCTCGGGCTGGGTGCTGAACGGGACCAAGACCTTCATCAGCAACGGATCGTGTGCCGACCTCTTCGTCACCTTCGCCCGGACCAGCGAATCGGAGGCGCCCGAGCGCGGGCTGTCGGCGTTCCTCGTACCTGCCGATGCGCCAGGAGTGCGGATCGCACGCGAGCTGGAAAAGGCCGGCCTGCGCGGCGCCCCCATGGGAGAGATCCAATTCTCGGACGTACGGCTCGACGAGGAGCACCTGCTGGGCCGGGAGGGCGCCGGGCACCAGATATTCACGTCGACGATCGAATGGGAGCGCGGTTTCCTTTTCGCCAGCGGCGTCGGGACATTGCGGCGGCTGCTGGAGACCTGTGTCGACCACGCTGCAAAGCGTGAGCAGTTCGGCCGGCCGATCGGTTCGTTTCAGGCCGTGTCCCACACGCTGGCCGACATGCGAATACGCCTCGAACTCGCGCAGCTGATGCTGTACAAGTTCGGCTGGCTGAAGCGGGAGGGCCGGCTGGCCATGCTGGAGTCGTCGATCCTCAAGCTCGTCGTCAGCGAGGGTCTGCTCGAAACCGCCCTGGAGGCGGTCCAGATCCATGGCGCCCGCGGCTACCTCACCGAGGGCGGGATGGAACGAGAGCTGCGCGACGCGCTCGCCGGAACGATCTATGGCGGTACGTCGCAGATCCAGCGGTCGATCATTGCGAGCCTGCTCGGCCTGCCGGGTGCGCCGTGAGCACCCGGCCGAGCAGGAACGGTCGGCCCGGGGGGAGGGCGACCGAGCACACGGTCCGGCTGCCCCGCCCGGTACCCTCCGAGCTCGCCACCGAGCTGGCCAGGCGGATCTTCTTCGTCTCCGAGGACATCGCGAGCTTCCGGCTGCTGCGCGGTCAGGGCGACGCCGTGGACGCGGTGCTGCTGCGGACCGGCACGGCCGAGCCGACCGCCGCGCTCTCCCGCAAACTCCGGCGCATGGTCCGCATGGACGTCCTCGGCCAGCTGGCCCGTCCCCCCAAGGTGGTCTGGCGCTCGACCCGCACACCGGACACGCGGCCCGACATCTTCGAGGCGCTGGCGGACCGGGGCGCGGCCTTCGAGGCGGGGGAGGGGCAGGTCGCGGTCGGTGAGCCCGTGCTGACGCTCATGGACCGTTTCGACGGCATGCTGCGGGAGATCGCCGTCACCGAGCTCGGCGCCACCGAGTTCCGCTATCCCACGCTCGTTCCCACCGGGGCTTTGCAGCGCAGCGGATACTTCAGTGCGTTTCCCCAGCACGTCATGCTCGCCACCCGGCTGCGGGGCGACCTGGACGTCTACCGGAAGTTCACCGAGCGGGACCACGACGAGGGACACGTCGGCGAGGCGATGCTCGCCCATTGCCGCAACGCGGACTACTGCCTACCGCCGACCATGTGTTATCACACCTTCCATCAGTACGCGGGGAAACGGCTCTCGTCGCCGTCCACGGTGGTCACCGCTCGCGGAAAGTCGTTCCGGTATGAGGGCCGCTACCACACCTCGCTGGAGCGGCTGTGGGACTTCACGATCCGCGAGATCGTGTTCATGGGGGAGCGCGAGCAGGTCCTGGACGGCCGGGAACGCTTCCTGCGACGAGCGATCGAACTGGTCGAACGGCTCGGCCTCTCCGGACGCTGCGAGGTGGCCACGGACCCGTTCTTCTGCGCTGCCGACGGGGCGTCGCGGATATCCGCGCAACGGCTTCTCGAACTGAAGTACGAGCTGCGTCTGGACATCGCCCCGGACGCGACCGTCGCCGTCGGGTCGTTCAATTTCCACGAGCAGCACTTCGGGACGGCGTTCGACATCACCGGCCGTGACCGCGGACCGGTCTGGACCGGATGTGTGGGGTTCGGCCTGGAGCGGCTGGCATACGCCTTCGTCTGCCAGCACGGGCTCGATGAAAGCGGCTGGCCGGAAGAGTTCCGCGGCGACGAACGCGGTCGCCCGCACGGTAGGGGAGTCGATCGATGATCCAAGCGGTCGGAGTCGTCGGCGCCGGCACCATCGGCACCGGAGTCGCCCATGCCTTCGCCGAGGCGGGGTACCCGGTCACCCTGATCGACATCTCCGAGGCGGCGCTGAAGACCGCCAGGGAGACGATCGCGGGAAACGCCCGGCTGCTGCCCGTGGTGGTCGGCCGGCCCGCAAAGCGCACGCCCGACGAGATCCTCGCACTGATCACACCGACCACCGACCTGGGCGACCTTCGCGGCGTCGACTACGTGGTGGAGAACGTGACCGAGAAGTGGGCGGTCAAGAAAGACCTCTATCGCAGTTTGGACCGCGCCTGCGGGCCGGAGTGCGTACTCGCGGTCAACACGTCGGCCATTCCCATCACCAGGCTGGCAGGGTGCACGGGCCGACCGGACAAGGTGATCGGCAATCATTTCATGAACCCGGTTCCGGTCATGCCGCTCGTCGAGATCATACGAGGCGTCCACACGAGCGACGCGACCCTTGAGCTGTCCCGGGGACTGCTGGCCGACATCGGCAAGGAGACCGTGCTCGTCGGCGACTCCTCCGGTTTCGTGACCAACCGCGTGCTCATGCTCACCATCAATGAGGCGATATTCCTGCTGCACGAGCAGGTGTCCTCGCCCAAGGACATCGACCGGCTCTTCAAGAAATGCTTCGGGCACCGGATGGGGCCCATGGAGACCGCCGACCTCATCGGCCTCGACACCGTTCTCTATTCGCTGGAGGTCCTGCTGGAGGAGTTCCAGGATCCGAAGTACCGGCCGTGCCCGCTGCTTCGCAGGTATGTGGACGCCGGTCACCTCGGACGGAAGACCGGACGAGGTTTCCATGTCTATGACCACGACTGACGCCGGCTCGTACCAACGTGGAGGAGGGCAGGGACCCATGGACGGTGAACTCGGCGGGAACTCGCGGGAACCCGACGGTGGGCGGGTGATCGCCATGGTGCGGGAATTCGTGTCCCAGCACACCGGGGGAGCGTCGATCGCCGACGATGTCGACATCTTCGCCACCGGCTTCGTCAGCTCCCTGTTCGCCGTGCAGATCCTCACCTGGGTCGAGCGCACCTTCGATCTCGCGGTCTCCGGCGACGATCTGGACATTGCGAATTTCATGAGCGTCGATGCCATCACCCGCTTCGTGCTGGGGAAGCGGGCCGTCGCGCCGACCGGCCCGATCGGAGGATGACCGATGGTTCGTCACGCCGGACGGGACTCGTCCGACGGTGCGGATGCGGCCGCGGCCGACGGGGGGCCGACCCTCGTGCGGGTGGACGGCGTCGCCGACGCGGCTTCCGCGCAGGCCTGGCTGGCGGACAACCGGGAGAGGGTTCTGACCGAGTTGCGCCGCCATGGAAGCCTGATGATCCGTGGACTGCCGTTGGCGTCCCCTGAGCATTTCGCCGCCGCACGGGATGTGCTTCTCGAAGACCACCTGGAAGTTCCCAGGGAGGAGACGACCCCGCGAACCGGCTACGGGAACGGAATCTTCTCGGCGACCGATCTGCCGCCGGTGCAGCGCATCCGGTTGCACTGCGAGGACAGCTACAGCGTGGTGTTCCCGGGGATCCTGCTGTTCTGCTGCCTGGTTCCGCCCGAGCGGGGCGGTGCCACCACCCTGGGCGACACCCGCCGGGTACTGGCCGCGTTGCCCGCCGATCTGGTCGAACGGTTCAGGCGTCGCGGCTGGATGATCGTCCGGAATTTCCAGAAGCATGTGGGAATGCCGTGGCAGCAGGCCTTCGGCGCGGCGGACCGCGCGGCCGTCGAGTCGTACTGCGACCAGAACCAGCTGAGCTATGAGTGGCTGCCGGGCGACCGGTTGCGCACCAGCGGAGTCCGCTCGGCCACGGTCCGGCATCCGTCGACGGGTGAAGAGAGCTGGTTCAACCACGTCGCGGTGTTCAACGAGTGGACTCACGATCCCGAGACCCGGGAGATCCTGGTGGCCGCCTGCGGTCCGGACGGGTTACCGCAGAACACCTACTACGGCGACGGCTCGCCGATCGATCCCGCGGACGTGGCCGTCATCAACCGGGCCTTCGACGAGGTGATGGTCCGCGAGAGCTGGCGGCGGGGCGATCTGGTGCTGGTCGACAACCTCCTGTGCAGCCATGGGCGTGAGCCGTTCACCGGGGACCGCCGGGTGCTGGTCGCCATGGGAGAGCCGCGGCGGATGGCGGACTGCTCGCCGTCGGGGCCGATCGGTCCCGCGGCGGCGCGCGGACCGGGGAAAGAGGGATGGACGTGACGGTGAACGACCAGGCCATCGCCGAACTGGGCTTGTCCGTCGGAGAGTCCGGGCCGCCGATCGCGCAGGCGGGCGAGACCACGTCCATGGCGACCGCCCGCGAGTGGTTGACCGAGCGGCGCGGTGCCTTCGGCGCGGCGCTGGCCCGATACGGATGTCTGCTGGTTCGGGGTCTGCCCATCGAGAGCGTCCACGACTTCGCCGGGGCGCGCGACGTTCTGCTCGACCAGAGGGTGAGCTACCGGGAGAAGGCGACACCGCGCAGCGACTACGGGGAGGGGGTGCTGTCGTCCACCGACCTGCCCAGCGCGCAGGTGATCCGGCTGCACAACGAGAACAGCTACACCCTGGACTTCCCCGGAATCCTGCTTTTCGGCTGCCTGGTGGCACCGGAAGAGGGCGGGGCCACCACCGTGGCCGACACCCGGGAGGTGCTCGCACGGGTCCCCGCGGAGCTGGCCGACCGCTTCCGCCGGCTGGGGTGGGTACTCGCGCGCAACTACCGCGAACATGTCTCCCTGCCGTGGTCGACCGCCTTCGGAACGTCCGACCGGGCCACGGTGGAGGACTACTGCCGTCGCAGCTCCATCGGATACAGATGGCTGCCCGACGGCGGCCTGGCGACGACGCAGCGGCGGGCGACGACCATCCATCATCCGGGGACGGGCGAGGAGGTGTGGTTCAACCACATCGCCTTCTGGAACCAGCACTCCCTCGACCCCGACATCCGGGATGTGCTCCTGACCAGCTACGGACCGGACGGGCTGCCCTTCGACACTCTCTACGGCGATGGGAGCCCCATCGACGCCGAGGACATCGCCGCGCTGAACGCCGCGTACGACGGCGCCCAGCGCCGTGAGCCGTGGCGGCCGGGCGACCTGCTGCTGGTCGACAACATCCTGTCCTGCCATGGCCGCGAGGCCTTCCGCGGCGATCGGAAGATCCTCGTCGCGATGGGCGAACAGGTGAGTCTGGCCGACTGCCGGCCCACGGTGGAACCCGCGCCCGAACCGGTCGCCGGCTGAGCCCGGCGGCCCGCGAGCCGACGTGTCGGTCGATCGCCACTCGATCTCCCAGTCCCCCGAAGGTGGGTTACAGATGCGTCCCGACCAAATCGAGCGGATCTGCCGGCTGACGCCGTTGCAGGACGGGATGTTCTTCGAGGCGCTGCGCAAGCAGGACTCCGGTGAGACGATCTACCAGCTCTGCCTTCGCCTGGAGGGTGCCCTCAGCCCGTCGCTGCTGCGGGAGTCCTGGCGCGCCGTCATCCGCCGGCACCCGATCCTGCGCACCTCGTTCCACTACGAGCGGCTGGACCTGCCGGTGCAGGTGGTGAGCGATGACGCCGAGCCAGAATGGCAGGAGTCGGACTGGCGGGGCACGCCCGCGGAGGAGATCGAGCAGCGGCTGAACGCCATGCTCGACGAGGACAGGACCCGTCCCTTCGAACTCGGGCGGGCTCCGCTGATGCGCCTGGCCGTGGTCCGGGTCGCCGATGAGGCGTGGTGGCTGGTCTGGTCCTACCACCATCTGCTGCTCGACGGATGGTCGACCTATCTCGTGCTCGACGACGTGTTCGGCTGGTACCGGGAGCTCGCCGCCGGACGGCTGCCCGAGCGGGGGGCACCGAGACCGTTCTGGGAGTACGTCGCGTGGACCCAGCGGCAGGATCTCGGGAGAGCCGAGAGCTTCTGGAGCGAGCGCCTCGCCGGATTCACCGAGCCCACTCCGATCGGCGGAGAAGCCGTCGATCCCCCGGTCCGGAACGGGCCGGAGTTCGGCGAGGTTCACGCGACGCTGCCCCCGGAGGTGTTCACGGGGCTGGAGGCTCTGGCCCGGACGCGGCGGCTGACGCTGGGCACGGTGGTCCAGGCGGCGTGGGCGTTGACGCTCAGCCGGTACAGCGGGCGGGAAGACGTCGTGTTCGGCTCGGTGGTCTCCGGCCGTCCACCCGAGTTCGCCGGCGTGGACGACATGGTCGGGCTGTTCATCAACGTCCTTCCGGTCCGGGCCCGGGTCGCCGGGGACACCTCGCTCGCCGACTGGCTGACCGGGCTCCAGGCGCAGCTGGCCGACGGCCGGGAGTACGACTACAGCCCCCTGGCGCACGTCCAGCGATGGAGCGAGGTACCGCGCGGCACCGCGCTGTTCGAGAGCCTGGTCGTCTACATCAACTATCCGGTGCGGCCGAGCTGGACCGACGGGGGGACGGTCCGGGTCGCCGACCTGCGGGTCATCCAGCAGCCGCACTACCCCCTGCACCTGACGGTCGTGCCCGACCAGCGGCGCTTGCGGATGGCACTCGGCTACGATCCGGTGCGCTTCCGGCGGGACACGGCCGAGCGTGTCCGCGACCTGGTGGTGGAGATCCTCACCATCGCCGCCACGGATCCCGAACGCCGCCTCGGCGAGCTGCCGGGATGGCCGGAACCCGTCGGGCGGGCCGCGGTGGACGACGGGGTCACCGCGACCGGCGTTCCGTCCTCTGGACGGTCCCTCGACCGGCTGACCGGCCAGTGCCTGCGCACCCCGGACGCGCCGGCGATCATCTGTGGCGATCTCACGCTGACGTACGGGGAGCTGGACCGCCGGGCCGAACGCGTCGCCGACGAGCTGCGCCGCTCCGGAGCGGGCCCCGTCGCCGTCATGCTGGGCCCGTCCGCGGAACTGGCGGTGGGCCTGCTGGCCGTGGTGAAGGCCGGGGGCGCGATCCTGCCGCTGGATCCGGACGACGGCAGGGAGCGGATCAGCGCCGCGGTGGCCGCGGCCGGTGCCACGGTCGTGCTCTGCGACGGCTCCGACGCCGACTCGCCGGCCGCGACCGACCAGGTGACGGTGGGCGGCGATCTGCGGCTCCTGCGCCTGGGGGAGCGGGAGGCGGCGGAGCACCCGGGCGCGGGGCCCACTCCCGGGGGGAGCGCGGCGGACGCCCCCTCCGCGACGCGCTGGGCGGTGCTCGGGCATGACGCGCAGGAGCCCGCGGCCTCCCTGATCAGGTACGACGCGCTGGCGGGGCTGCTGCACTGGATGGGCGAGCACTTCCCCCTGTCCGCCGATGACCGCGTCGCGCATCTGCGTTCGCCCGGTTCGGCGGAGTCGGTGCGCGACATCTTCTGGACGATGTCCGCCGGTGCGGCGCTGGTCCTCCCGCCGCGCGCCGCCCGGCCGTCCGCGGGGGTGTCCCCGGCCGTCCTCGAAGAGATCCTCGTCGAGAACGAGGCCACCGTCGCCGTCATCCCCGGCTCGCCACCGGGCTCGGTGGCATCCGCCCTCGGGCGGTGCCGTTCCCTGCGCCTCGTCTTCGTGCCCGGCCCGGTGCCGACGGCGTCGCGGCTTGAGCTGACCCAGGGGACAGGCGCGGATCTGGTGGAGGAGTACCGGTTCCCGCATCCGGTGCCGCAGAGTTCGTTCTGGCACGCAGGTACGGGAGAACTCGTCGCGGCGCCGCTCGTGGCGCGCCGCCGGGGCCATGCGCGGGTGCTGCCGTCCGCGGCCGACGCCGACGGCCCCGTGCCCGCGAGGAACGCAGGCGCCCGGCAGTGGGCGGTGGAGGCGGTGCTGGCCGGGCATCCGGGTGTGCGGGACGCGGCGGTGACCGTGGGAACGGGCCCGTCCGGTGAACAACGGCTCACCGCGCATGTCGTCCCGGCCGGCGAGTCCGTGCAGGACATGCCGGACGCCGCGGAGCTGGAGGAGTTCCTCATGCTCCGGCTGCCGGCACGGCTGGTGCCGTCGGCGTTCGTACCGCTCGCCGCCATGCCGACGGCCCGGGACGGGCAGCCGGACGTGGCCGCCCTGCCGGCACCGGAGGAGGACGGCGGGCGGGAGGCGGTGCCCGCGGCGTCGCCCGCCGCCGTGATGATCGAGGTCCTGACGGGCATCTGGGCCCAGGTCTTCGACCGCGCCCCCGGCGTCGACGAGGACTTCTTCGACCTCGGAGGTCACTCGCTCCTCGCGATCAAACTGGTGTCGCGGATCCGCTCGGCCCTGGGCGTGGACTTCACCCTCAACGACCTGTTCGGGGACCCCACGGTGATCGGCACGGCGCACGCCGTGATGGCGGCGCTGCGCTCCGGAGCCACGCTGGAGCCGGAGCGGGCGATTCCGAGGTGCGATCGGACCGGGCCGATTCCCGCGTCCTTCGCCCAGGAGCGCCTGTGGATCATGGACCGGCTCGGAGGGGCGGCGCGCCACGACAACATCCTGCTGCCCTGCCGGCTGCGCGGACCCGTGGACGTGCCGGCGTTCCGGGCCGCGCTCGCCGCCGTCATGGAGCGCCACGAGTTGCTGCGGACCCGCCTGGACGAGAGGGACGGACGTCCCGTCCAGGTCGTCCACGGGTCGCTGGAACCGCCGCTCGCCTTCAGCGACCTCTCGTCCCTTCCGCTGCCGGAGGCCGAGAGCAGAGCGCGCACGATGCTGGAGGAGGACAGCTCCGGGCGCTTCGACCTGTCGGTCGCCCCGCTGTTCAAGGTCCGGGTCGTCCGGCTGGACGACGACGATCACGTGATCGGCATCTGCCTGCACCACCTGGCGATCGACGGCTGGTCGACCGGCGTGCTCTTCCGTGATCTGGGCGAGCTCTATCAGAGGTTCGCCGACGGACGCGAGGGGACGCTGGCCCCGCTGTCGGCACAGTACGCCGACTTCGCGGCATGGCAGCGGCGGCGGCTGACCGGCGAGCCGCTCGACGAACTGCTGAAGTACTGGGTCGGGCGGCTCAGGGACGCGCCGGAGATGCTCGAACTCCAGCCCGGGCGGCCGCGGCCCGCGGAACGGTCCCACCGGGGCGGCCGGTGCGATGTCGACCTCACGCCCGACGTCCTCCGGGTCGTGCGCGATCTGGCCCGGCAGGAGGGCGGCACGCTGTTCATGGTGCTGTTCGCGGCGTTCGCCGTGCTGGTCGCCCGCCGTGCCGGCCGGCGCGACTTCGTCATCGGGGTGCCGGTGGCGGGCCGCTCCCATCCGGATCTGGAGAACCTCGTCGGGTTCTTCGTCAACACCCTCCCGGTGCGTCTCGACCTTTCCGGAGAACCGACGTTCCGCCGGCTTCTGCAGCATGTCCGGCGGGTGCACCTGGGCGCCCTCGCCCATGAGGACCTGCCGTTCGAGCGGCTGGTCAGCGAGCTCGGACCGGACCGCGCCACGGACCGCGTCCCGCTGGTGCAGGTGGCGTTCAACTTCCAGAACGCGCCGTTCGCGCCTCTGCGGTTCGGGGAGGTGGAGGCGACCCTGTTCGAGACCGATCACGAAGTGGCCCGCTTCGACCTGGTCGCCGAGCTCTACGAATGGGAGGGCGGTGTGCACTGCATGTTCCACTACTCGGCCGATCTGTTCGAACCGGCGTTCGTCGGCCAGTTCGCCGACGAGTACCTCGACCTCGTGCGGCGCCTGGCCGCCGAGCCGGACGGCCTGGTCTTCGCCACCGCGGACGGTGACGTGAACGTGTCCGCACAGGTGCGGCAGGCGCTGGACACCTCAAGCGTGAACCGGCTGCGAGCTCTGCAGGGACAGGGCTGAGGCTGCGGCGAGCCGATGGGAGAACCGTGATGATGACGCAGGGGCCGGTGGCGCACCGCGACGCGACCGCCGCGGGACCGGGGCGGATCGCGGACGTCTTTCCGCTCACCGCCTGGCAGCAGGCGGCGCTGCTGGCCGATCCCGGCCGGACGAGCGAGGTGAGCGTCGCGTTCGACGGCCCGTGCGACCGGCCCGCGCTCGTCCGCGCGCTCGCCGGTCTGGTCGGGCGCCATCCCGTACTGCGCAGTACGGTCCACCTGCCGCCGTCCGGGGGACCGGTGCACCTGGTGCATCCGGCCCCGACCACGGACCCCGCCGAGCCCGCGTTCGCCGGCCGGCCGCGGACGGGGACCGATGGCGGCGAGGTCGCCGAACTGCCCACCGGCCCGCTCGGCCTGCCCGCCTCTTCGCGCTGCACGGTGCGACGATCGTCCGGTGGCCGGGTGACGGTCTCGCTCCGGCTCGCCGGGCCACTGCTCGACAGGCGCAGCAGTGCGCTGCTCACCACCGCGCTGCTTCGCGGTTACGCGGCAGAACTCCGTGGCCGACCGTCCGCGGACGCGCCACCGGTGACCGGGATGCGCGACATGGCCGCCGCGGAGTGGGGCGCCGTCACGGCCGAGGCGACCGGGTACTGGCGGCGAACGCTGGAACGGGCCGCGGACGGCCTGGCATGGCGATCACCCGACGCGGCGGCCGCGCGGGGCGTTCCCGCGGTGGCGGCGCTGCCCCCCGATCTGGCGACCCGGCTGGGGCGGACCGCCCAGCGGGCGGGGACCTCCCGGGACGCGGTGCTGCTGGCCGCCTACCTGCGTGTACTCGCCCTGATCGGCGGCACCGCCACGGCGGGGACGTGGCTGCTCGATGACGCGCGCGGGCCCGCGGGCGTCGACGGAGGGGCCCTGGGGGACTTCCGCTCCCTGCTGCCGGTCTCGATGTGCTGCGACGTCCCGACCTGGGCCTCGCTCGTGGAGCGGACGGACGCGGCACTGGCGGCCCACCGGCCGTACCGGTCCTTCCCGGTGGCCGAACTCGTCGAGACGGGCCTGGTCCCGGGTGCGCTGTTCGAGTACTGCGAGACGCCGGCCGCCGATCGACCGCCGGGCGGCGAACTGCTGGACGCGGTCGAGCACACCTTCACCGAGTCTCCCGTCGCGCCGCTGACCCTCACCGTGGAGGACGCCGCCGAGACCGGCGGCATGACCCTCCGGCTGTTCCGGCACGGCGGCGACCCGGACGAGATCCTCGGCTACTACCTGCGGGCGCTGACCGAGATCACCACCGACGTCGAAGGCGATCCCCGCACCAGTGCCCCGCTGCTCGGTTCCGTGCCCCCCGGCCCGGCGTCCGTCCGGCCCGCCGAGTCGACGCCCTCATCGTCCGCCGCCGCCGAAGACCCGGCCACACTCCACGGGCTCATCGCACGGCAGGCGGCCCGTACCCCGGACGCGCCCGCGGTCATCGACGGGGACACTGTGGTCGGCTACGACGAGCTGTACGAACGGGCGACCGTACTGGCCGACCGGATCCGGACGGCCGGCGTGGCGCCGCAGGGCCTGGTCGGGGTGCACGTGCCCCCCGGGGCGGACCTGGTCGTCGCCATGGTCGCGGTGCTGGCCGCGGGCTGCGCCTTCCTCCCCCTGGACGTCCGGTATCCGCGGCGCCGCTGCGAGTTCGCGCTCGACGACGCCGGCGCCGACCTTCTGCTGACCCGTTCGGACGTGGCGGACCGGCTCGACTTCACCGGGCCCACGATGATCCTCGACCGGCGGGGCGACGGCCCCGAGGAGCGGCGGCCCCCGCTGGACCGGTCGTCGCCGGAGTCCCCCGCCTACGTGCTCTACACCTCCGGCTCCACCGGTCGTCCCAAGGGCGTGGTGATGCCGCACAGCGCGGTGGTCGAGCAGGTGCGGTGGGCGGTGGAGGCCTTCGGGCTGCGGCCCGGCGACCGGGTGGCGCAGCGGACACCGGTCGCCTTCGACGCCGCGCTGTGGGAGTTCTTCGCCCCGCTGAGCTGCGGAGCGGCCGTCGTCACCGTCCCGGCCGGGGCGGACCGGGACATCGCCGCCCTGGAAACGGTCCTCACGGAGCGGGCCGTCACCGTTCTGCAGGTGGTGCCGAGCCTGCTCGCCGTGCTGGCCGAGAGCGCCACCTTCACCCGGTGCCCGGAACTGCGGCTGGTGTGCTGCGGCGGTGAGGCGCTGCCGCAGCGGCTGGCCGACGCGGTGATCGGCCACACCGAGGCCGCGCTGCTCAACCTCTACGGCCCGACCGAGGCATGCGTCGACGCCACCTGGTGGCGGGCGGAGGCCGGAGCCCGGGGGACGACCGTGCCGATCGGGCACCCGGTCACCGGTGTGCGGCTGTACCTGCTGGACGAGCTGGGCCAACCGGTCCCACCCGGAACCCCGGGCGAGCTCTTCGTCGGCGGCGCCCAGCTGGCGTGGGGCTACCGGGGCCGCCCGGCCGAGACCGCCGAACGGTTCGTGCCGGATCACCTGTCCGGCCGGCCCGGAGACCGGCTCTACCGCACCGGGGACCGCGCCCGCCGACTGCCCGGCGCGGAGCTGGAGTTCCTCAACCGGACCGACGACCAGGTCAAGGTCCGTGGTGTGCGGACCGAGCCGGGCGAGGTGGAGGCGGCGCTGACCGACCATCCGCGAGTACGGCACGCCGCCGTCGTCCCCCGGCGGGAGGGGGCCGGGGAGGCTTCGGACGGCATGACGCTGACCGCGTTCGTCTCCTGGGCGGGCGACCCGCCCGGGCAGCACGAGGAAGCGGTCGCCGAACTGCGGGACCACCTGCGCGGACGGGTTCCCGAGGCGATGGTGCCGACCGCGTTCATCGCCCTGGCGGAACCGCCGCTGCTGCCCAACGGAAAACTCGACCGTCGGCGGCTTCGGAGCACCGACATCACCGGAGCCGGTGAAAGGTACCGGCCACCGGCCGACCCCGTCGAGGAACGGCTCGCGTCCGGCTTCGCCGGGTCGCTCGGCGTGGACGAGGTGGGAAGGTCCGACGACCTCGTCTGGCTGGGGGCCCGCCCTCTGCACGCCTTGCGCCTCGCCGGGCGGGCCGACCCGGGGAACGGTGCACCCCTCTCGGCCGCCCAGATCCTCGGCCGGCCGACGGTCGCCCAGCTGGCGGAGGCCGTCGCACCCGAGCCCCGCCGAGCCCCATCGTGATCAGCCCGGACCATCTCAACTCGCCGGTCTCAGGAGGCACCATGACCGTTGGACAGGACACCCGGCCGCCCACGCTCGCGGGAAGCCGGCTGCGTCCGGCGATCTCCTTCGAGGACGAACGGTTCCTCATGTTCGTCCTCGACGAGATGGCGGGTGACTACGAGCAGCGATATGACGACGTCATCCGGCTCACGCTCGGCAAGTCCGAGCTGCCGCCGGAACCGCCCATCATCGCGGCCATGCTGGACGCGGCACAGGACTACGCGAAGGCGAGTCTGGTCTTCCCCGGCGGCCTTCCGCAGTTGCGCCGCCGGTTGGCCGCCGAGTACCGGAGCCGCTACGGCGTCGAGGTGCCGTCCGAACGGTTCGTCATCAGCGTGGGCACCAGCATGGCTTTCCGGAATCTCACCCAGCTGCTCGCCGGCCCGGGCGACGAGGTGGTCGTGCCCCTGCCCTACTACCCGCTCTACCCCTTCACCGCGCGACTGGCCGGCGCTCGGGTCCGGCATTACCGCATCGACCTCGACACGCTCCAGGTGGACATGGACTCGCTGGCCGCGGCGATCAACGAGCGCACCCGGATCGTGGTGGTCAACTCCCCTGGGAACCCGCTGGGGAACGTCATCGATCCCGCGACCTTCCGGCGGATCGACGAGGTCGTCGCCGGTCGCGCCGTGCTGATCGCCGACGAGATCTACAACAACGTCCACTTCGACGACGAACCGTATTCGGCCATCGCCCTGGCCGACGAGATGACCAGTCCGCTGGTGGTGACGAACGCGTTCTCCAAGGCCCACCGGATGTACGCGCGGCGGGTCGGCTACGCCATCGTCCCGGACGAGCTGGTCCACCCGCTCACCGTCATCCAGCACCACACCCTTCTCACCACCGATCCGGTGCCGCAGTTCGGCGCCATCGCGGCGCTCGACCACCAGGACGGCGTGCGGTCGCTGACCGGTCGCTACGGCGCCCGGCGCGACTACACGCTCGAACGCCTGGGCCAGGTTTCCTCGGTGCGGGCCGTCCCTTCCCGGGGGAGCTTCTATCTGACCCTCGACTGCGCCGAGTATCTGCGCCGGCACGACGTCCCCGGTTCGCTCGCCCTGGCCGAGCGCATCATGCGGGCGACGCGGGTGGCGACCGTGCCCGGCTCGGACTTCGGCTTGCCGGACACGCTACGGCTCTCCTACACCTCCGCCCGCTACGAGGAGGGCATCGACCGTCTGGCCGGCTTCTTCACGGGAGCCCCTCCGGACGTCGACGCGGACGCCGACGCCGTGCCGCGAGGTTGAGGGATCGGCGATGACGCCGAAGCCCGTGGCCGACGCCGGCGGCATGGACCACCTGCGGTGGCAGTGCTCGCGATGTGCCGCCTTCTCGCCGGTCGGCGACCTGCGCTACGCGTGCACCCGGTGCCGGTGGTCCGGCAGGCTGACCCTGGTCATCGACTACGAGCGGGTCGGTGCGGGCCGGCCGCCCGCCGACGTGCTGCTCACCGACGAGCACTCCCTCTGGCGGTACGCCCGCCTGCTGCCCGTCGGCATGGACGGGGGCGGTTCCCGCCGGGTCAGGTCCCGGTACGTGGCCGGCTGGACCCCGCTGCACCGGGCCGACCGGCTCGCCCGCCGGCTGGGGCTGGGCCGACTGTGGATCAAGGACGAGGCCGCCAACCCGTCCGGAGCCCTCAAGGACCGGGCCAGCGTCGTCGCGGTCGCCGACGCGCTCGACCGCGGCCGGAACGTGATCGCCACGGCGTCCTCGGGCAACGCGGGGGCCGCGCTCGCCGGCGCGGCCGCGGCGGTCGGCCTGCGGTGCGTGGTCTTCGTGCCCCGCGGCACCCCGGCGACGAAGGTCACCCAGATCAGCCGGTACGGGGCGCGCGTTCTGGTGGTCGACGGCGACTACGACGACGCCGTCCGGCTGAGCACGGCCGCGTGCCGGCGATGGGGTTGGTACTGCCGGAACACCGCGTACAACCCCTGCACCGCCGAGGGCAAGAAGACCGCCGCTCTGGAGATCGTCGAGCAGCTCGGCTGGTCCGCGCCGGACGCGGTGGTGGTGCCCGTGGGGGACGGGAACATCCTGGTCGGCCTGTACAGAGGGCTGTGCGACGCCCTGGCGATGGGCTGGATCGACCGCATGCCGCGCCTGATCGGGGTGCAGGCCGCCGCCTCGCCGGCGGTTCACCGCGCCTGGGCCGAGGGCGCCGCGGACGTCAGCCCGGCTCCGGCCCGCACGCGCGCCGAGAGCATCAACGTCGGGGAGCCGCAGGACGGATTCCGGGCCCTGGCGGCGGTGCGGGACACCGCGGGACTCGTGGTCGCGGTGGAGGACGAGGAGATATTCGCCGCGGTCGACTGGCTCGCCGCGGAAAGCGGCGTGTATCCCGAGCCGGCCAGTGCGGCCGGAGCCGCCGCACTGCCCGCCCTCGTGGCGCGGGGGGAGCTCGGGAGCGCGGACCGCGTCGTACTGCTCAACACCGGCAGCGGACTGAAGGCCGCGCCTTCCGCGGAGGGCGGGAGGGCCGTCCCGGTGGCGGCCGACCTGCGGGCCGTCGCCGCGATCGGCATCACCGAGGCGGCGGAGACCGGCAGTGAAGCCGACCTTGACGAGCCAGAACCAAAATGGTAGTGCGGCGGCTTTCTGATATCGCATGTCACCGGTTTGTGGGACATGAATTACAAACGTGACCCACTGAATATGGATGCTGGGCATGCCGCTCAGCGCGGGCGCCGGCGCACCTGATGCGCGCAAGCGAGGAGGGCCACCAAAACATGGATGACGGGGAATTCGAAACCGGGTCTCCACGCGACCACCGCGCCGCCGCCATTCCGCTGACTCCCGCGCAGCGCCGGCTCTGGCGGCTGCAAGGAGGCCCCGGGGTCGGCCCGTACGCGACGACGTGCACCGTGCACCTGACCGGCGGCCTGGACGTCGACCGCCTCGCCGCGGCGGCCGAGGCCGTCGCCGCCCGCCGCACCGAGTCGCGGCTGGTGTTCTCCCCCCACGATGATTCGGCGGCGGCCCGAACGGGCCCCGTCCAGACGGTCGCCGCCCGGCCCCGGATCACGTTCCGCCGCCTCGACCTGATGTGCCCTGACCCTGCCGAGGGCGCGGCCGAACCGGCGGAACACGCGGCAGAGGTGGAACACCCGACTCCGCTGACCGAGGGCGTCGAACTCAACGTTCTCGCCGTACGGCTGGCCGAGGGCCGTCACGCGGTCACCTTCTCGCTTCCGGCCATCTGCGCCGATGTCACGACGATGCGGAGCCTGGCCCATGAGGTCGTCGAACGCGCGGCGGGCCGCACCCCCCGTGCCGGCGGCCTGCCGTACGACGGCGTGGCCGCCTGGTGGAACGAGATGGCCGAGCTGCCGGAGGGGGCGACGGCCCGGGAGTTCTGGCGTTCCCGCTGCGCCGGGTGGGATCAGCCGATAGAGCTGCCGGGGCAGCGCAAGCACCGGGCCGGGCCGTTCCGCCCTCAGGCCCTGACCGGTTTCCTTCCCCCCGCCGAGACCATGGCGCTGCGCCGCCGGTGCCCCTCGCCGAACGACGCACGCGGCTGGCTGCTGGCCTGCTGGCAGGTGCTGCTGCGCAGGATGACCGGCGCCGGCGCCCTGGTCGTCGGCGTGGCGACGGACCTGCGCCGGCACGAGGAGCTGCGGGGCTGCTCCGGGCCGTTGACCGTCACCCTGCCCGTGCGCCTCGACCGGCCGCTCGACGTCGCCGTCTCGGCCGCCGCCGCCGAGACGGCCGAGCAGATCGAGGCGGGCGATGCTCACGCCGAGTGGTACAGCTGGGAGCGCTGCGTTCCCCCCGCCGCACCCGGCCGGCCGTCCTGGTTCCCGATCGGCTTCGACTTCGACGCCGGGCAACGGCCCGCGGACCACGACGGCGCCGGCCCGACCGAGTCGTACGGCCACCACGACAGGTTCCTGGTCCGCCTTTCCTGCCAGGACACCGGGGAGCGGATGCGGTTCACGCTCGGGTACGACGGCGACGCGCTGCCGCGTTCCGCCGCCGGGCAGCTGATGGAGTCCTTCCTGGCACTGGTGGCCGACTCGCTGGACCGGCCCGACAGCGCCTGCCGGGACCTGGACCTTCTGGGGCCGGAAGGACGACGGCTGCTGCTGCGATCGAGCGGGGACCCGGAGGGCGAATCATCCGGGGCACGCCTTGCGGCACTGGTGGAGGAGCAGGCCGCGCGGCGGCCCGAGGCCGTGGCCGTGGTGTGCGGCACGCAACGGCTGACCTACGGGGAGCTGGAACGCCGGGCCAACCGGCTTGCTCATCACCTGCGCGCGCTCGGGGCCGGTCCGGAGGTGCGGGTGGGGGTCTGCCTGCCCCGCTCGATCGAACTGGTCATCGCACTGCTCGCGGTCGTCAAGTCGGGCGGGGCCTATGTCCCGGTGGACCCGGATCATCCCGGGGAGCGGATCGCCTACGTCCTCGACGACGCCGGCGTGCGGATCCTCGTCACGTCCGGGCGGGCGGGCGAGCGGGCACCCGCGGGAACGGATCTGCCGACGGTACGGATGGACGAGGACGCGGCGGCGATCGACCGGTGGCCCGCCGAGGCGCCGCCGCCGAACACGGTGCCCGTCAGTCTGCTCTACGTCATCTACACCTCCGGGTCGACCGGACGGCCCAAGGGGGTGATGGTCACCCATGCCGCTCTCGTCCGGCTGCTGACCGCCACCCGGCCGTGGTTCTCCTTCGGGCCGGACGACGTCTGGACGCTGTTCCACACCGTCACGTTCGACTTCGCGGCCTGGGAGCTCTGGGGCGCGCTGGTGAGCGGCGGCCGGGCGGTCGTCGTGCCGACGGCCGTCACACGGTCGCCGGAGAAGTTCCGCGCCCTCCTGGTGCGGGAGCGGGTGACCGTGCTCAACCAGACGCCGGGGGCCTTCCGCAACCTGATGGCCGCCGAGGACGCGGACGCCACCGAGGGATGGCCGGCGCTGCGCGTGGTGGTGTTCGGCGGCGAAGCCCTGATGCCCGGCATGCTCACCGGCTGGTTCGCCCGCAACGGCGACCAGGCGCCGCGGCTGGTCAACATGTACGGCATCACCGAGACCACGGTGCACGCGACCTACTACCCGCTGTCGGCGGCCGACGTCCCCGCGGCCGATTTCGCCGAGGCGCCGGATTCCCCGTCCTCCGAGCGGAGCCCCATCGGAGTTCCGCTCCCGGACCTGAGCGCTTACGTACTCGACGGAGAACTGCATCCCGTCCCGCCTGGTGTGGTGGGGGAGTTGTTCGTGGGTGGTGCTGGTTTGGCGCGTGGGTATTTGGGGCGGCCGGGTTTGACGGCGGAGCGGTTCGTGCCTGATGTGTTCGGTGGTTCGGGTGGTCGTTTGTATCGGACCGGGGATTTGGTGCGGTGGTCGGGTGATGGGGGTTTGGAGTTTGTGGGGCGTGCTGATTTTCAGGTGAAGGTGCGGGGTTTCCGGGTGGAGTTGGGGGAGGTGGAGTCGGTGTTGGGGGCGCATCGGGGGGTGCGTGATGCGGTGGTGGTGGCTCGGTCTGATGGTGGGGGTGGGGTGGTTCGTCTGGTGGCGTATGTGGTGGCTTCGGAGGTGGGGGGTGAGGTGGGGGTCGAGGAGTTGCGGGGGTTTGTTTCGGGTCGGTTGCCGGAGTACATGGTGCCGGCGGTGTTCGTGTGGCTGGGTTCGTTGCCGTTGACGGTGAACGGGAAGGTGGATCGGGGGGCGTTGCCGGTTCCGGAGGGGGAGCGTCCGCGGTTGGGGCAGCGGTTCGTGGCGCCGCGGACGTCGGCGGAGCGGGTGCTGGCGGGGTTGTGGAGCGAGGTTCTGGGTGTTTCGGAGATCGGGGTCCACGACAACTTCTTCACCCTCGGCGGAGACTCGATCACGAGCATCGTGGTGATGTCGCGGGCCGCCCGCCGCGGTCTGCGCATCACACCCTGGCAGTTCTTCGAGAACCAGACCGTCGCGGGGCAGGCCCGGGTGGCCGTGCCGGTGGTGGCCGTCGAAGACCGGGCCGGCTCCGCGGCGCCGGCCGCCGGCCCCGCACCGCTGACGCCCGTCCAGCGCTGGTTCTTCGACCAGGCGTTCTCCCATCCCGGCCACTACAACCAGGGATGGTTGTTCCGCGTCCCCGCGACGGTGGACGCCGATCGGCTCGCCGCCGCGATCACGGGCCTGCTGGAGCGGCACGACGCGCTCCGGCTGCGGTTCCCGCGGGACACCCGGGCGGCCGGGGGCCGGCGGGCGGAGTACACCGCGCCGGACGCGGCCCCGGCGCCCGCCGCGTTCCGCCGCGTGGACCTGTCCGGCTCGGCGCAGTGGGAACCCGCGCTCGCCCGCGCCCTCGCCGATGCCCAGGACATCGACCTGGAACGGGACCCGCCCCTGCGAGCGCTGCTGATCGACGGCGGCCGGGAGGACCGGTGTCGCCTCGCGTTGATCGCCCATCATCTCGTCATCGACGCGGTCTCCTGGCGGATCCTCCTCGACGACCTGCGCGAGGCGTACCGGGCGCTCGCCGCCGGCGGTGAAGCCGGGATCACCGACGCCACGACCTCGTTCGCGGCCTGGGCCCGCGCGCTCACCGAACTGCCCGGCGCGGTCGCCGACGACCTGGAGTTCTGGCGTGCCCAACGGCCTTCCGGGCGGTGGGAGGTGCCCCTGGACCGTCAGGCGGGCGGTGCCGGAACGTACGGCGACGCCGAGGACGTCGAGGGAGTCCTCGGCGCCGAGGAGACCACGGTCCTGCTGCGGGACCTGCCGGCGATCCACCACAGCCGCGTCGACGAAGTCCTGCTCACCGCGCTCGCCCTGGCGATGACCAAGTCGTTCGGCATCACTCGGCTGTACGTCGACGTGGAAGGGCACGGCCGGGAGCAGCACCTCGTGGAGGGGGCGGACCTGTCCCGCACGGTCGGGTGGTTCACGGCGATCGCTCCGCTGCTGCTGCGCCTGCCGGACGGCTCGGCCCCGGGCGACGCGCTCGCCGCCGTCAAGGAGCAGATGCGCGCCGTCCCGCACGGAGGTCTCGGCCACGGCATCCTGCGCCATCTTGATCCGGTGCGCGGTCAGGCGCTGGCCGAACCACCGGCTCCCCAGGTGAGCTTCAACTACCTCGGCCAGTTCGACGCGAGCGCCGAGACGCGGACGACCCGGCCGCCCGGCGATCACCTGGACCTGGCCGCCGCCCCCGAGCCGATGCCCCCGCCGCAGCATCCGGGCAACCGGCGCACGCACCTGCTGGACGTCACGGCCGCCGTGGTCGGCGGCCGGCTCCGGATACGCGTCGGCTACAGCCGTGCCCACCATGACCGGGCGACCATCGACCGGCTGACCGGCGATGTGGTCGCCCGGCTCGGCGAGCTGATCGACCACTGCGGGCGCTCGGGCAGGACGCGATTCCACACGTTGCTCGACAAGGCGCTGGCCCTGGCGCCGGAGACCACGGCCGATGTGACGGAGGCGCGACCAGATGAGTGACACGGTGGAACCGGAGCAGCGGCAACGGCCGGCGGCGGCCGACGTCATCGAGGACATCCATCCGCTGTCGCCACTGCAGCAGGGACTGCTCTTCCACACGTTGCGCGAGTCGGACTCGGCGGTCTATCTCAGCCAGACCACGGCCCTCTTGTCCGGGCTCGATCCGGTCGCCTTCCGGCGCAGCTGGGAGCAGACGGTGGCCTGGCACCCGGCGCTCCGTTCGGCCTTCCTGTGGGAAGGCGCGGACGAGCCGGTCCAGGTGGTCTACAGGAGAGCGCCGGTCCGGTTCCACACGCAGGACTGGCGCGACCTGCCCCCCGAGATCAGGCAACGGCGCCTCACCGCCTTCCTCGACCGGGACCGCGACGAGCCGTTCCGGCTGTCCCACGCGCCGCTGGCCCGTTACGCGCTCCTGCGGCTCGGCGAGGACGACTACCAGTTCGTCTGGACCTACCACGCCATCCTGCTCGACGGCTGGAGCACAGCGATGGTGATGCGGGACCTGGTCCGCCACGGTGCGGCGGCCCGCGCCGGCGAGGTGATGCCGTCACCGGACCGGGCCCCGTACCGGGACTTCGTCGAATGGACCCGCCGGCGCGACCACGACGACGCCCACCGCCACTGGCGGGAGACGCTGCGCGGTTTCACGAAGCCGACGCCGCTGCCGGTCGCCGGGCCGGGCGGCTCGGACGGCGGCGGCCGGACGGGGGTGGCCGAGCACACCGCACGGCTCTCGCCCGCGGACACGGAACGCGTCGCCGCGGCCGCCCGGACGTACCGGGTTCCGCTCGGCGTCATGGTGCAGGGCGCATGGGCGCTGACGTTGATGCGGCACACCGGCGTCGACGACGTCGTCTTCGGCCAGGTCGTCTCCGGCCGCGGCGGTGACCTTCCCGGAGTGCAGGACATGGTGGGACTTCTCACCAACACCGTCCCGGTCCGCGCGGCGGCCGGGCACGACGACCGGGTGGGGACGTGGCTGCGGGCGCTCCACGCGCGGCAGTCCGCCACCCTGCAGTACGAGCACACCCCGCTGTCCCAGGTGCAGCGGTGCAGCGAGATGCCCGCCGGGCAGGAGCTCTTCCAGACCGTGCTGGTCGTCCAGAACTATCCGCGGCTGGACGAGACCGGGCAGATCGACCCCGGATACCGTCCCAGCGACCTGCGCGGGTTCGAGACCACCCATTACCCGATCACGGTGTTCGCGGTGCCCGGCGAGCGGCTTGAGATACGGGTGGTGCACGATCAGGCGACGGTCGACGGCGGAAGTGCCGCGCTCCTCGCCGAGTCCGTGCTCACGGCGCTGAACGGCCTGGCCGCCGGCGCGGATCGGCCCCTCGGCACGGTCCCGGTCTTCGGCACGGGAACGGCGGCGACTCGCGGCCTGCGCGACCGGGTCAACGCCACCGAGCGCCGGTTCCCTCCCCCGCACACCGTCGCGGAGCTCTTCGAGGCGCAGGTCAGGCGGACGCCCGACGAGCCGGCCGTCCTCCATGGCGATTCCCGGCTGAGCTACCGGGAGCTGGACCGGCGGACCGACCGGCTGGCGCGCACGCTCGTCGAGCAGGGCGCGCGGGCCGAGGAACGGGTGGCGGTCCTGCTGGAGCGTTCCGTGGAGTTCGTGACGGCGGCCATGGCGATTCTGAAGTCCGGGGCCGCCTACGTCCCGATCGATCCCGGGTATCCGGCGGCGCGCATCGCCTGGATGATCGAGGACGGCGACTGCCGCACCGTGATCACCCGTAGCGACCTTCTCGACCGGCTCCCGGCCGACTGCGGAGCCGCGGTCCGGATCGTCTGCTTGGACTCGCCTCCGGCCGAGGGCGGCTCGACCGGGCCCGCGCGCCCGCTGCCGGCGCGCCCCGGCAACCCCGCCTACGTGATCTACACGTCCGGTTCCACCGGAACGCCGAAGGGCGTGGTGGTCGATCACCGGGCGGTGCTGAACACGCTGCGGTGGCTGCGGGAGGAACTCGGCTGCGGTCCCGGCGACGTGGTCGCCTTCAAGACCCCCGTCAGCTTCACCGACTCGGTCTGCGAGGTGCTGTGGCCGCTCTGCCACGGAGCCGCACTGGCCGTCTTCGACGACGACACCGTACGCGACCCGGACGCGCTGTACGAGGCACTGGACCGGCACGACGTCACCTACTGCCAATTCGTGCCGCGCCAACTCGATCTGTTCATGGCCGCCGCGGCGCGGCGCGGCGCCGATGATCCCCTGCCGCGCCTGCGCGGGGTCTTCAACGGCGGTGAGCCATTGCCGCAGTCCTTCGCCGTCGAATGGGACCGGCAGTTCCGCAACGGCAGGATCGCCAACATCTACGGAATGACCGAGTCGGCGATCTATGCGACCTACCAGGCTCTGCCGCGGGGGTTCGCCGAGAGGCGAGGGGCCGTCCCCATCGGCCGTCCGATCGCCAACACGCGAGTGCACGTGCTCAATCGCGAACTGGAGCCATGCCCGCCTGGTGTGGTGGGGGAGTTGTTCGTGGGTGGTGCTGGTTTGGCGCGTGGGTATTTGGGGCGGCCGGGTTTGACGGCGGAGCGGTTCGTGCCTGATGTGTTCGGTGGTTCGGGTGGTCGTTTGTATCGGACCGGGGATTTGGTGCGGTGGTCGGGTGATGGGGGTTTGGAGTTTGTGGGGCGTGCTGATTTTCAGGTGAAGGTGCGGGGTTTCCGGGTGGAGTTGGGGGAGGTGGAGTCGGTGTTGGGGGCGCATCGGGGGGTGCGTGATGCGGTGGTGGTGGCTCGGTCTGATGGTGGGGGTGGGGTGGTTCGTCTGGTGGCGTATGTGGTGGCTTCGGAGGTGGGGGGTGAGGTGGGGGTCGAGGAGTTGCGGGGGTTTGTTTCGGGTCGGTTGCCGGAGTACATGGTGCCGGCGGTGTTCGTGTGGCTGGGTTCGTTGCCGTTGACGGTGAACGGGAAGGTGGATCGGGGGGCGTTGCCGGTTCCGGAGGGGGAGCGTCCGCGGTTGGGGCAGCGGTTCGTGGCGCCGCGGACGTCGGCGGAGCGGGTGCTGGCGGGGTTGTGGAGCGAGGTTCTGGGTGTTTCGGAGATCGGGGTCCACGACAACTTCTTCACCCTCGGCGGAGACTCCCTCATGGCCGTCCGCGTCGTGGGGCGGATCCGCGAGGCCTTCCCGGCCGACTACACCCTGCCGGAGCTGTTCGCCGCCCCCTCCATCAGCGGATGCGCCGCCGCGGTCGAGCGCCTGCTCAGCGACGCGGCCGACCTGGACGCACTGGTGGACGAGGTGGCCGGCCTGTCCGACGAAGAGATCGCCGCCAGGCTCGCGGAAGGCGAGAAGTCACATGAGTGAAGCAACCTCCGGTCCGTCCGACCGCGCCGAGCGCCTGGCCGCCCTCAGCCCGCGGGCACGCGAACTCGTCCTGCGCCGGATGCGCGGCCCGGCCCGGGACGGCGCCGCGACGGCGGATCCGCGGCCGGTGCCCCGCACCGGCGCCCCGCTGCCCGCGTCCTTCTCCCAGGAGCGGCTGTGGTTGCTGGACCGGCTCCGCCCCGACTCGGCGGCCTACGTCGTCTCGACCGCCGGTCGGCTGCGCGGCGACCTCGACGTCGACCGGTTACGCGCCGGACTCGCCGACCTGACCGCCAGACACGAGATCCTCCGGACCTCCTTGGCCTGGACCGGCGACCGGACGGCCCAGATCGTTCACGACTCGGTGACCGTGCCCTGGGAGATGACCGACCTGTCGGACGTACCCGACCCCCGCGCCGACGCCGAACGGATCCTGGCGGGCGATGTCGAGCGCGGTTTCGATCTCACGGCGGCACCGCTCTGGCGGGCGCGGCTGGTGCGGATGGGCCCGCGGGACCACCTGTTCGGCGTCGCCATGCACCATACGATCACCGACGCGTGGTCGGTCGGCGTGCTCCTCTCCGAGCTCGGCCGGCTCTACACCGCGTCGCGCAAGGATCCGGCGCCGGAACGGCCGGTGCTGCCGCCGCTGCCCCTGCAGTACGGCGACTTCGCGGTCTGGCAGCGCGAGCGCCTGACCGACGACCTGGTCGCCGGATTGACGGGCTTCTGGAAGGAGGAGCTCGCCGGCGCCCCGGAACTGCTGGCGCTGCCCACCGACCGGCCGAGACCTCAGGTGCGGAGCGGCCGCGGCGCCCGCCATGACTTCGAGGTGCCCGGCGACCTGCTCCGGGCGGCCCGGGAACTGAGCGGCAGCACCGACGTCACGCTGTTCATGGCATTGCTGGCCGCGTTCGTCACCGTGCTGTCGCGATGGTCGGGAGAGACCGACGTCGTCGTGGGAACACCCGTCGCGGGGCGCCACCACCCGGACCTCGAGGGCCTGATCGGCTTCTTCGTCAACAGCGTGGTGGTGCGCACGGACCTGTCCGGCGGCCCCTCGTTCCGGCGGCTCCTCCACCACGTGCGCCGGCAGTCCCTGCGCGCGTTCGAGCACCAGGACCTGCCCTTCGAGAAACTCGTCGAACACCTGGCGCCGACGCGCGACACCGCCTACAACCCCCTCTTCCAGGTCAATTTCGGGTTCGGCAACGTACCGCGCGGCCACCTCGACCTCCCGGGGACGGTCGCGGAGCCGGTGGCCGTCCCGAGCGGCGCCGGAGCGAAGTTCGACCTGTCGCTCTACCTGAACGAGGACCGGGGCCGGCTGGCCGGAACGTTCGAGTACGCCACCGACATCTTCGACGCGGCGACCATCGAGCGCCTCGCGGGATACCTGGTCGAGGTCCTCGCCGCCGTCACCGCCGATCCCGACCTGCCCATCGCCCACCTGCCGGACCCGCGACCGGGACAGCGGCCGGGAACCCCGTCGGGGAGCACTCCGGAGACCGGCGACCCCGGTGAGCCGCCCGCCCCGTCCCTCTGGCCGGCCTCCCCCGGCTTCGTCGAGCCGCGCGACCGCTGGGAGCGCTACGTCGCGCAGGTCTGGTCGGAGGTGCTCGGCGTCACGCCGATCGGCGCGCACGACGAGTTCTTCGAACTCGGCGGCAGTTCCATGCCGGGGATGCTGGTGGTCGACCGGCTGTGCAGGCTCACGGGCCGGTCGGTGACCCTGCACGACCTGTACGCGACGCGCACGGTGGAGGCGCTGGCCGACTGGATCCGCTCCGGCGAGACCGTCTCGCCGGATCCCCAGTTCGTCGTGGAGTTGCAGCCCGGTGGGCCGCGAGCCCCGCTGTTCTTCCTCCACGCGGTGCTCGGAGAGCTGTACCACTATTTCGAGCTGGCCAGGGCGCTGGGCACCGGCCGGGCGCTCTACGGCGTCCAGAACGACGGCTTCTTCCACGGCGGAGCCGACCCGGGCGTGCTGACCATGGAGCAGATGGCGGACCGCTACGCCGAAGAAGTGCGCCGGGTCCACCCGGAGGGGCCGTACCACCTGTGCGGCTTCTCGGGAGCGGGCAGGTTCGCGCTGGCGGTCGCCGACAGCCTGCACGCCGCAGGCGACCGGGTGGGCACGGTGGCGCTGCTGGACACGGCACCGCTCACCGACGCTCCACCCGCGCCTGACCGCGCGTTCATCCTCGCGGGGTGGCTGCTGTTCTCACCGCCGGAGGAGGAACTGCGCGGGCTGGACCCGCAGGCGCAGCTGCAGCGGGTCCTGGAGGCCGGAAAGCGCGCCGGTGACCTGCCGCCGGACGTCGAGCCGGCCGAGTTCGAGTCCTTCTGCCGCCGTCTGGAGCTGAACGCGCGGGCCATCTCCCCCTACCGTCCGTCCTATCCGGGAACGGTGACGCTGCTGACGCAGCGGGACCGCACCGACCGCGACCTGCCGGCCGAGTGGGCCCGCTTCCCGATCGGCGGCCTGAAGGTCGAGGAGATCGACGCCGGCTCCCATATGGAGTTCGTCTACGGACCGGCCGTCGCCGAGGTGGCCCGGCGGCTGGAGGCATGCCTGGACGAGCCCGCGCACGGGGACCCGGGAGCGGACCGGTGATCCACGAATCCGTGGTCAGCTGCATCGGCCGCACGCCGATCGTCGCGCTGCGCCGGCTGTTCGACGAGCCGGGCGTCGAGGTCCTCGCCAAGCTGGAGATGCTCAACCCCGGCGGCAGCGTCAAGGACCGCCCGGCCCGGCACATCATCGAGGAGGGCCTGCGGAACGGCGCCATCGCCCCCGACTCGCACCTGGTCGAGAGCACCTCGGGCAACTTCGGGATCGCGCTGGCCATGGTGTGCCGGATCTACGACCTGGCGTTGACGGTGGTCGTCGACCCGAACATCACCGCCACGAACCTGCAGCTGCTGCGCCGGTACGGCGCGCACGTCGACATGGTGAGCGAGGGCGACGGCAGCGGCGGCTACCTGGAGCAGCGCCTGCGCCGGGTCCGGGAGATCGTCGGCGCCGTGCCCGGGTCCGTGTGGGTCAACCAGTACGCGAACCGGCTGAACTGGCAGGCGCACGCGGAGACCACCGGGAAGGAGATCCTCGCCGACGTCGACGGGCCGCTGGACTGCGTGGTCATGGCGGTGAGCACCACGGGGACCATCCACGGGGTCGCCCGGGCGCTGCGCGCCGCGCATCCGCGGTTGCGGGTCGTCGCCGTGGACGCCGTCGGCTCGGTGATCTTCGGTCATCCGCCGGCCCCGCGCCGGGTGCCCGGCATCGGTGCGGGCCGTGTCCCCGAGCTCCTGTGCCGGGACGAGATCGACGACGTGGTCCTCGTCGACGACGACCAGGCCGTCCAAGGCTGCCACGAACTGCTGCGCTCCGAAGGGATCCTCGCCGGAGGGTCGTCCGGGGCCGTCGTCGCCGGGCTCTGGCAGCTCCTGCCGCGGCTGCCTCGCCCGGTGCGGGTGCTGACCCTTCTACCGGACCGCGGTGAGCGCTATCTCGACCTGCTCTACGCGGACGCCCCGGCCGAACCGAGATTCGACTGGTCGTCGTCACCCCCGCGACCGCTGAGCCGCTCGTGAGGCCGGCGCCCGGTCGACCGCCCGGCCGCCCGCCGGTCCAACGCAGCAAGGAGGTCGAGATGGTCCCACTCGTCGCGTTCTGGCGGGAGGAGCTTTCCGGCGCGCCCGAGGTCCTGACGCTTCCGACCGATCGACCCCGCCATGCGGCGTCCCGTCGAACCGGGCGGCTCCCCGTCGAGGTGCCCGGGGAGACCCTTTCCTCCTTGAGGGAACTGGCCGCCGCTGAGCGGACGACGCCTCTCGTCCCGCTGCTGGCGGCCTTCTCCGTCGTCATGGCGCGATGGTCCGGTCTCACGGACATCGTGGTGGGTTCGCCGATGCCGACGCGCGCGGACCTCTCGGGCCGCCCGTCGTTCCGCGAGGTGGTGGGGCGGCTGCGGCGGACGTGCGAACGGGTGGACGCGCACAGTGATCTCCCCTTCGAGTCCCTGGTGGAGGCGTTGGCGCTGCCGCCGGACCCGGCCCACCACCCCGTGTTCCAGGTGGCGCTCACGCTGGACGACGAAGCGCTGGACGCCCCGGTGGCGCCGGCCAGGGGTCCTGCCGGGACGTCACTGGACCTGGCTCTGCGATTCACGGAGCGCGAGAACGCTCTCAGCGGCGCGTTGGACTACGACACGGGCCTCTTCGACAGGGATACGGCGCAGCGGCTGGCCGGCAGCCTGCGCACGTTGCTGGCCGCGGCCGCGGCCGACCCCGACCGGCCGGTGGCCGCCCTGCCGCTGCTGACGGCGTCCGAACGCCGGACGCTGGCCGGCTGGGCCGACGGTGGACCGGCCCCGGTGAGCGTGGACCGGCCGGAAGACTGCCTGCCGGCGTTGTTCGAAGCGCAGGCCGCCCGCACCCCGGAGGCCATCGCCGTCAGCAGCGGCTCCGAACGGGTCAGCTACGCGGAACTCAACGCGCGCGCCAACCGGCTGGCGCACCGGCTGCGCGAACACCGCTCGCTCGGGCCGGGGCCCGGGGCCGAGATGTTCGTCGGTCTCATGGCCCGGCGGGGTCCCGACTTCATCGCGGGGATGCTCGCCACGCTCAAGGCCGGGGGCGCGTTCGTCCCGCTCAGCCCGGCCCAGCCGGCCGACCGGCTGCGCTACATCATCGCCCAGAGCGGCTGCGGCGTGGTGCTGGGCGACGCGGCGGGCCGCGAGGCCCTCACCGGCGCGATGGCGGCGGCGCCGCAGGACCGGCGCCCCGTCTGGATCGACATCGACCCGCGGGCCCATCTCGACCGGCCCGCCGGGGATCCGCCGGCCCGCTGCCTCCCCGACGCGGTGGCCTACGTCATGTTCACCTCCGGCACCACCGGCGCGCCGAAGGGGGCCGGCGTCCTGCACCGCGGCCTGCTCAACCACATGACCGCCAAGATCAGCGACCTGGGCATGGGACCGGAGGACGTGCTCGCCCAGAACGGGCCGGCCACCTTCGACGTGGTGGTGTGGCAGTGCCTCACCCCCCTGACGATCGGCGGTCGGGTGCACGTGGTGCCCGATGAGGCCCTGGAGGATCCCGAACGGCTCGCCGAAGAGGTGCGGAGCGGCGGGGTGAGCGTGCTCCAGGCCGTGCCCGCGGCGATCAGCATGATGCTCGCCGGTCCCGCCGCGTCGCGGCTGGCGGGACTGCGCTGGCTGGTGCCCACGGGCGACGCGCTGCCCGGCGATCTCGTGCGCCGGTGGCTCGACCTCCATCCCGCCGTCCCGCTGCTCAACACCTACGGCCTCACCGAGTGCAGCGACGACCAGTGCCACGCCGTGATCGACGCGCCGCCGGACGGCACGTCCGGCCCGATCGCGACCATCGGCCGGCCGGTGCCGGGGATGCGGGCCTACGTGGTCGACCGCGAGATGCAGCCGGTGCCCGCCGGAGTCGTCGGCGAGCTCTACCTCGGCGGCACCGGGATCGGCCGGGGGTACGCGGGGCGCCCGGGGCTGACCGCGGAGCGGTTCGTGCCGGACCCGTTCCAGCGCGGAGGCGGCCGGCTGTACCGGACGGGTGATCTCGTGCGGTGGGCGCGGAACGGCACCCTGGACTTCGTCGGCAGAGCCGACTTCCAGGTGAAGATACGCGGGTTCCGCGTCGAACCCGGCGAGATCGAGGCCGCGCTGACCCGCCATCCCGGGGTGCGCGAAGCGGTCGTGACGGTCCGGGAGGACCACGGCCCCGACTCGCGGCGGCTGGTGGGCTATCTGGTGCCCGCGGAGGCGGAGCGGCCTCGTCCGGAGGAACTGCGGGGGTTCGTGGCCTCCCGGTTGCCCGACTACATGGTCCCGGCGGCGTTCGTGCTGCTGGAGGCGCTTCCGGTGACGGCCAACGGGAAGATCGACCGGCAGGCGCTGCCGATCCCCGAGACGGTGGACGGGCAGCCGCCGGAGGACTCCGTCCCACCTCGCGACGACATCGAGCGCAGGCTGGCCGGACTCTGGGCCGAGGTACTGCGGACCGATCGCTTCGGGGTGTTCGACAACTTCTTCGCGCTGAGCGGCAACTCGATCCTCGCGGTACGGCTGCTGACCCGGGTGCAGGACGTCTTCGGCGTCGACCTGGGAATCGCCGAACTGTTCGAGGAGGCGACCGTCGCCGGCGCCGCGAGCGCCGTTCGGGAGGCGCTCGGACGGCACGAGGCCACCGTCGCGACCCCGGAGCTGCGCCGGGGGCCACGCGACGGCGGGCCCCTTCCGGCATCGTTCTCCCAGGAACGGCTCTGGGTGCTGGAGCAACTGCAACCCGGTCAGGCCACGTACAACGTCCCCGTGGCCGTGCGGCTGCGCTGCGAGCTGGACACGGCCCGGCTGCGCGTCGCGCTGGCCGAGTTGGCCGGGCGCCACGAGGTTCTGCGCACCTCGGTGACGGTGGTGGACGGACGTCCGTTCCAGACGGTGCACGAGTCCGTCGCCGTCGAGCTCAAGGAGATCGAGCTCGACGGATCCGGCCCGCCGGCCCCGAGCGGGGGATCGGCGGATCCGCTCGCCGGGGCGCGCGACGTGCTGGACGCCGAGGCGCGGCGTCTCTTCGACCTGGGCACGGCACCGCTGTGGCGGGCCTGCCTGATCCGGCTGTCCGAAGGAGACCACGTACTGGGTCTCACCCTGCACCACCTCATCACCGACGGCTGGTCGGGCGGTGTGCTGTTGCGCGATCTGCTCCGTCTCCTCGCCTCCGACACCCTGGCGCCGCTGCCGGTGCAGTTCGCCGACTTCGCCGCCTGGCAGCGCGAGCTGCTGACCAGCGAGCGGCAGGCGGACCTGGTGCGGTTCTGGACGGACGAACTCGCCGGGGCGCCGCAGCTCCTGGAACTACCGACCGATCGCCCGCGCCCGCGTGTTCAGGCGCACCGCGGAGCCCGCCACGACGTGGAGGTTCCTCCGGCCCTGCTCGCCGCGATGCGGAGACTGGGCGCCGCCGAGGGCGCGACGCTGTTCATGACGCTGCTCGCCGGCTTCGCCGCCGTCCTGTCCCGCTGGTCCGGCCAGTCGGACGTCGTGGTCGGCGCCCCGGTCGCCGGCCGGCCGGCCGCCGATGTCGAAGAGCTGGCGGGTTTCTTCGCCAACACCCTGGTGCTGCGCACCGACACCTCCGGACGGCCGTCGTTCCGCCGGTTGCTGGACGGGGTCCGCCGCACCTGCCTGCGCGCCTACGCCCACCAGGAGATGCCTTTCGAACGGCTCGTGGAGGAGTTGGCGCCGCGGCGGAGCATGGCGCACAACCCCCTCTTCCAGGTGATGCTGACCCTGCAGGCCGCGGCGCCGCTGGACGGAACCGCCGGGCAGGCCGAGGAGCTCTTCCCTCCGGACACCGGTACGGCGAAGTTCGACCTGGCGCTCTACCTGGTCGAGGACGCCGACCGCCTGCGCGGCGTATTCGAGTACGACGTGGACCTGTTCACGGCGGACACCGTCGAACGGCTCACCGGCCACCTGCTGACGCTGCTGGCCGCCGCGGTGGCCGAGCCGGACCGCCTGGTGGCGACGCTCCCCATGCTCACCGCCGGGGAACACGACCAGATCGCGGAATGGAACCGCACCCGCCGCGCTCATCGGCGCGTGCGCCTGCCGCACCTGGTGGCCGAGCAGGCGGCGGCTTCGCCGCACGCGCTCGCGCTCGGGTTCGGCGAGCGCCGGATCACCTATCGCGAGTTCGCCGCCGCGGTCGATCGGCTGGCGGGACGGCTGCGCCGCGCCGGCGTCGGCCCGGAGAGCGTGGTCGGGGTATGCCTGCACCGCGGCGTGGAGCTGGTGGTCGCGGTGCACGCCGTGCTCGCGGCGGGCGGCGCGTACCTCCCCCTGGATCCCGATCACCCGGCGTCCCGCCGACGATTCGCCGTCGAGGACTCGGGCGCCACCGTCGTCCTGACCTCCGACGACCATGCGGACGACCTGACCGGCGCCGGGGCGACGCTGCTGCACTGGGACGACGGGGACCTCGACACGCCCGTGGAGGCGGGCGCACCGGCGTTCACGGGCGACGGCGCCGAGGCCGGGGACGAACTCGCCTACGTCATCTACACGTCCGGCTCGACGGGCCGCCCGAAAGGCGTCGGCATCAGCCACCGGAGCCTGGTGAACCGGCTGCGCTGGATGCAGGAGGCCTTCCCGCTCGGACCGCGGGACCGCGTCCTGCACAAGACGCCGTTCACGTTCGACGTGTCGGTGTGGGAGCTGTTCTGGCCGCTCACCGCCGGGGCCGGGCTGATCGTCGCCGAGCCGGGACGGCACCGCGACCCGGACCGTCTCCTTGAACTCGTCACGCGTGCGGACGTGCAGACCCTGCACTTCGTGCCGAGCATGCTCAACCCGTTCCTGGATCGGGTGCGGGAACTCGGCCGCCCGGCCTGCCTGCGGCGGGTGATCTGTTCCGGTGAACCCCTGCCGGCGGAGCTCGCGCGACGCTTCGCCGAGGTCCTGCCCGGCGTCGCCCTGCACAACCTGTACGGGCCGACCGAGGCGACGATCGACGTCACCTGGCATCCCTGCGATCCGGCCGAGCGGACCGTCCCGATCGGCCGGCCGGTGAGCAACACGCGAGCCGAGGTGCTCGACGGCGAAGGGCAGCGGGTCCCGGTGGGCGTGCCGGGGGAGCTGTGCCTGGGCGGCGTCCAGGTCGGCCGCGGCTATCTGAACCGGCCGGGGACCACCGCCGAACGGTTCGCCCCCGACCCCTTCACCGACGACGGCGGGCGCCTCTACCGCACCGGGGACAGGGTCCGCCGGCTGCCGGACGGAGAACTGGAGTTCCTCGGCCGCACCGACTTCCAGGTCAAGGTGCGGGGACTGCGCATCGAGCTCGGCGAGATCGAGGCCGTGCTGGCCGAACACCCCGCCGTCCGCGACGTGGTGGTCACGACCCGGCGGGACGGCGCCGACACGACGCGCCTCGTGGCGCACCTGGTGCCGGCGGGCGACGGCTCGGAGGTCCCCGTCCCCCGCCTGCGGGAGTTCCTGGCCGCCCGGCTGCCGGAGTACATGGTCCCGTCGGCCTTCCAGTGGCTGGCGTCCCTGCCGCTCACCGCCAGCGGGAAGGTGGACCGTGCGGCACTGCCGGCGGCCGAGGTCACCAGGGAGCAGACGGGCGGGCGCTTCGTGCCGCCTCGTGACCGCGCCGAGAAGATCCTGGCCGATGCCTGGACCCGTGTGCTGGCGGTGGACCGGGTCGGCGTGTTCGACAACTTCTTCGAGCTGGGCGGCGACTCGATCCTCAGCATCATGGTCGTCTCCCGGGTCGCCCGGGAGGGGCTGCACATCACGCCGGAGCAGTTCTTCGACAAGCAGACCATCGCGGATCTGGCCCGGCTCGCCCGATGGTCCGGACCGGACCGTCCCGGCGTCCCCGACGCCTCCGGCGACGACCGGTTCCCCGTCACCCGGATCGACGGGGACACGTTCGACTACATCCTCTCCGTCATGCGCGAGCAGGACCGGCTCAGCGAAGGATCATGATGATCGACAACGGTGAAGTGGAAAAGGTCTTCCCGCTCACGGCGATGCAGCAGGGAATGCTGCTGCACAGCGTGGGTGATCCGGCCGCCGGGTTCTACGTCAACCAGATCGTGTTCACGCTGCGCGGTCCGCTGGACGCGTCGCGCCTGCGCGACTCCTGGCAGTGGGTGGCCGACCGGCATCCGGCCCTCCGCACGGCCTTCGTCTGGGAGGGCACCGATGAGCCTCTCCAGGTCGTACGGACCTCCGTCCCGGTGCCCTGGACGGAGCTGGACTGGCGCGCGGTGTCCCACGAGGAGCGGGAGCAGGAGCTGAGCGGGCTGCTGGAGGACGACCGCTCCCGGCCGTTCGAACTCGCCCGCGCCCCGCTGATGCGCATGGTGCTGGTGCGGCTCACGGACGAGGACTGGTGGCTCGTCCTGACGTTCCACCATCTGCTGCTCGACGGCTGGTCGGTCCAGCTGGTCGTCGACGACGCGTTCACCCGGTACCGGCGAGCGGACGCCGACGGCACGGAGGAGGCCGCACCGGGCCCGCCGCACTGGGAGTACGTGGCGTGGCTGCACGGGCAGGACCCTGCCGCGGCGGAGCGGCACTGGCGGGAGCATCTGGCCGGGTTCCGCGAACCCACGCCGATGTCCGTCGGCCATCCGGCGGCGCGGGGCGAGCCCGGCTTCGGCGAGATCACCGATGTCCTGCCGGACGAGTTGCGGGCCCGGCTGGAGGACCTGGCCAAGCGCCGGCACCTCACCCTGGGCACGGTCGTCCACGGCGCGTGGGCGCTGCTGCTCAGCCGGTACAGCGGGCAGCGCGACGTGGTGTTCGGCTCGGTCGTGTCCACCCGTCCGCCGCAGGTGCCGGACGTCGAGCGGATGGTGGGCCTGCTCAGCGCCACCCTGCCGATCCGGGTCCGCGTCGACGAGTCCGCACCGCTCCTGCGGTGGCTGGCCACTCTGCAGAAGGACCTGGCCGCCGGCCGGCGATACGACTACAGTCCCCTCGCCCAGGTGCAGCGCTGGAGCGATGTCCCCGGTGGGACCGCACTGTTCGACAGCATCGTCGCCTATGAGAACTACCCGGTGCGCACCGGATGGCTCGGCACCGACGAGGACCTCCGCGTCACCGGCGTCCGAGCTCACGAACGGCCCCACTACCCCGTGACGCTCGTCGTGGCGGGGACCGATGATCTGGAGGTGCGCCTTCACCATGACCGGCGGCGCCTGTCCGATCCGGCGGCGGAGCGGCTGCTCGGACACCTCCGCACGCTCCTCACCGGCATCGCGGACGGCCTCGCCGACGACCAGGACCGCCCGGTCGGGGGACTGCGGCATCTCACCTCCGCCGAAGGAGACCGGCTGCTGCGCGACTGGGCCGATGGAGGCGAGCCCGACCTTCTCGGCCCCACCGTCCCCGAACTCCTCGACGACCAGGCCCGCCGGCGCCCCGACGCGCTCGCGGTGATCTGCGGAGAGCAGCGCCTGACCTACCGCGAATTCGACGCGCGCATCAACCGGCTGGCACACCATCTCCGCGCCGCGGGCGTGGGCCCCGACGTGCCGGTCGCCGTGTGTCTGGAACGCTCGGTCGAACTGCTGGTGGCGCTGCTGGCCGTGGTGAAGGCGGGCGGCTGCTACGTGCCCCTGGATCCGGAGTACCCGGAGGCCCGCATCGCCTCCCTGATCGCCGACACCGGCGTGCGGCTCGTCCTGACAGGGGGTACCGCCGCCGACCGGCTGCCGCGAGGCGGCGCGGCGCGGGTGATGAGGCTGGAGGCCGAGGCGGAAGAGATCGGCCGCGCACCGGCCACCCCGCCGGAGGCGGGTGTGTCCTCGGACAACCTGCTGTACATCATCTGCACCTCGGGCTCGACCGGCCGCCCGAAGGGGGTCATGACCACCCACCGCGGGGTCCTCAACCATCTGGGCTGGATGCAGCGCACGTTCCCGATCGGGCCCGACGACCGGATCGCGCAGCGCACCTCGGTCGGATTCGACGCGTCGGTCTGGGAGGTCTTCTGGCCGTTCCTGACCGGCGCCGCTCTGGTGGTGCCGGACACCGACGCCAAGGACCCCGAACGCCTGGCCCAGGTGATGGACGAGCACAAGGTGACCGTCGTGTCCTACGTGCCGTCGCTGCTCAACACCGTGCTCGCCGACCCCCGGCGCCGCCTCGGCCACCATCTGAGGCTCGTCCTGATCGCCGGTGAGGCCCTGCCGGCCGGCCTGGTCAACGCCTTCCGCGAGGTCTGCCACGCCGAGGCCGCCAACGTCTACGGCCCCACCGAGACATCGGTGTCGTGCGTGATCTGGCCCGTGCCGGACCGGTCCGACGTCACCCGGGTGCCCATCGGCCGGCCGCTCACCGGAACACGGGGCTACGTGCTCGATCCAGAGCTGCGCCCGGTGCCCGCGGGCGTCCCGGGCGAACTGTACGTCGGCGGCTCGGGAGTGGCCCGGGGCTATCTGGCACGGCCCGGAATGACCGCCGAACGGTTCGTGCCGGACCCGTTCGGCGCCGGCGGCGGCCGGCTGTACCGGACAGGAGACCTCGTCCGCTGGATGCCCGACGGATGCCTGGAGTTCGTCGGCCGGGCCGACCACCAGGTCAAGGTCCGCGGGTTCCGCATCGAGCTGGGGGAGATCGAGGCGGTGCTCTCCGGTCATCCCGCGGTCCGCGACGTGGTGGTGACGACCCAGGACCAGGAGGACACCTCCTCACGGCGGCTGGTGGCCTACGTGCTGCCGGCGCGGGGCGCCGAACCGGTCCCGGTCTCGGAGCTGCGCGACCACCTCGCCGCGCGGCTGCCCGACTACATGGTCCCGGCCGTGTTCGTCTGGCTGGACGCCCTTCCCCTGACCGCGAACGGCAAGGTGGACCGGGCGATGCTGCCGGCCCCCGACGGCGTCCGTCCCGAGCTGGCGCAGGAGTTCGTCCCGCCGCGCGACCCCGCCGAGAAGACCCTCGGCGCGATATGGGCCGACGTGCTCGGCGTGGACCGGGTCGGCGCGCTGGACAACTTCTTCGAACTCGGCGGCGACTCGATCCTCAGCATCATGGTGGTCTCCCGGGCCGCTCAGGAGGGGCTGCGGATCACGCCGCGGCAGTTCTTCGACAAGCAGACCGTCCGCGAACTCGCCGCCGTGGCCGAGCCCATGACCCGCCCCATCGGCGTGCGGCACGCCCGGAAAGGATCGGCCGCCGAAGCCCGCGACCTGCCCCTCACGCCCGTCCAGCACTGGTTCTTCGAGCAGGGACTCACCCGTCCGGGGCACTGGAACCAGGGATGGCTGTTCGCGCTGGACGCCGACGCCGGCTGCGCCCGGATCGCCGAGCACCTCCGGGACGTGGTCGCCGCCCTCGGCGACCGGCACGAGGCCCTTCGCCTGCGCTTCGACCGGAGCGGCCCGCACGGCCGATGGCACGCCGAGGCGCGGGCCGTGGACCGCGCCGCGACCGACGAGTCGGTCACCCTGGTCGACGTGGCCGAGAGCGACGACTGGGACGCGGCGCTGGGCGCGGCGCTGGAGGCGGCCGCCGAGTTCGACCTGGGCAGACCGCCCCTGCTGCGGGTGCTGGTGATCGACGGCGGCCGGCCGGACCGGCGCCGGCTGGCTCTGCTGGCCCATCACCTGGTCATCGACGGAGTGTCCTGGCGCGTCCTCCTGGAGGATCTCCACACGGCATTCCGGCAGGCCGCCGCCGGGGCGCCGGTTCGCCTGCCGTCCGCGACCACGCCGATCTCCGCCTGGGCGCGGGCCCTGCGCGAGCTGGCGCACGCCCCCGAGACAGAGGCCGACCTGGACTTCTGGCTCTCCCAGACGTCGGCGGACCCCGCCGGTCCGGAGCCGGACCTGCCGCAGCCACCGGAGCACGCCCGCGAGGAGGACACGGCGCGCACCACGGTCGGCCTGGACGTGGAGCAGACCCGGCTGCTGCTGCGCGAAGTTCCGCGGGCCTACCGAACCCATATCGACGACGTGCTGCTCACCGCGCTGACGCGGGCGCTGACCCGGTCGACGGCGTCGAACCACGTGTCGCTGTGGCTGGAGGGCCACGGCAGGGAACAGCATCTGGTCGACGGAGCGGACCTGTCCCGCACCCTGGGCTGGTTCACCTCCATCGCCCCGGTGACGCTCAGCCTGCCCCCAGGCGACGATCCCGGAACGGCGCTCAAGGCGGTCAAAGAGCAGTTGCGCGCGGTGCCGCATCACGGGTTGAGCTACGGTCTGCTGCGCCATCTGCATTCGGCGCACGCACCGACCCTCGCGGCACGGCCGGCGCCACGCGTCGGCTTCAACTACCTGGGCCAGTTCGACACCGCCATCGCCGGTGACCACACGGAACCAGGCGCCCATGACGGACCGGCGCTGCGGCTGCGGCGGGCACCGGAATCGCCGCCGCCCGCGTTCCACCCGCAGAACGCGCGCCCGCACCTGCTCGACATCGATGCGATCACCATCGACGGGCACCTGGACATCACCTTCTCCTACAGCACGGCGCACTACAGCGACCAGGCGGTCGAGCGCCTCGCCGAGGAGACCATCGCCGGCCTCCGCGAACTGATCTCGCACTGCACCCGGCCGGAGGCCGGGGGCTACACGCCCTCCGATTTCCCCGAGTCGGGACTCGACCAGGACCGGCTGGACACGCTGTTGACCGCGTTGACCGAAGACCGCTGACCGAGGGGCGTCGACCGACATCATGGCCATGGGGCGACCGCCCCGAATGCTCAAAGAATCCATCGTCTGAAGGAACCGTTGTATGGCGCATGCGAGTGCCGAGCCTTCGAGTACCGGGAACGCGGACGGCACCGTGGGATCGAACGCCGCAAGAACCCTTCGCACCTACCTGGGGCCGCACCGGGCCGTCGCCGCCGTGCTCGCGGTGACGACACTGGTCTACACGGCGCTCCAGGTGGCCAACCCGCAGTTGCTGGGGAGGTTCATCGACGGTGTCCGCTCCGGTGCCCCGCTGTCGAATCTGCTGGGGCTCGGCGCGATCTACCTGTCGGTCGCGGTGGTGGCGCAGGTGATCTGGATCGTCGCCGAATACCGGGGCGCCCGGGTGGCCTGGAGCGCGACGAACGAGTTGCGCGCCGATCTGACCGAGCACTGCCTCCGGCTGGACATGTCCTTCTATGAGCGGCACGCCCCCGGAGAGTTGATCGACCGGATCGACGGGGACGTGAGCAAGCTGGCCAACTATTTCTCGCAGATGTTCCTGCTGGTCCTGTCCAACGTGCTGCTGGTGGTCGGGATCGGGGTCGCGCTGTTCGTCCAGGACTGGCGGATCGGACTGGTGTACGCGCCGTTCGTCACCGCCTCCTTCTTCTTGCTGCGGAGACTGGTCGGCACCGCCGTGCCGGCGATGGCGGCCCAGCGGGAGGCCAACGCGAAACTGCTCGGGTTCTTCGAGGAACGCCTGAACGGACTTCCCGATCTGCGGGCCAACGGAGCCGAGGAACACACCGTGCACGGCTTCTGGACCTACGCCGGAACGCTGTTCTGGGCCAGTCGCCGCGCCGCGCTGCTGGGGGTGCGCTGGCCCGCGGCCGCGCAGTCGCTGGCGTCGGCGGGGTTCGTCATGGCCCTCGGGGCCGGCGTATGGCTCTACACGTCCGGCCAGATGACCCTCGGCGCGGCCTACACCCTGGTCGTCTACGCGGTCATGGTGCAGACCCCCATGCTGGTGATCACCTCGCAGTTTCATGATCTCGAAGCCGCGCTGGGGGCGCTGCGGCGCATCCACGGCCTGCTCGACGAGCACAGCGTGGTCCGCACCGGCGAAGCCACCCTGCCCGCGGGGGCGCCCGCCGTGGAGTTCGAGCGCGTCTCGTTCAGCTACAGGCCCGAAGAAGATGCGCTCCGCGATATCTCCCTGCGCCTCCGGCCGAAGACCCGGCTGGCCATAGTCGGCCGTACAGGCAGCGGAAAGAGCACCCTGATACGCCTGTTGTTCCGGTTCGCCGACCCCACCCAGGGGACGGTCCGGTTCGACGGCCGCGACCTGCGGGAGATCTCGGTGGCCTCACTGCGCGACCAGGTCGGCCTGGTCACGCAGGAGGTCCAGTTGTTCGCCGCCACGGTCCGCGACAACGTCACGCTCTTCGATGACACGGTCGACGACGCCCGGGTACGCGAGGCGCTCGCGGAGGTGGGGCTGCGGCAGTGGCTGGAGAGCCTGCCCGCGGGGCTGGACACCCTCCTCGGCCCGGGCGACACCGGGCTGTCGGCCGGCCAGGAGCAGTTGCTGGCCTTCGCCCGCGTCCTGATCCAGGACCCCGGCCTGGTGCTCCTGGACGAGGCCACGTCGCGACTGGACCCGGCGAGCCTGCGGGTCTTCGAGACGGCCATGGAACGCCTGCTCGCCGGACGCACCGCGATCATCGTGGCGCACCGGCTCGAAACCCTCGGCACCGTCGACGAGGTGCTCCTGCTCAGCGATGGCCGCGTCGCCGAGCACGGCCCACGGGACCGGCTGGTCGCGGATCCGTCCTCGCGGTTCTCCCGCCTGCTCGCCGCCAACGAGGCACTGGCATGAGGGCACCGCGGACACGCCGGCCGGAGCCGCCGCCCGCGCCCCCCCGGGGACGTCCCGTCCGGCGGGCGCTGCTGATCCCGCTGTTGTCCCGTTCGGCGCCCACCTACCTCGGCCTGACCGGACTGTGGATCCTGCTGCGGGGCGCGCTCCTGGCCACCGGACTGTTGCTCCAGATGGTCTTCGACACCCTCAGCGGCACCGATCCGGCCGGCACGTCGGCCTGGTCGCTCATCGCCCTGGTGGCGGCCGCGGAGGCCACCAAGGTGACCGTGTGGTACGGCGTGATCCTCAGCCGGGTCGAACCGCACTTCACCTACCGGATCCGCGCGGCCCTGCAGGTCAACGCGCTGCGCGCGATCCTGCGCAAACCCGCCGGGCGAGCGCTGGACCGCACCGGCGGCGACGCCGTCAGCCGGTTCGGCGCCGACACCGACGAGGTCGGCGTCTTCGCGATCTGGTCGGCGTCCAACCTCTCCCGGTTGATCATCGCCGTGGCGGCGTTGATCATCATGCTCGGTATCGACGCCGTCGTGACCTTGGGGCTCGTCGTCCCGGTGGTGGTCATGGTGCTGGCGAGCCGGGCGCTGGCAAGGCCGCTGCGCGAATGCCAGAACGCCGGTCGCCGGGCGGCCGCGGAGGTGAGCAGCGTCGTCGGGGAGGCGGTCGGCGGGGTTCAGGCGATCAAGGTCGGACGTGCCGAGGAACGGTTCGTCGCGCGGCTGCGGCAGGCCAACGCCGTCAGGCTGCGTCTCGCCGCCCGCGAGGTGCTCCTGACCACCGTGCAGACGTCCCTGTTCAACGGCACGGCCGCGCTCGGCACCGGGTTCGTGCTGCTGCTGGCAGCGGCGCGCATGCGCGGCGGCGAGTTCACCGTGGGCGACCTGGCGCTCTTCGTCTTCTACATCCAGTTCATCACCGAGGCGGTGACCGCGCTGGGCATGTTCTTCGCCCGGTTCCAGAAGGCCGAACTCTCCACGCGCCGGGTGGCCGAACTCGCCGACGACGAATCAGCGGTGATCGCCCGCACGCGGACCCACCTGCGGCGCGAGCCGCCGCGGCCGGCACCCCGCGAAGACCGTTCCGCGCCGCTGCGCCTGCTGGAGGCCCGTGGCCTCACCTCGCGCTACCCCGGGACCTCACGCGGCGTCCGCGACATCGATCTCCACCTGCCCGCCGGCACGGTCACGGTCGTGACCGGCAGGGTCGGATCCGGCAAGAGCACCCTCCTGCAGGTGCTCCTCGGGCTGCTCCCCGCCGAGCGCGGCACGGTCCTCTGGAACGGCGTGCCCGTCGACCATCCCGAGACGTTCCTGACCCCGCCGCGGTCGAGTTTCGTGCCGCAGGTCCCCCGGCTGTTCAGCGGCACGATCCGGGAGAACATCACGCTCGGTGCCCCCTCCTCGCCGACGGAGGTGGCCGAGGCGGTGCGCCTCGCCGTGCTCGAAGACGACATCGCCGGTCTGGACAAGGGCCTCGACACCGTGATCGGGCCGCGAGGTCTGCGCCTGTCCGGGGGCCAGAGGCAGCGGATCGCCGCCGCCCGGATGGCCGTGCGCCGTACCGACCTGATGGTCTTCGACGACCTGTCCAACGCGCTGGACGTCACCACCGAGCGCCGGTTGTGGGACCGGCTTCTGGACCACGGCGGCGCCACGATCCTGGCCGTTTCGCACCGGCCGTCCATCCTCCGCCGGGCCGATCAGATCGTGGTGCTCGTCGACGGTGAGATGTCCGCCGTCGGCACCTTGGACGAACTGCTGGAGACCTGCGCGGAAATGCACCACCTGTGGGACGCCGACGAATCCCTTCCGGGGGATGCGCATGCCGGCCGGGTGGAGCACGACTGAACGGCATGGAATTTCTGGAGAACGCGAGAGGAGAGGGAAATGTTCGATGACGACGACGAGCGGACCTACCGGGTCGTGACCAACCACGAGGAGCAGTACTCGATCTGGCCGGAGGACCGGGAGATCCCGGCGGGGTGGCGCGCGGAGGGCACCCGGGGAACCAAGCCTGAGTGCCTGGCCCACATCGACCAGGTGTGGACGGACATGCGGCCACTGAGCCTGCGCAGGCAGATGGATTCCCAGGCGGTCCCCGGCTCTTCTTGATCCCGCTCAGACCACCGTAGCCCCGGGGACCGCCCTGAGGGGCCGTCCCCGGGGCCCCGCACGAGAGGAACAGTGTGACCAGGCCCTACGAGCTCGTCGTCCTGTCAGCCTCGTCCAGTGACGAACTTGCCGCGGCCGCACGCGGGCTGGCTCGGTTCCTGGCCGGCAGGCCGAGCCTTCCGCTCGCCGCGGTGGCGGGATCCCTGGTCCATGACCGGCCGCGGCTACCGCACCGCCTGGCGCTGGTGGCGCGCGACTGCGCCGACGCGGCGCGGCGGCTCCAGGCCCCGGCCGCCCGCGAGACGCACATCGGACACGCGACGACGGCGGAGCGTCCGCTCGCCTTTCTTTTCCCCGGGGTCGGTGACCACTATGCCGGGATGGCGGCCGGCCTTTACCGGAGCGAACCCCTTTTCCGTAGCGCGCTCGACCACTGCGCCGAGGTCCTCATAAACCAGCTCGGCCGGGATCTGCGTGAAATCCTCTATCCGGAGAACCGCGAGGCCGCGCCGCCGGCGGACGGGCCGCACGGCAGACTCGACCTGGCCCGGCTGCTCGGCCGGGACGAACGGTCCGGCGAGCTGGACCGGACCGCGACGGCCCAGCCCCTGGTCTTCGCCGTCGAGTACGCGCTGGCCAGGTTCCTGATGGGTGCGGGAATCCGTCCCACGGCATTGGCCGGCTACAGCCTGGGGGAATACGTCGCCGCGTGTGCGGCGGAGGTGCTGGCACCGGAGGACGCGCTGGAACTGGTGGCGCGCCGGGCGAAGCTGATCGAGACCGCACCCGAGGGTGCGATGGTCGCGGTGATGCTCGGCGCCGACCACCTCGCCGACCACCTCGACGGTGAGCTGTCGCTGTCGGCGGCCGATGGTCCGCGGCTCTCGGTGGTCGGCGGCCGGATCACGGCGGTGGAACGCCTGGAAAGGCGGCTCGCGGCCGAGGGCGTGGCCAGCCTGCGGCTGCCCACCCGGCACGCCTTCCACACGGCGATGCTCGAGCCGTTCGAGGAGGGGATGCGTGAACTGGCCGCCGGGTTCCCGCTGCGTCCGCCCACCATCCCGCTGCTGTCGAATGTCACCGGAACGTGGCTGACCGAGGTCCAGGCGACCAGCCCCGAATACTGGGCACAGCACATGTCCCGGACCGTCCGCTTCGAGGACGAGCTGGCCGAGCTCTGGCGTCTGCCGGCACCGATACTGGTGGAGGTCGGTGCGGGCCGAACGCTCGGCACGCTGGTCCAGCAACATCCCGGCCGACGACCGGACGGCACGATTCTGAGCACCCTTCCCACAACGGCGGCCCGTGATTCGGACGTGGCCGGCGTGCTGACGGCGTTGGGCCGCCTGTGGGTGGAGGGTGTGGACGTGAATTGGCCGGCCCTGTTCCCTGACGGGCCGAGAGAGCGCCTGCCACACTTCGTGTTCGAAGGTGACCAGGCTGAAACGAAGCGCTGATTCCTCATGACCGGATGGCGAATCGAAGGTCCGGCGATGAATGCGGTGGACGACGGTGCCGCGCCGGCCCACGCGCTCCGCGGTCCGGTGGTCGGGCCGACCGCCTCGGCGGTGTGACGGGCGTCCACCGCCGGACGGGTCGGCTGCGAATCCGCGGACCGAGCGGATCGAGACGGCACGGATCGGTGTGAGCGGGCCGTGATTCGTGCCGGAGGTTGATCTACCTGCAGTTATTCGATGGCCCGGAAGAGTCGTCTCATTTGTTGCTCGGGAGCCTTGAATAACTGGCGCACCTCATAGATCATTGGATGCGGAACAATCTGAAACCCCTGCAGAAAACACCTTCCTCACGAGTTCCCTTACGGAAACTTACTCTTCTTTGACGTGGCCCGGATGAGGTTCGCCCGGCACGCGCGAAGAGCAGAAGCCCGCAATCGTTGGGGGTGAAGTGATCCGTCTTGGCATCATCGATCCACGACCTGTCATCCTGCACGGACTACGATATGTGTTCAATAAAGCGCAAGAAGTGACAATTGAGGTTTCTCAATCGAACACGAACGGCGTACCGTCGAACACACTCGACGTCGTCCTTCTGGGATTCTGTCCGTCCGACGGCGTCGCGCGCGGACGGCAGATCACGGAGTTGTCCCACAAGACCTCGGTCCTCATTCTGAGCTGGGCCCGCGGGCCCGAGGAAAGGGAGGAGGCCGTGCGGTGCTTACGCGCCGGAGCCCGCGGCGTCCTGCATCCTGATGCTCCGGTCAACACCCTCCTGGACGCCGTCCGGACGGCGGCGGCGGGACGGATGGTGATTCCGAACGAGGTGTCGTCGTTCCTGGAGACTCCGGCGGCGACCGACCAGCTGTCACTTCGCGAACAACAGGTCCTCGACTGCATCGCGAACGGATACACGCACGGCCAGATCGCCCGGCATCTCGGGATCAGCCGTCACACGGTGGACACCTACGTCAAGCGCATACGCGGCAAGCTCAACCTCGGAAACAAGGCGGAGCTGACCAGGGCCGCGGTTCAGGCGGTCTCCGGCTTTGGAATTCGGCACGCCCAGTAGAACGAGGAGGTGAGGATGGGCGAGTAACCCCATCCTTCCCCTGTACCTTCCGGACAGGCGCCAGGCCGGTCGCCGATGCCGATTTCCCCGCCCATAGCCCCGGCCCGACGTCCGTCAGCCCTGTTGGAAGGTCAGGTAGCCGGCGGGGACGAGGTGGGGCGGGTTGGCCGCCTGGGTGGCGCCGGGTTCGATGATGCGGAACATGTCGAAGAGGATGATCGGCACTTCGCGACCCAGCACCTTCTGGACGAGGCCCGTGGAGTGCAGGTGCCGCGCGGCGTCGATGCAGAGGTCGTCGAAGTGGGCGCAGAGCCGTTCGTCCTGCTCGTCCTGCTCGGCCTCCGCGTCTTCGTCCGGCTCGTACCAGAGGCCGAGGCGCTTCACCTCGTCGAGGTAGAGGGCGGTGCCCTCGGGGTCGGCGGGGTGGTGTCCCGCCGGCCCGGACTCCTCCAGGAGCATGCAGGCGTAGTTCCAGCGCACCTCCAGCGGGTCCGCGGAGGAGCCTTCGAGGTTCTGCCGGACGTTGCTCTCGGTGTTGTAGCCGATCGCCATGTACGGGTCGTAGGGGTAGTCCCAGAGTTCGTGGACGGTCGAGAACTCGCCGTGCGAGATCCGGAGCGAGATGACGTAGATGTCGGGGAGGAGTGCCTCGGGGAACGAGCGCAGGGCGTCTTCGGCGGCCCGGCGCATGTGCTGCTGGAGGGTCATCTCCTCATGATCTCGGATCGAGGGAGCGGAGGCGGGCGAGGACGCCTTCGGTCTGCGGGGTCCGGAGGTCCTCGAAGATGGCGAGGGCGAGCAGCCAGCAGTCGCGGGCGGCGTCGGGGCGGGACATCTGCATGTGGGCGCGGCCGAGGTTGTAGAGGGTCTCGCCCTGGCCCGGACGGTCGCCGAATTCGCGGAAGACGTTCAGCGCCTTCTCGTAGTGGACGATGGCGGTGTGCAGGCGGCGCAGGCCGTGGTGGGCGTAGCCGAGGCCGTGCAGGGTCCAGCCGAGGGTCCGCCCGTCGGCCTCCAGCGCGATGCCGTGGGCCTGCTGGAAGTGGTCCAGGGACGAGCCGAAGTCGGCGAGCCCGGCGTAGGCGTAGCCGAGGGCCGTCAGCGCGCGTCCGGTGTTGCGGCGGTCGCCCACCGCGGCGGCCAGCAGTACCGACCGGTGGTGGTGGGCGACGGCCTCGCGGTACCGCTGGAGGCGGCGGCAGGCGTAGCCGAGCCCGTGCAGGGTCCACGCCTCGCCCCGCACGTCCCCGAGCCGGGAGAACACCTCGCACGCCGCGGTGAACAGTTCGACGGACTCCTCGAACCGCCATCGGCTCTGGCTGGCGTAGCCGAGGCCGCCGAGCACGTAGGCGATGCCGCGGTCGTCGCCGAGGAGGCGCGCGGACGCGAGACCGTTGCGGAGCGCCTCGCTCCGGTCGGTCCAGGGGCCGCGGAGGAAGAAGAACGTCCACAGGGCGAGGGGGAGCCGCCAGGCGATGTCGTGGTGGCCCTCGTCGGCGGCGGCGCGGGCGGCGGCGACCAGGTTGGGCCGCTCGGTCTCGCACCAGCGCCGGGCCTCGTCCGCGGAGGCGAAGCGGAGGGCGCGGCCCGGCTCGTCCGGCAGCGGCGGGGCGGTGATGCGGTCGGGGCACAGCAGGCGGCGCGCGTTGTCGGCGGTGCCGAGATACCAGGCGAGGACGCGGCGGACGGCGGCCGAGCGCTCCTGCGGCGCGAGCGCGGGGCCGGGGTCGCGGCCGGGATCGGGGGCGGGCATGCCGTACCGGCCCTCGCCGCGCTCCACCAGGCCGAGGTCGCCGAGCAGGAGCCGCGCCTCGGCGTCGGGGACGTCGATGAGGACGGCCGCGGCCGGGACGGAGATCTCCGCGCCGGGGTGCAGGGCGAGCAGCCGGAGGGTCCGGGCGCTGTCCGCATGCGGCCAGGAGTCCGGCAGCCGCATCCAGGCCTGCTCCCGCAGCTCCTTGACCGCGACCTGCGCGGGACGGAAGGCGGCCGCGCGGCACGCGGGGTTCTGCCGCACGACCTCCTCGAAGAACCAGCCGGAGGTGATCAGGGCGAGGACGCCGGGGGAGTTGCGCAGCGCGTCCTTGAGGGGGCCGGCGGCCAGCAGCCGGAACGCCTTGTTGATCGCGGTGCCGGCGACGCCGTGGTCGTCGTGGTGGATCTCGCCGGCGTGCACGGCGACGCGGACCCTGATGCGGGCGTCCGGCGGGGCGCCGCCGTTGTGCCGTTCCAGCAGGGCGGCCAGCCGCGCCGGGAACGCGCCGGCCAGCAGCTCCTTCGGCACGTCCGGGCGGACGAGGATCATGGCCCCGTCGCCCCGGTCCTCGCAGTAGCAGGAGGCCGCGGGCACGCCGGACTCGTCGAGGGCCCGCCGCAGGGCGCGGTACAAGCCCGCCCGCACGGCGAGCTGGTCCCCGTTCGTGCGGCGCCCGTAGCCCTCGACGTCCAGGCACAGGATCGTCCGGTGCACCGCCGGGCCGGCGCCGCCTGCACAGTGCATTAGCTCATGCATATGCACCCCCTCATGCATGTGCAGCAGCATGCTACGGCAAGATCAGCGCCTGTCGAAGCGCTTCAGCGGACCGGTCGGCGGTCGGATCAGGCGGTCAGGAGATCCTTCAGCAGCCGGGTGCGGACGGCGTCGTCGTCGCCCTCCGGCGGATGCCAGGGGCAGGCGACGTCCAGGGCGGCCACGCGGCCGGTGGCCATGATCCGCCGGACGGACGCGACGACCGCGTCGTAGGACGGCCCGCCGCCGACGGGGAACTTCAGCCCGGGCATCTCGCCGGCGTCGATGACGTCCACGTCGATGTGCAGCAGCAGCGGACCGGGGGGCAGCACCACGTCGTCGACCGGGCACCGCCGGACCTGCGAGGACGCGAGGAACTCCGCCTCGGCCGGGTCGAGGTCGCGGGCGTCCACCAGGACGGCGCGGTCCTCCGGCAGCGTGCGCAGGCCCAGCCGGTCGGGGAGGAGAGCGGTGTCGGCGCCGAGGATCTGCCGGAGCGGCATCCCGCCGAGGTAGCCGGACGTCGAACTGTCCACCGTGTGGACGTCGCCGTGCGCGTCGAACCAGACGACGGAGGCGTCCACCCCGGCCTTCTGCACGCCCGCGAGGACGGCCTCGGAGGTCAGGCAGTCGCCCGACACCACGCGCGGCATCGAACCGCCGTCGATCTGGCGGGCGACCTCGGCGACGACCGGTTCGAACAGTGCCGCGACGCGCTGCCACACGTCGCCGTCGGGCAGGTCCGGCGTCACGGGGACGACATCGAGACCGGAAAGGGGGAAGGACGCGTCGGGGAGCCGTTCGTCCTGGTGGTAGGGGAGAAGCGTGACGTTCATGCGGACACAGTAGAACGGTCCCGCCCGGTGCTCCGGGCGGGACCGAGAACGAGGGGCGGCGGTTACCGCTTCTTCCCGCCGGCGGTGGCCTTCAGGTAGTCGTGGTTCAGTCGGCCGATGACGTCCAGCGGGATGCCCTTCGGGCAGGCGACGGTGCACTCGCCGGTGTTGGTGCAGCCGCCGAAGCCCTCCTCGTCGTGGGTGTCCAGCATGGACACGACGCGGTCCCAGCGTTCGGGCTGGCCCTGCGGCATCAGGCCGAGGTGGGTGACCTTGGCGCCGAGGAACAGGGCGGCCGAGCCGTTCGGGCAGGCCGCGACGCAGGCGCCGCAGCCGATGCACTCGGCGGCCTCGAACGCGCGGTCGGCGTCGGGCTTCGGGACGGGCGTCGCGTGCGCCTCCGGGGCGGTGCCGGTCGGCGCGGAGATGTAGCCGCCCGCCTGGATCATCCGGTCGAACGCCGACCGGTCGACGACCAGGTCCTTGACGACCGGGAACGCCCTGGCCCGCCACGGCTCGATGTCGATGACCTCGCCGTCCTTGAACTTGCGCATGTGGAGCTGGCACGTGGTCGTGGCGCGCTCCGGGCCGTGCGGGGTGCCGTTGATGACCAGCGAGCACATGCCGCAGATGCCCTCGCGGCAGTCGTGGTCGAACGCGACCGGCTCCTCGCCGGAGGCGATGAGCTTCTCGTTGAGGACGTCCAGCATCTCCAGGAACGAGGCGTCGGGGGAGACGTCGTCGAGCTTGTACTCGACCATCCCGCCCTTGTCCTGCGGGCCGCTCTGGCGCCAGACGCGCAGTGTGAGCTTCATTACTTGTACGACCTCTGCGTGGGCTTGACGTAGTCGAAGTTGAGGGCCTCCTTGTGGAGGACGGGCTGCGCGTCCTCCCCGGCCCATTCCCAGGCGGCGACGTAGGCGAAGTTGTCGTCGTCGCGCTTGGCCTCGCCGTCCTCGTCCTGGCTCTCGGCCCGGAAGTGGCCGCCGCAGGACTCGGCGCGGTGCAGCGCGTCGACGACCATCAGCTCGGCCAGCTCGAAGAAGTCGGCGACGCGGCCCGCCTTCTCCAGTTGCTGGTTCAGCTCCTCGCCCCTGCCGGTGACCTTGACGCGCGTCCAGAACTCCTCGCGCAGCGCCGGGATGAGGTCCAGCGCCTTGCGCAGCCCCTCCTCGGTGCGCTCCATGCCGCAGTACTCCCACATGATGTGGCCGAGCTCGCGGTGGAAGGAGTCGACGGTGCGGTCGCCGTCGATCGACAGCAGCCGCTCGATGCGCGTCCGCACCCGCTCCTCGGCCTCGCTGACCGCGGTCTCGGCGACCGGGGGGAGGCTGTTGCGGGCGATGTAGTCGCCGATGGTGTTCGGCAGGACGAAGTAGCCGTCCGCGAGGCCCTGCATCAGCGCGGAGGCACCCAGCCGGTTCGCGCCGTGGTCGGAGAAGTTCGCCTCGCCGATGACGAACAGGCCCGGGATCGTGGACTCCAGGTCGTAGTCCACCCACAGGCCGCCCATCGTGTAGTGGACGGCGGGGTAGATGCGCATCGGCGTGTCGTAGGGGTTCTCGCCGGTGATGCGCTCGTACATCTCGAAGAGGTTGCCGTACTTGGCCTCGACCTTGTCCCGGCCGAGGCGCGCGATCGCGTCGGCGAAGTCGAGGTAGACGCCGAGCCCGCCGGGGCCGACGCCGCGCCCCTCGTCGCAGACGTTCTTGGCGGCGCGGGAGGCGATGTCGCGCGGGACGAGGTTGCCGAAGGACGGGTAGATGCGCTCCAGGTAGTAGTCGCGCTCGTCCTCGGGGATGTCGTACGGCCTGCGGGTGTCGCCGGCCTTCTTCGGCACCCACACCCGGCCGTCGTTGCGCAGCGACTCCGACATCAGCGTCAGCTTCGACTGGTGGTCGCCGCTGACCGGGATGCACGTCGGGTGGATCTGGGTGTAGCAGGGGTTGGCGAACAGGGCGCCGTGCCGGTGGGCGCGCCAGGACGCGGTGACGTTCGAGCCCATCGCGTTCGTGGACAGGAAGTACACATTGCCGTAGCCGCCGGAGGCCAGCACCACCGCGTCCGCCGTGTAGTGCTTGACCTCGCCGTTGATCAGGTTCCGGACGACGACGCCGCGCGCCCGCCCGTCCTCCATGATCAGGTCGAGCATCTCGTGCCGCGGGTACAGCTCCACGTTCCCGGCGTCCACCTGCCGCATCAGCGCCTGGTAGGCGCCGAGGAGCAGCTGCTGGCCCGTCTGCCCCCGCGCGTAGAAGGTGCGGGAGACCTGCGTACCGCCGAAGGAGCGGTTGTCGAGCAGGCCGCCGTACTCGCGGGCGAAGGGGACGCCCTGCGCGACGCACTGGTCGATGATCTGCCGGGAGATGTCGGCGAGCCGGTACACGTTGGACTCGCGGGACCGGAAGTCGCCGCCCTTGACCGTCTCGTAGAACAGCCGGTACACGCTGTCGCCGTCGTTGCGGTAGTTCTTGGCGGCGTTGATGCCGCCCTGCGCGGCGATCGAGTGGGCGCGGCGCGGGGAGTCCTGGAAGCAGAACTGCTGGACGTGGTAGCCGGCCTCGCCGAGGGTGGCGCCGGCCGAGCCGCCGGCCAGCCCCGTGCCGATGATGATGATCTTCTTCTTGCGCTTGTTGGCCGGGTTGACCTGCTTGGCCTCGAACTTGCGGGTCGTCCAGCGCTCCTCGATGGCGCCCGCCGGAGCCTTGGCGTCGGCGATCGGCTCGCCGGACTTGTAGAAGCCGTCTGTCATGGGATCAGCTCACCCATCCGAACGTGATGGAGACGGGGACGGCGACGAAGCCGAGCGTGACGAGCGCGGCGGTGGTCGCGGCGAGGCCCCTCAGGGCGTTGTGGCTGCGCGGGCTGCGGAGCCCCAGCGTCTGGAACGCGCTCCAGATGCCGTGGTTGAGGTGGAGGCCGACGAGCAGGATCGCGACGACGTACCAGACCGTGATGTACCAGCGGGACGGGTCGAAGTCGGCGACCATCCGCTGGTAGGGGGTGGCGTCGGCGCCCTTGGGGTTCACGACGAAGAACGTGAGGTCCAGCAGGTGCCAGATGATGTAGACGGCGATGATGACGCCGCCGTACCGCATGGTGCGGACGGCGTAGCCCTGCGCGTGCGACTTCTTCTTCGACTGGTACTTCACCGGACGCGCGTGCGCCGCGCGCTTGCCGAGCGACACCGCCGACCACATGTGCAGCACGACCGAGGCGCCGAGCACCAGCTCGATGATCGTCAGCACCGTCCGCCGCGGCACCGCGGGCTCGCCCATCGTGCGCAGCCAGTGCGCGTAGTGGTTGAACTCCTCCGCGCCGAGGAAGATCTTCAGGTTCCCGATCATGTGCGCGACCAGGTACAGCACGAGGATGCCGCCGGTGACGGCCATCACGGCCTTCTTGCCGACGGTCGATCGGTAGATCGCAGGTATCGCTATAGCCACGACCTGCACGCTATGTCCGGTTCGGTGATTCTTTCCAAGTCATGAGCGCACTTGTGGCGATAGCCGCAGGCTATGAACACACGCCGCACGCGGCTTGTGTCCGTTCCGTGACACCGGTGCGCGTGAGGGACTTCACAGGGGGTGCGGGAACTCTGCCTGGGAGTGACTCAGGCGACATTGACGGAGGTCAGGGGCTTGTGGTCAGCGCCCTGGCCGGTCCGTTTCGGCCTGCCGCGACAGCAGCAGCACGGCGAGGTCGTCGGTCAGGGCGTCGCCGTTGAGCCGCTCCACCTCGGCCACCAGCGCGTCGATCAGCGACCGTCCGGCCGCGCCCCGGGTGCGCGCGGTGCGGGCCAGGCCGACCAGGCCGTCGGTGCCGAGCCGGTCCGAGCCCTCGCCGATCCGGCCCTCGATCAGGCCGTCGGTGTAGAGCATCAGGCCCCAGGACTCGCCGAGGTCGATCTCGGTGGTCGGCCACTCGGCGCCGGGCACCAGGCCGAGCGCCGGGCCGTGGGCGTAGTCGGGGAGCGCCGCGACCTCGCCGCCCGCGCCCGGCGCCCCGCGGAACAGCAGCGGCGCGGGGTGGCCGGCGAGGTGCATCCGGGCGGTCCGCCGGGACGGCGCGATCGTGACCATGCAGAGGGTGGTGAAGATCTCCTCGCTGCGCCGCTCGTGCCCGAGGACGGTGTCCAGGGTGCCGAGCAGCTGCTCGCCGGTGTGCCCGGCCAGGACGAGCGTCCGCCACGCCATCCGGAGCTGGACGCCGAGGGCCGCCTCGTCGGGGCCGTGGCCGCAGACGTCCCCGATCACCAGGTGGACGGCGCCGCCCTCGGTCTGCACGGTGTCGTAGAAGTCGCCGCCGAGCAGCGCCCGCCGCCGGCCGGGCCGGTAGCGGGTGTGGTGACGCAGCGTCGGGTCCTCGATCAGCGGGACCGGCAGCAGGCCGCGCTCCAGCCGGGCGTTCTCGCGGCCGAGGATGCGGGCCTCGACGAGCCGCCGCTCGGTCTCCTCCGAGCGCTTGCGCTCTATGGCATAGCGGATCGCGCGGGCCAGCAGCGGCCCGTCGACCTCCTGCTTGACCAGGTAGTCCTCGGCGCCCGCGGCGACGGCCTGGACGCCGAGGCGGCCGTCGTCCAGGCCGGTCAGCACGACGACGGCGGCCGGGCCGGACAGCGCCAGCACCCGCCGCAGCCCCTCCAGCCGGTCGATGTCGGGCGTGGAGAGGTCGACGATGATGCACTGGGTGCGCCGCGTCAGCATGCGCCTCGCGGCGTCCAGGTCGCTCGCGACGGTGATCCCCGCGTCCAGGCCGCTGTCGGCGAGCATCTTCTCCACCATGAGCACGTCGGTGGGGTCGTCGTCGATGAGGAGCAGCTCGATCCTGTCCTCGGTACCTGGCGTGAGGGGATGCGTCTGGTGACTGATGGTGCTCACAGGGCTTCCGGAATGTCGGGCTGGCGACGGCACTGGCAACGACCGCGTCGTCCCGCTCGTCCCTGCGGTAGCGGGGAACGGTACGGGCCGCGCCGGGGCGGCGGCGTGGGCCTAGCCGCCATGTGTCCCGGCTCATGGAGCGGAGGAAGCATCGCTCCGTACGGTGACGACCTTAGCGTGTCGCAGCGTCCCGGCGCACCCCCCGAGCCCGCCTTTGTCGGTGTTTCCGGACGGGCCGAAACCAGTTTCCGCTGCTGAAAAACCAGTCGTGCGCCAAGGGTTCCGCTGCATAACCTTCGTCGCGTGAAGCCGTTGCCGGTGAAAGATCCTGGCGGCCCCGACCACGTTGCGCGAGGGCGAACGACGTCCCTCGATCCCTGGAGCGCCTCCCGCGCCGATCGCGGATCCCCCGCGCGCTACCTGCTCTCGCTGCTGCGCGTCCAGTGGCGAAGCGTGACCGCGGGCGCCCTCCTCGGCGTGGCCTGGATGCTCAGCCAGGCCCTCATGCCCGCCGCGCTCGGCCGCGCCATCGGCGACGGCGTCGCGGCGCGGGACGAGGGCGCCCTCGTGACGTGGGCCGCCGTCCTGCTCGGCCTCGGCGTGGCGCAGGCCGTGACGGGCGTGCTCCGGCACCGGTGCGCCGTGTTCAACTGGCTTTCCGCCGCGTACCGGACCGTCCAGCTCGTCACCCGGCAGTCCACCCGCCTCGGCTCGACGCTGCCGAAGCGGCTGAGCGCCGGCGAGGTGGTGAGCGTCGGCCTCTCCGACGTGTCGCACATCGGCGACACCATCGACATCGTCGCGCGCGGGTCGGGCGCCGTGGTCGCGATCGTCGTCGTGGCCGGCATCCTGCTGTCGACGTCGCCGCCGCTCGGCCTGATCGTGCTGGTCGGCGTCCCGCTGATCCTGGTGGCCGCGGCGCCGCTGCTGCGCCCCTACCGCGAGCGGGAGCAGGCGCACCGCGAGCTGGTCGGCGAGCTGACCACGCACGCCACCGACCTGGTCGCGGGGTTGCGGGTGCTGCGGGGCATCGGCGGCGAGGCGCTGTACTCCGGCCGCTACCGCGCCGAGTCGCAGCGGGTGCGCGGGGCCGGGGTGGCGGTCGCGCGGGCCGAGACGCGGATGAACGGCGCCGAGGTGCTGCTGCCCGGCCTGCTGATCGCGCTGGTCACCTGGGCCGGCGCCCGGTTCGCCGCGCGGGGGGAGATCGGCGTCGGCGAGCTGGTCGCGTTCTACGGGTACGCGGTGTTCCTGATCGTCCCGCTGAAGACCCTCGGCGAGGCCGCCAGCAAGATCACTAAGGGGCTGGTGGCGGCGGGCCGGGTCACCGCGCTGCTGCGGCTCGACCCCGAGCTTCCCGCCACCGGGACGGCCCGTCCGGCGGCGGACGCCGAGCTGGTCGACATCGCCTCGGGGCTGGTCGTGCGGCCGGGCCGGGTCACCGCGATCGCCGCGGCCGATCCGCGCGACGCGCAGGCCGTCGCCGACCGACTCGGCCGGTACGAGAGCGGCGAGGTCGACTTCGGCGGCGTCCCGCTGCGCGCGGTCGAGGACGTCCGGAAGCGGATCCTGGTCGCGGTCAACGAGGACCGGCTGTTCTCCGGCCCGCTGGCCGAGTCGCTCGCGCCCGGCGCGGGCGAGGCCGTGCTCCGGGCGGCGGTCCGCGCCGCCTGCGCCGAGGACGTCGTCGACTCGGCCGGGCTCGACGCGCACGTGGCCGAGGCCGGACGGGAGTTCTCCGGCGGCCAGCAGCAGCGCCTCCGCCTGGCCAGGGCGCTCGCCGCCGACCCCGACGTCCTCGTCCTCGTGGAGCCGACCAGCGCGGTGGACGCGCACACCGAGGCGCGCATCGCCGGCAGGCTCGGCGAAGCGCGCGCGGGCCGCACCACCGTGGTGTGCACGACGAGCCCGCTGATGCTGGACCGCGCCGACCACGTCGCCTTCGTCCGCGACGGCCTGGTCGTCGCGGAGGGGACCCACCGGGAACTGCTGGACGCCGAGCCGCGCTACGCGGCGACCGTCACCCGAGGCGAGACCGCGGAAAGGGCGGGAACGTGAGCACCGAGCTTCTGCCCGTCGCGACGCCCGCGCAGGTGCGGGCCTATGCGCGGCGGCTCGTCCTCCGGCACCCGCGCGACCTCGCCGGAGTGCTGGCCCTGCACGCGCTGGCCGCCCTGACCGGGCTCGTCACGCCGCGGCTGCTCGGCTCGCTGGTGGAGGGCGTCCGCGACGGCGGCGCCGACATCGACACCACCGGGCTGGCCATCGCCGGGTTCGTGATCGTCCAGAGCGTGCTGATCCGGTACGCCTACCTGGCGTCGGCGAAGCTGGGCGAGCGGGTGCTGGCCGAGCTCCGCGAGGAGTTCGTCGACCGCGTCATGGCCCTGCCGCTGTCCACGGTCGAGCGCGCGGGCACCGGCGACCTGGTCACCCGCGCCTCCCGCGACGTGGACACGCTGAGCACCTCCGTCCGGTACGCGATGCCGGAGACCCTCGTCGCCGTCGTCGTGGGCGGGTTCACCGTCGCCGCGCTGATGCTGAACGGCCCGCTCGTCGCGCTGCCCGCCCTGGTCGCGGTGCCGTTGCTGGTGGCGGTGATGCGCTGGTACCTGCCCCGCGCCCACAACGGCTACCTGCGGGAGAACGCGTCGTGGGCGCGCATCGCCGACGGGCTGACCGAGACCGTCCAGGGCGCCCGGACCGTGGAGGCCCTCGGGCTCGCCGAGCGCCGGCACGAGCGCGGCGACGCCGACATCGCGGCGTCCTACAAGGTGGAGCGGTACACCCTGCGGCTGCGCACGGTGCTGTTCCCGGTGATGGAGATGAGCTTCGTCCTGCCCGTCGTGTCGACGCTGCTCGTCGGCGGCCTGCTCTACATCAACGGCATGGCGACGCTCGCGCAGGTGACCGCCGCGACCCTGTACGCCCAGCAGCTCATCGAGCCGGTGGACACGCTCATGCAGTGGTTGGACGAGCTCCAGCTCGGCGGCGCGTCCCTGGCCCGGCTGCTCGGCGTCGGCAACGTCCCGCCCGACCGCGCGCCGAACGGGGCCCGGCCCACCGGCGAGCGGATCGCGGCGCGCGACGTCCACTACTCCTACCGCCGGGGCCACGACGTCCTGCACGGCGTGGACCTCGACCTGCGGCCGGGCGAGCGTCTGGCGATGGTCGGGCCCAGCGGCGCGGGCAAGTCGACGCTCGGCCGCCTGCTCGCCGGCGTCGACGGCCCGCGCGCGGGCGCGGTCACCGTGGGCGCGGGCGGCGGCGTCCCCCTGGTCGAGCTGTCCCTGGACGACCTTCGCGGCCATGTCGCGCTGGTCACCCAGGAGCACCACGTGTTCCGCGGCACCCTCCGCGAGAACCTCGTGATGGCCCGCGAGGGCGCCTCCGACGACGACATCCGCCAGGTCCTGGCCGCCGTCGACTGGGACGGCCCCGGCCTCGACGCCGTCGTCGGCTCGGGCGGCGAGACCCTGTCGCCCGCCCAGGCCCAGCAGCTCGCCCTGGCCCGTCTCGTCCTCGCCGACCCGCACACGCTCGTCCTGGACGAGGCGACGTCCCTCCTCGACCCGCGCGCCGCCCGCCGCCTGGAACGCTCGCTGGCCGCCGTCCTGGACGGCCGGACCGTCGTCGCCATCGCCCACCGCCTCCACACCGCCCACGACGCCGACCGCGTGGCCGTGGTGGAGGACGGCCGCATCACCGAACTGGGCACCCACGAAGAACTCCTGGCAGCCCAGGGCTCCTACGCAGCCCTATGGGCCTCCTGGAGAAGCTGAAAGCCTCCCCCTGCGGTCACTGTGCGCCTAGGGATTCTTTGAGGAAGTGGACTTGGATGTGGAGGAGGTTTTCGGCGACCACTTCTTGTGGGGTCATGTGGGTGACGCCAGACAGGGGGAGGACGGTGTGGGGGCGGCCGGCGGCCAGGAGGGCCGAGGACAGGCGCAGGGTGTGGGCGGCCACCACGTTGTCGTCCGCCAGGCCGTGGATGATCATCAGTGGCCGCTTCAGGTCGGCGGCCTTGCCGAGGAGGGAGTTGTCGGCGTAGTTCTCCGGCTCCTCGTCGGGGTGGCCCAGGTACCGCTCGGTGTAGTGGGTGTCGTACAGGCGCCAGTCGGTGACGGGCGCGCCCGCGACGCCCGCGTGGAAGACGTCCGGGCGGAGCATGACGGCCAGGGCCGCGAGCCAGCCGCCGAACGACCAGCCGCGGATGCCGACGCGGTCGAGGTCGAGGGCCGCGGGGTGCTTGCGGGCCGCCTCGATCAGCGCGCTGATCTGGTCCTCCAGGACGGGGCCGACGAAGTCGCCGCGCACGGCGCGCTCCCAGGCGGGGCCGCGTCCGGGGGTGCCGCGACCGTCCGCGATCACGACGGCGAAGCCCTGGTCGGCGAGCCACTGCGCCTCGCAGTAGGAGCGCTGGACGGCGAGGACGCGCTGCGCGTGCGGGCCGCCGTAGGGGTCCATCAGGACGGGCAGGCGGCCGTGCCCGGGCTCCCAGCCGGTGGGCAGCACGACGGCGGTGCGCAGCTCGCGGTCGCCGGAGCGCAGCAGCTCCACCCGCGGGGTGATCACCGGGGTCTCGGCGAACGAGGCGACGGGGTGGACCGCGGTCGGCGTGCGCACCTCGGCCTGCGAGCCGAGGCGGTCCAGCCGCGCGCCCGAGACGACGGTGACGTCCCCCGACCGGGTGCCGCCGAAGACGCCAGGCCCCTCGCTGAGCCGCGTCACCTCGCCGCTCTCGTAGGAGTAGAGGTGGACCTCGGTAGGCTCCTCCCAGGCGGTGAACAGGATCGACTCGCCGTCCACGCCGAGGACGGAACGCAGTTGCAGGCCGCCGGGCGTGACGGGCTCGCCCGCGACGGTGAGCCGGCGGGTGTCGGTCTCGGCGTCCTCGGTGGCCCACACCAGGGCGCCGCCGTGCGTGCGGACGGGCAGGCCGGGGATGACCTCCGTCCAGACGGGGTCGTGCTCGGTGTGCAGCAGCACCGTCTCGCCGTTGGTCGGATCGACCCGCAGCACCCGCTGGGAGCGCTGGTCGCGGGGCTGCACGACGATCAGCAGGCCGTGCCGGTCCCAGACGGCGGTCACGAGGTAGGGGAACATGCCGCGGTCCCAGTCCACCGCGATCCGCCCGCCGTCCACCTTCAGCAGCACCAGGGACACCAGGGCGTTCGGGGTGCCCGCCGCCGGGTAGGCGATCTCGACCGGCGGCCGGTCAGGGTTGGCCGGGTCGGCGATGTGCCAGCGGTGCACGGGGGTCTCGTCCACCCGGGCGACCAGCACGGTCCCGCCGTCGGGCGACCACCAGTGGCCGCGCATCCGGTCCATCTCCTCCGCCGCCACGAACTCGGCGAGGCCGTAGGAGACCTGGTCGGACTCGGGCTCCACGAGAGCACGGTCCTCCCCGCCGTCCAGCTCGACGACCCGCAGCGTGCGGCCCGACACGTAGGCGACGCGGCGGCCCGCCGGGTCGGGGCGCGGGTCGAAGACGGGCGGCCGGGCGGGCAGCTCCCGCACGAGCGCGGTGCCGAGGTCGACGGCGTACAGGCGCCCGCCCAGGGTGAAGACGGCCTGGCCCATGGCGCGGTCGGTCGCGTACCCGACGATGCCGCCCGCCTGCTCGCGGGCGCGCTCGCGCCGGGCCCGCTCCTCGGCGGGCAGGTCCTCCTCGCCCGGGACGTCCAGCGCGGCCGGGTCGGCGACGCACTCCTCCTCGCCGGTGGCGGTGTCCAGCGTCCACAGGCAGGTCACCGGATCGTCGCCCGCGCGGGTGCGCAGGAAGGCGACGCGCGACCCGTCCGGCGCGATCTGGAAGGCGCGCGGAACGCCGAGGCTGAACCGTCGCGTGCGGGCGCTCTGCCGCGGAAAGCTGATGCTCATGGCATCCGAGTCTGCCAGCACGGTCCGGAACGGCGGCGCACGGCGGCCTCCTCCCCCTAAGATCACGGGTCGTCGCGTGGTGGACGGGAATGTTCCGTGCCCGTGTCCGCGCTCGCGTAAGCTCAAAGCTTCCCCAAGCACTTTCTTCGTTCGCGGGCTGAGGAGTTGTCAATGCCTGAGCTGCAGCCGGGAGACCCCCGGCGGCTCGGTTCCTACGAGATCGTCGACCGGCTCGGCGAGGGCGGCCAGGGCGTCGTCTACGCCGGGGTCGACGCCTCCGGGAACCAGGCCGCGATCAAGCTCCTGCGCGCCGACCTGGCGGGGGACACGATGGCGCGCAACCGGTTCGTCCGGGAGGCGCAGGCGGCCAAGCAGGTCGCGCGGTTCTGCACCGCGCAGGTCCTGGAGGCCGACGTCGCGGGCGACCAGCCCTACATCGCCAGCGAGTACGTGCCGGGGCCGTCGCTGTACAAGCAGGTCACCGAGACCGGCCCGATCGGCGGGGCGCCGCTCGACCGGCTCGCGATCGGCACCGCGACCGCGCTGGTCGCGATCCACCAGGCCGGGATCGTGCACCGCGACTTCAAGCCGCACAACGTGATCATGGCGCCGGACGGCCCCCGGGTCATCGACTTCGGCATCGCGCGGGCCCTGGACACCGGGCAGACCAACGCGACCAAGGCGATCGGCACCCCGTCCTACATGGCGCCCGAGCAGGTGGCGGGCGCCACCCTCACCGAGGCCGTGGACGTGTGGGCCTGGGCCACCACGATGGTGTTCGCCGCGACCGGGCACCCGCCGTTCGGCGACGACACCGTCGTCGCGGTGATCAACCGGGTGATGCACGAGCCGCCGTCGCTGGACGGCGTGCCCGCCGACCTGCACCGGCTGATCGCGGCCTGCCTGGTCAAGGAGCCGGAGCGGCGGCCGACCGCGCAGCAGATCATGATGGCGCTGATCGGCAGCGGCCCGGGCGGCGCCGGGCAGACCCGCATGGACGACCCGGCCCAGGCCACCACGATGCTGGCGGAGGGGTCCACGCTCGCCGCGGGCGGCCTCGCCGGCGCCGGGATGATGGCGGGCGCCACCCACCCGGGCCGCGGGGCGCCCCCTGTCGCCCCCCGCGACTACACCGGGACCCTCCCGCCGGTGGGGCCCCCGACCGGGGCCGGCCGTGCCCGGTACGACGGCGGCTGGGAGCCCGAGCGCAAGTCCAAGGCGCCGATCTTCGGCGCCATCGCCGCGATCGCCGTGCTGGCACTGGTCGTGGGCCTGTTCATGGCGTCCCGGAGCGGCAGCGGCGACAAGGAGACCCCGCCCACCCCGACGGTCAGCGACTCCGGGTCGGTCTCGGAGGAGCCGACGTCGGAGGAGCCCGAGCAGCCGACGCCGACCCGCACCCGGACGCGCCGGAACACGCCGCCGCCCCAGACGTCCGAGCCGACGCAGGAGCCGCCGACCAGCGAGGTCCCGACCGAGACGCCGACCACCGAGACGCCGCCGAGCACGCCCACCAATCCCGGAGGCGGTACGGGCGGCACCGGGGGCACCGGCGGCGGGAACGGCGGCGGCGACGGCGGCACCGGAGCGGGCGGCGCCGGCACCGGCGGCTGACCGGGGCCCGGCGGCGCCCCGCCGGGATGCGCGGGGCAGGGCGGTCATCGCCGCGATGCCGGGCCCTGAGTAGGCTCGTGGACTATGAAGGAGCCGCGGATCCTGTTCGTCCACGCCCATCCGGACGACGAGTCCATCGGGACCGGGGCGAGCATGGCCAAATACGCCGCCGAGGGCGCCCACGTCTGCCTCGTCACCTGCACGCTGGGCGAGGAGGGCGAGGTCATCCCCGAAGACCTGCGCCACCTGGCCTCCGACAAGGAGGACGCCCTCGGCGAGTACCGGATCGGCGAGCTCGCCGCGGCCTGCGAGGCGCTCGGCGTCCGCGACCACCGCTTCCTCGGCGGTGCCGGTCGCTGGCGCGACTCCGGCATGATGGGCGCCCCCACGAACGACGACCCGCGCTGCTTCTGGCAGGCGGACGTCACGACCGCCGCGCGGGATCTCGTGACCGTCATCCGGGAGGTCCGCCCGCAGGTGATCGTCACCTATGACGAGCGCGGCAACTACGGCCACCCCGACCACATCCAGGCGCACCGCGTCACATGGCGGGCGTTCGAGCTGGCAGCCGACCCCGCCCACGAGGACGGCGCCGAGCCGTGGCGGGCGGCCAAGGTCTACGCCTATGCCGCGCCGCGCACGGTCCTCGCCCGCGCGATCGCGGTGATGCGCGAGGCCCGGCTGCCGTTCGCCCGCGTCGCCGGGCTGGAGGAACTCGGGTCCGGCGTCCCGGACGGGGAGGTCACCACGGTCGTGGACGCCCGCCCCCACCTGCCCGCCAAGCTCGCGGCGCTGCGCGCCCACCACACCCAGATCACGGTCGCGCCCGAACAGGTCGGGCCGTTCTTCGCGCTGTCGAACAACCTGGGGCAGCAGGCGTTCGGCACCGAGTACTTCATCCTCCAGGCGGGCGAGCTCGGCCCGGTCGGTCCGGGCCGCCGCGAGCGGGACCTGTTCGCCGGTCTGGCGAGCGCGGGGGACTGACGGGCCCCGGTACGCTGGCGTCCGTGGACAAGGACGACCAGGCCCGGGTGCGGCTCGCCAAGAACGACCTCCCGGCGGACGCCGGCGCGCAGGACGCCGAGGCCCAGGCCGACGTCGCGGAGGCCGCCGCGGCCGAGCCCGCGGAGGGCGTCGACGCCGAGCCCGCCGAGCCCGCGGAGCCCGCGGAGGGCGCCGGCGCGTCCGCCCTGCGGCCGGCCGACGGCGAAGGCCCCGGCGACGCGTTCGTGTCCGGCGCCGCCTACGCCGCGCTCGGCGTCCTCGGCGGGGTGTTCGGCGTGTTCGGCTCGTTCGCGCAGGACTGGACCCTCGGTGCCGTCCCGCTCGTGGCCCTCGTCCTGGTCGCGCTGGTCTTCGCGATGGCGTGGGCGTCGGGGAAGGCGATGGGAGGGCGGCTCGGCGCGTTGATCCCCGCGCTGGTCTGGGGCGTCGTGGTGTTCATCCTGCAGATGCGCCGCCCCGAGGGCGATCTCGTCGTCCCGGCGACGCTGCCCGGGTACGTGTTCGTCATCGGCGGCATGGTCGCCGCCGTGATCGGGATCATGCTGGTGCCGCCGGCCCGCCCGCCGGGCGAATGGATGCTCGGCAAGGCGGGCCGTTCTCGCGGGTAGGGGGTCTCAGCTCGCCACGGAGGCGGGCTCGGCGTCCTTGCGGACGGGCGTGCCGGCGTTGTGGCCCTTGAGGGTGAGGCACGCGGCGGCGCTGAGCAGGACCACGCCGATCGGCAGCCACATCGTCGGCCTCATCGCGTGGACGAAGCCGTGCGAGAACACCTGACCGGCCAGCTCCTGGATGCGGTGCGCGACGGTCGGCGGGACGCCGGGCGGCAGTTGCTGCTGTGCCCCGCTCTGCCCGGCGCCGACCTCCAGACCGCCCTTGGCGGCGCCCGCGAAGCCCTTCACGAAGCCGCCGCGCACGTCGGGCGGGAGGGCCGCCGACCGGGCGGCCGCCTGGTCCCGCAGCGACGACGCGAGCTGGTTCTGCAGGACGGCGCCGACCGCCGCGCTGCCGAGCACCGAGCCGACCTGCCGGATCGTGTTGTTCACGCCGGACGCGGCGCCCGCGAGGTGCGGCGGGACGTTCCGGGTCGCCTCGGTGGCCATCGGCGCGAACACGCCGCCGATGCCGAGCCCGGACACCACCAGCGGGGCGATGAACGCGGTCCAGTTCGTGCCGACATCGGCGATGAGCACGATCCACGCCATGCCGACGGCGTAGAGGGTCAGGCCGGTCATGAGGATGAACTTGCCGCCGATGCGGTCGGACATCCGGCCCGCGACCGGGGCGAGGAACATCGACACCAGCGACGACGGCGCCATGACGAGGCCCGCCTTGAGGGCGCTGAAGCCGAGCACCGACTGCAGGTAGATCGTCATCGGCAGGAACATGCCGATCATGCCGACCGAGACGGCCGCGCCGACGAGGTTGAGGATCGTGAAGTTGCGGTCCTTGAACAGCGAGAACGGCACGAGCGGCTCGCGGTCCTGGCGTCCCCGCTGGTAGACCACGAAGATCACGAAGAGTCCGAGCCCGGCGGCGATCAGGCCCCAGATGCCCTCGTTCCACTCGTACTTCTGGCCCTCGGTCAGCGCGAACGTGAGGCAGAACAGGGCGGCGGACGCCAGCAGCACGCCCGCGACGTCGAACCGGTGCCGGACCGTGCGGGTGTGGCCGGGCAGGATCGGCACGGCCATGGCCAGCACGAGGATGCCGATCGGCAGGTTCACGAAGAAGATCCACCGCCAGTCCAGGCTGGTGACCAGCAGCCCGCCGATCGTCGGCCCGGCGATGGTGGACACGCCCGCCACCGCGCCCCAGACGCCGAGCGCGGCGCCGCGCCGCTCCGGCGGGAACACGCTGATGATGATGGACATGGTCTGCGGCATCAGCAGCGCCGCGCCGAGCCCCTGCACGGCGCGTGCCGCGATCAGCTGCGCCGGGTCCTGGGAGATCCCGCACGCCAGGCTGGACAGCGTGAACAGCGCGACACCGGCGATGAACAGGTTCTTCTTGCCCCACAGGTCGCCGAGGCGGCCGGCGGTGATGAGCAGCACCGCCAGGACCAGGATGTAGGCGTTGACGACCCACAGCACCTCGTCCAGCGAGGCGTCAAGCTTGTCGATCATGCTCGGGATCGCGATGTTCACGATCGTCAGGTCGAGCAGCGTCATGAAGAATCCGAGCGAGAGCGTCAGCAGGATCGCCCAGGGATTTCCGCTCCACCTCTTCATCAGGCCCCCATATCGTCAGTGCGTCGTGGCCGTGGCCGCGGATGGCAGATCGCCCGCGGCTCGGTGTCCTTCCAGGTGAGCCGGCCGGACCGCAGGTCCTCGACGAGCCCCCGTACGTAGTCGAGCTCGCAGCGCACGCGCGCGATATGCCACTCCTGGTCGATCAGCTTGTAGCGCTCGATGCCCTGCTTGCGGAGCGAGTCGTGCGCGGCCTGGTGACCCGCGAGCGCCGCCTCCAGTGCGACGCTCCGCTTGCGGAGCAGCCGGGCGACCTCGTCCTCCGGGAGCAGGTTGATGAACGCCAGCCCGGTGCCGAAGAGCGGGAACTCCTCCGCGGGACGGGCGAGCAGCTCGGCGAGCCGGAACTGCGCCGCGTCGCGGCCGGCGCTGGTCACCGCGTAGACGGTGCGCTCGGGTCGTCGGCCCTCCCGGCTGGTCTCCAGCGGCTCGATCAGGCAGCCGCCGGCGAGCCGCTCCACCGAGTGGTAGAGCGCCCCGTGCGTGATCTTGACGGCCTGGTCGTAGGCGTGGTCGCGGATGCGCTGCTGCATCTCGTACGGGTGCATGGGCCCGTCGCACAGCATGCGCAGCACGGTCAGCGCGAGCGGCGTGAGGGGTCGGGACATTCCTGCGGCCTTCATGGTCGAACTCGATTAGTCCACGTAGACTAATCCACTCGGACCGCCTTCGTCACCTTCTTAGGAAAACGGGCATATCAGGGCAGGTCAGCGGACGGAGTCCACGGCGTTGGCGGCACCGTTGCGGGAGACGTAGTCGCCGACCCGGTCCTCCCGGACGGCGGTGAACAGCTCTCCGGCCTCAGCCTCGTCCAGGAGGACGACACTCTGCCCGTCGCGTTCCGCCGTCTGGTCGACCGGGGCCGTCAGGTACTCCATCAGCGAGGTCCGGAGGAGCCGGTGCGCCAGCCGGCGCAGCGTTCCCGACGTGACCGAGTCGTCCACGGCCACCGAGCGCGTCGCGGCCCGCACGAACCGGTCGATCCTGATCGGGTTGCGGGTGTCCAGCGCCTTGGCGGCGAGCGCGTGCAGGAACGCCTGCTGCCGCTTGATCCGGTCGAGGTCGCCGCCCGGCAGGTTCCAGCGCTGCCGGACGAAGTCGAGCGCCTCGACGCCGTCGAGGTGGTGCCGTCCCGCCTGCCAGGTCCGGTCGTGCATGGGGTCGTGGGTGGTCTTGGCGACGGTGACGTCCACGCCGCCGAGGGCGTCGGTCATCTTCACGAACCCGCTGAAGTCCAGTGCGGCGTAGTGGTCGACGCGGACGCGGGTGAGCTGCTCGACCGTCCGGATCAGCAGCGGCGGCCCGCCGTGGGCGAACGCTGAGTTGATCTTGGTGAGGCCGTGTCCGGGGACGGGCACCCAGCCGTCCCGGGGGATGGCGATCACCGACACCCGGTCGCCGCGCCCGGACAGGTGCACCAGCATGATCGTGTCGGCGCGGGCGCCCATCGAGGGCATGTCGGCGCGCCGGTCGGACCCGATCAGCAGCCAGTTCTCGCCGCCCCCGCTGGGGGACGGGCGCCCGCCGGCGGTCGGCAGCGCGCCCGAGACCCGCCTGACCTCGCCGTCGTAGAAGCGCTGCAGGAAGTACAGGCCTCCCGCGAGGAGCAGCACGAGACCCACCGCCAGCCCCCCGCACCCCATGATCACCCGGCGCCGACTCCTGTTCCGCAGCATCCCCACACCCTCACGGCGGGACGCGGCGGAGTCGGCCGCGCCGGGCGGGCGCTGGCCGAGGCTTGGGGGAGACCAAGGTTTGCGATGACGCAAACCAGGGGTTGGTCGGCAGGGAGCGCCGCTGGGCGCCGTTGACCGGCGGCGTCCCCTGCCCGGTCGGTGGGCCCGGCGGTCAGCCCTTGAGGGCGATCTCCAGCTGGTCGAGCGCCCAGTCGAGCTCGTCGCGCTCGATGACCAGCGGCGGGGCGAGGCGGAGCGTGGTCTCGTGGGTCTCCTTGGCGAGGACGCCGAGCTCCATCAGCCGCTCGCTGACCGGACGGGCCCTGCCGTACAGCTCCACGCCCGCCCACAGGCCGCGGCCGCGCACCTCGCGGACGAGGTCGCTCGGCAGCCGGCCGAGCCGGTCGTGCAGGTGGGCGCCGAGCGTCCGGGAACGCTCCTGGTACTCGCCGGTCTTCAGGATCGCGACGACCTCGCGGCCGATGGCGCAGGCCAGCGGGTTTCCGCCGAACGTCGAGCCGTGCTGGCCCGGCTTGAACACGCCGAGGACGTCCCGGTCGGCGACGACCGCGGACACCGGCATGATGCCGCCGCCGAGGGCCTTGCCGAGGATGTAGACGTCGGGCACGACGTCCTCGTGCTCGACCGCGAACGTGGCGCCGGTGCGGCCGAGGCCCGACTGGATCTCGTCGGCGATCATCAGCGCGCCGCCCGCCGTGCACAGCTCGCGCACGGCGCGCAGGAACCCGCTCGGCGGGACGTTCACGCCCGCCTCGCCCTGGATCGGCTCGATCAGCACGCCGACCGTGTTCTCGTCCATCGCGGCCTTGAGCGCCTCGACGTCCCCGTACGGGACGGTCCGGAAGCCCGGCGTGTAGGGGCCGTAGGAGTCGCGGGCGTCGGGGTCGGTCGAGAAGCTGATGATGGTGGTCGTGCGGCCGTGGAAGTTGCCCTCGAAGGCGATGATGTTCGCCTCGCCGGCGGGGACGCCCTTGACCTCGTAGCCCCACTTGCGGGCCGTCTTCAGGGCCGTCTCGACGGCCTCGGCGCCGCTGTTCATCGGCAGCACCATGTCCTTGCCGCACAGCTCGGCCAGCTCGGCGACGAACGGGCCGAACTGGTCGTGGTCGAAGGCGCGGCTCACCAGCGTGACGCGGTCGAGCTGCCGCCGCGCGGCCTCGGTCAGCCGCGGGTTGCGGTGCCCGAAGTTGACGGCGGAGTAGGCGGCCAGCATGTCCAGGTAGCGGTGGCCCTCCGCGTCGGTCAGCCAGACGCCGTCCGCCTCGGAGACCACGATGGGGAGGGGGTGGTAGTTGTGCGCGCTGTGGTCCTCGGACATCGCTCGCAGCTGGTCGGTCGGCGTCACGACGCTCCTTCGCGGCTAGGCCCGGCCGGTTCGGCCGGGGCATGGCTGGGACACCGGGCGCGTTCCCGGTGCCGAGGGGGAGGAGGCCGGGCGGGTCAGGTGGCCGCCGGTCTGTACCCAGCGTATGTTCGGAAATGACTACCGACCAATGATGAAAACCGACTTGGGGGGTGTTATTTGTTGCGTCTTGACGAACTCGACCGGCGAATCGTTGCGCGGCTGCTGGAGGATGGGCGCGCCTCGTACGCGCAGATCGGCGACAAGGTGGGGTTGTCGGCCCCCGCGGTGAAGCGGCGCGTCGACCGGCTCCGCGCGGACGGTGTGATCAATGGCTTCGCGGCCGTGGTCGACCCGGCCGCGCTCGGCTGGACGACCGAGGCGTTCATCGAGATCTTCTGCACCGGGGCGACGTCCCCCGAGCAGATCTACTCCAGCGTCCGCGGCCACCCCGAGGTCGTCGCGGCGTACACGATCAGCGGTGACGCCAGCGCGCTCGTGCACGTGCGGGCCCGCGACATCCAGCATCTGGAGCAGGCCCTCGAACGGCTGCGCCGCGAGGACAACATCACCGCGACCAAGACGGCGATCGTGCTGTCCCGGCTCATCGGCCGCCCGACCGACGCGCCCTACGGCTGAGAGATTACCGACTAGTAGGCTGCCGCCATGGACTTCGCGACCGCCGACCTCATCGACGACTTCGGGGACGAGCTGCGCAGCTGCGAGACGCAGTTCCGGCAGTACGGCGGGCGCACGGCGTTCGCCGGCACGGTCGCGACCGTGCGCTGCCACCGCGACAACGGCCTGGTGAAGCGGCGGCTGGGCACCCCGGGGGAGGGCCGGGTGCTGGTCGTGGACGGCGCCGGGTCGCTGGCGTCCGCGCTGATGGGCGACATGATCGCGGCGGCGGCGGTGGCCCATGGCTGGGCCGGGGTCGTGATCAACGGGGCGGTCCGGGACGTGGCGGCGCTGCGCGGGCTGAACCTCGGCGCGAAGGCCCTCGGGTCCAATCCGCGCAAGAGCGCCAAGGACGGCGCGGGCGAGACCGACGTGCCGGTGGCGTTCGGCGGCGTGGAGTTCCGTCCGGGCGACTGGCTCTACAGCGACGAGGACGGCATCGTCGTCGCGGAGCGCGAACTTCCGCTCTGACCTGGGCGCACGGCGCGAGATGCCAGGGCATCCGGCGCAAGATCGTGTATGTCGGCCGTAGCCGGGCCGGGCCGCCCGTCCTTACCGTCTCCCCGCAACCCACCTGAGGTAGGGGAGACATGCGCGCCAAGAAGATTCTGCTGGTGCCCGCGGCGGCGCTGGGGCTGGTCGTGGGACTCGCGGCCGTGCCGGCCGCCGCGCAGCCGGGGCCCCCGGTCCCGAAACCGACCGCGAACCCCTGGCAGATGCGGCACTGGCCGCAGACGCAGCCGTGGCAGCGGGAGCAGCCGTCCGCCCGCGCGTTCGCGGCGGCCGCCCCGCGCCCGATCGACCCCCAGAACTACGAGCTTCCCGACACGATGACCTGGGACGACTACAGGGCGATCCCTGGAACCACGTGGGCGGACCCGGCCCGCAAGGGCTCGGTGAAGAACTTCAACGTCGCGGTCGTCCTCGCCGACTACCCGAATCAGCCGTTCGAGGTCACGCAGCCGGTGAACTCGTCGGTCTTCGGCAACCCGGTCAAGGTCGGCGACGTGCCGCGCGCGCAGGTGGCGAAGTTCTACCAGGACTTCCTCAACAAGCCGCAGGACCTGAACCACGGCCACACCCTCCACGAGTACTGGATGGAGGACTCCGGCGGCCGGTTCGGCGTGAACCTGACGGGGTTCGGCGCCTACCAGATGCCCGCCAAGGACCACGAGTACGGCGTGGACGGCATGCAGGGCGGGACGGGATGCCCGACCGGCGACACCTGCAACCGCGACCTGCGCAAGGACGCGCGGGACGCGTGGGTCGCCGACGTGGGCGAGGAGGCGGCGAACAAGTTCGACTTCGTCTTCTTCCTCAGCGCCGGGCAGGACGAGTCGTCCACCTGGCAGGAGTTCGGCGAGATGAAGTTCGGCACGAAGGAGCAGGTGCCGAACGAGTGGGGCCCGGGCGACCCGACCCTGACGAACTGGGTGAAGACCCGGTACGTCCCCTGGACGTCCTGGCAGGCCGGCTCGACGATCTGGCCGAACGCCATCCCGGGCGTCTCCTCGACGCAGGCCGAGAGTTCCGGCATGTCGGTCTACGCCCACGAGTTCAGCCACATCCTCGGCATCGGCGACAACTACAACAACCCCTACGGCGACCCGCCGCGCCGCGCCTACAGCGGCCCGTGGGACATGCTCAGCCGCGGCACGTTCAACGGGCCGGGAGGCCCGCACAGCCGGTGGACGATCCCGGCGACGGGCGGCGGGTCCATGGGCGCCCAGCACATGCTCCGCAACAAGCTGAAGCTCGGCATGGTGAACAACGACGACGTGCTCCAGCTCAGCCGGGAAGCGCTCGCCGCGTCCGGCATGGTCGTCGCCAATGTGACCGCCCGGTCGGTCGACCCGGGCAAGGGCGGCCTCACCGGCATCAACGTCAAGCTCGGTGAGGGCGGTGACAGGAGCCCGGCGTGCGACACCGCCGCCGACCCGTTGTGCGACGGCGGCGGCTATGACAACTACACCCTCGAAGTCGTCGACCGGATGGGCACGGATTCCTTCACTCCCGACTCCGGTGTCCTGCTGGCCAAGACCAAGGACCAGGACCGCGCCCCGTTCATCTGGGTCGAGGACGCCAACCCGCAGGACATCGACAAGGTCGACTTCGTCCTGCCCGACGGCACCCCGAAGAAGATGACGATCGGCGACTACCGGCAGCTCTCCGACGCGCTCTACCACGCGGGGGCGAACTCCGGCAGCGAGTACGAGTACGTCGACCAGGCGAACCGGCTGCACTTCTACGTCCTGAACCTCAGGCGGGACCGCAAGGGCGTCCTGTCCTACACGGTCGCGGTCGGCTCGCTGGACGGCGCCGGGCCGCAGCGGCGCGGCGTGCGGGTCGACTCGGGCCCCGCCCGGCCGACCGGCGCGGGCTGGACGAAGTGCACGATGACGCTCACCAACACGGGCCGGGGCGGCGACGGCCGCCACGGCTCCGACGTGTTCCGCCTCAAGGCGGCCGTGTCCGGTGACGGCTGGACGACGTCCCTGCCGAACGAGCTGGCCACCGCCCAGGCGGGCGGCCGCACCAAGGTGGAGGTCTGGGCGAAGGCGAAGCCGGGCGCCTCCCGCCACGCGCGGCTCAGCCTGACGGGGACCTCGGAGAGCGACCCGTCGAAGTCCGACTCGGGGACGTGCGCCCTGCGCTGACCCATCCCGGACGGGACGGTCCCCGGGTGGGGACCGTCCCGTCCGTGACGTCGGGAGCGGGGGACGGGTCGACGCCCCCGAAGTAATGGGCCGCGAAACATAAGTTGCCTTTCCCTAGGTCTTGTCGGGGTCGTCCGTAGCGTCCGGCCTGGGTATGTAGCGCACTGTGATGATCTTGCAACGCACGGTGACGGCAGTCCGGTGGCCGGGGGTCGCTGTCGTCGCGGCGGGTGTCCTCGCGGCCGCCACCCCGGGTGTCGCCGAGGCGGCGGCCGCACCTGCGCCGGTGGAGTCGCCGGCGGGGTCCGCGGCGCGGGCATGGACCGTGGCGGCGCCCCTGGATCCGCGCGACTTCGATCTGCGGCGCGGCACCGACCGGAGCGGGACGATCGGCGCGCTCGGCGGCAGGCTCCGCCGGACCGGCGTCGGCCCGCTGCTCCGCTCGTCCGGCCACGCCAGGCTGGGCGGCGGATGCGGCCGGGCCGCGGGTGTCCCGGCCGACTCGCTCGTCTACTGCTTCACCAGGGCGGACAGCACCGCCAGGGCCTGGGTTCCGCAGGGCGTCACGTCCGTCTCGGACGCGGCGGCGGGCGGAGCGTGGGCGGGCGGCGTCCGGCCGATCCTCGTGTCCTGGCACAACGGCGGCCGGGTCAGGGTCACGTTCGTCGACCCCGACCGGCGCGTGTACCGGCACGTCCTGCTCGTCGCGCCGGTGATGCGGGGCGGGCGGCCCACCTACACCGACGTCGGCGTCCACGCGGGCGGCATCGCCTGGTACGGCAACAAGCTGTACGTCGCCGACACCAGGCACGGGCTGCGCGAGTTCGACATGCGGCAGATCTTCGACCTGACCGCGAGCAAGGCGGGCTCGACCGGCCATGCCGACCGGATCGGGCTGTACGGCGGCACCTACTACGCCCACGGGTTCCGGTACGTGATGGCGCAGACGAGCAACTGGGAGTTCGCCCGCGGCCGGGTCGGCGCCAAGTGCAGGGGCTCGGGCCCGCTGCGCATGTCGTGGACGGCGGTCGACCGCACCACGTGGCCGCACGTCCTCATCGCGGGCGAGTACTGCCGCCCGAACTGGCCGCGGGGACGGGTGGTCACCTGGCCGCTGGAGGCGCTGGCCGGAGGAGGGACCGCGAGCGCCGACGGGGGCGCACGGCTCCCGGTGGACAGGGTCCAGGGCGCGGTCAGGACGCACGGGCAGTGGTGGTTCACCCAGAGCCGCGGCGGCAGGCGCGGCCGGCTCTTCTCGACCCGCCACACCGGCCGCGGCTGGGCCCCGGTGCGGGGCCGCACGATCTCCTACGGACCGGAGGACCTGTCGTGCCACCGGGGCCGCCACCGCATCTTCACGCTGGCGGAGCACCCGGGGCGGCGCGCCCTGTGGGCCTTCCGCGCGGCCTCCTGCTCCTGACCGCCGGCTATCTCACACGCTGATCGTGGACCCGGCCGGCTCGGCCTCCTCGGCGGAGCGCGGCCGGGGCTCCCCGCGCGTCAGGGTGCCGATCACCACGGTGCCGACCGCCGCGAGGCCCAGCGCCGCCCCGATCCAGGCCGTGGACGGGTAGCCCTTCCCCGCGCCGATCGCGAGCCCGCCGAGCCACGGGCCCACCGTGATGCCGATGTTGAACGCGACGACGTTCCCGGCCGCGACCAGCGTCGACGCGCCGTCCACCATCCCGAACGCCCGCGAGTTGAGGGTCGGATTCGTCCCGAATCCGACGAACCCCAGGAGGAACACCAGGACGACCACGGGCAGGGGCGACCGCGCCGCCAGGGCGAGCAGCACGGACACGACGGTGAGCCCTGCGAAGCCCGCGTACAGCGTCGGGACGGCCCACCGGTCGGCCGTCCGCCCGCCGAGCGTGATCCCGATGAGCGCGCCGACGCCGTAGAGCGCGAGCACGCCGGGGACCCACGCCTCCGCGATGCCCGTCGTCTCCGTCAGGAGCGCGCCCAGGTAGCCGAAGACGGCGAGGAGCCCGCTCGTGGCCAGGGCCGTCGTCCCGTACAGCAGCCACAGGCGGGGGACGGCCATCGCGCGCACCTCGTCCCGCACCCGGGGCGGCGCGGCGTCCGCACGCGCGGCGGGGATCGTCGCGGCCACCCCCGCCATCGCGGCGGCCGACATCGCCGCGACCGCCCAGAACGCCGCCCGCCAGCCGAGATGCTGCCCGACCATCGTCCCCGCGGGCAGCCCGACGATCGCCGCGACCGTGAGGCCGCCCGCGACGACGCCCATCGCCTTCCCGCGCGCGTCGCGCGGCACGAGGCTCACGGCGGTCGCCGCCGCCACCGCCCAGAACCCCGCGTAGACGAACGCGCCGACGATCCGCATCGCGAACAGCGTCCAGTACCCCGGCGTGAGCGCGCTGACCACGTGCGTCAGCGCGAACACCGCGAGGAACGCCAGCATCGCCCGCCGGTGCGGCCAGCGCAGCGTCAGGACGGCGAGCAGCGGCGCCCCGGCCAGCATCCCGATCGCGAACGCCGAGATCAGCCACCCGGCGGTCGGCACGGACACGCCGAGGTCGTGCGCCATGCCGGGCAGGAGCCCCGCCAGCATCAGCTCCGACGTGCCCTGCGCGAAGATGGCCACGCCCAGCACGTAGACGGCCAGTGGCATCGTTGTCCTCCTGTGTATTGGATAGATCAGTACAAAATTCGGGCGTGAAAAAGGGCGGCTCACCGGCCGCCCGGGTCAGAGGGAGAGCATCGCGGTGTCCGCGATGGACCTGAGGGTGTCGGGACCGGCACCGCCGCGCGCGGCCACCTGGATGCCGCTGATCGTGGAGATCATGAAGTGCGCCAGCGCGCCAGCGTCCTTGGCGGCGTCGATCTCGCCGTCGCGCATCCCGCCCTCGATCGCCGCCTTGAGGGTGGCGAAGCGCCGCCGCCGGTCCCGTTCGAGGCGCTCGGCGATCTCGGGATCGTGCGGGCCGAGCTCCACCGTCGCGTTCACGACCAGGCAGCCGGACGGGTCGTCCCCGTCCGGTTCGGCGGCCCAGTCCATGACCGCCCGGAGACGCTCGCGCACCGTGCCCTCGCCGCCCTGCAAGTGGTCGATGAGCCGGGTGGTCCGCACCTCCATGTAGTGCGCCAGCGCTCTGACGAACAGGTCGCGCTTGCTGGCGAACGTGTTGTAGATGCTGCTGCGTCCGAGACCGGTCGCCGCGCACAACTCCTGCGTCGACGTCGCCTCGTAGCCGTCCGCCCAGAAGGCCCGCATGGCCGCCTCCACGGCCAGCCCCTCGTCGAACTTCCTCGGCCGTGCCATGGGATCACCGTAACACGTTATGGACAGCTCGATCCAATATCATCCGGTGGGGTGGCCGAGCCGGACGAGCCGCTGCCGCCCGGGATGCGCCAGCAGGGCCTCGCCCGGCTCCAGAGGGCCCTGCAAGGTCGTGGGCACGTCCCAGAGATCCGCTTCCTGGCCGCCCACGCGGCCGGTCAGCAGGGCGGGCGCGCCGAGTCTCCGGAGCAGCGCGACCACGGGGTCGAGCGGCTCCCCGGCCGTGATCTGGTGGTGGGCGAGGACGAGGTGGACGCCGTGCTCGCGCATCGTCCGCAGGACGGGAACGGCCGCCGCGAGCGGGTCGTCCGTGACCGGGCGCCGGCGGTGCGCCACGAGCACGTACACCTCGGGACCCGTGCCGCCGAGGGGAATCCCAGCGCTCCGTACGGCCTCGTCCAGCAGCCCGCCGAACTCCTCCGGCGACGCCGTGTACCGTACGCCGGCCTGTCTCCGCGCCTCCGCGTCCGCCAGGTCATGCGGGCTCATGTAGGTGTCCAGGACGTAGACGAGGCGGTCCCGCTCGGTGCCGCCCGAGGCGAGCTTCTCGGCGATCATGTGCACCAGGGGCGACTTACCCGTATCGCTCGGGCCGCTGATGAGCAGATGGCGATCGACGTCGAAGTCCAGGAGCACGGACTCGCCCGTCTCCGGGTCGCTCCCGAGCCGCACGGTCCGACTCCGCGAGGGCTGGGCGGCACCCGCCGGGGCCGCGGTGTCGAAGGTGTGAATCCATCTGATGCGGCGGGCGAGTTCGGGGACGGCTCGGCGAAGCTTCTCGAACTGCTCCGGCTCCCCGCAGAGGACGACCAGGGGGCCTTCCGGTTCCTCGGGCAGCGCGGACAGCAAGGGGGTGAAGAGCGCCCGGACCGACGAGTCGTCCGGCGGCATCGCTCCCGGGTCGTCGAGATGGAGGAAGAGGACGCGGCTCCGGACGGCGCTGAGGAGGTCCGGCCACCGTTCCACGGAGTCGAAGGACCAGAGGATCGGCACGTCGTCCTGGGACAAGGGAGGGCCGCTCTGCGCCAGGACCCCGAGTTCGTTGAGCTGCTCCACGTAAAGCTCCGCCGCCACCATCATCTCCGGCCTGTAGGCGGTCGGGAAGACCAGGTGACGAAGCGTGAGGGGATCGCCCGAACGCGCGGTCTCCGCGTCTGCTCGGAGGATGTCCCGGAGGGCCCGCACGGCCATGGGGTCGACGCGTCCGCCCTCGCGCGTCCAAAGGCCGATCCCGATCAACTCGTCCAGGTCGCCGAGCAGGCGGTTGACGGCCTCCAGGCCGGTGCTCTCCGGCGCGGTGCCCGCCGGGACGGCCGGCGAGGACTGCCGCGTTCGGCGGACGAAGTCCTCCACGGCCTCCTGCGGAGGCTCCGGCGCCACGGTGAACGGTTGGGGGGAGCCGCCTCCGGCGAGGAGGTAGGCCGTTCGCTCGTCCGGGAACTGGAGACCCGCCTGTCCGAGGACGCGTTGGAGCTGGTCGGGCGGTAGGCGGCTCGCCGCGATGCGCCAGCCGAGGAGGGGCAGGAAGCGGTCCCAGATCGTGGTGTTCTCGACGGTGGACGAGGTGAGCAGCAGTTGGACGTCGAGGGCCCTGCCCCGTTGCGCCAGTGAGATGAGCGTCTCGCCCACCTCGCGCCTGCCGGGCGGGAACGTGAGCGACAGGTCGGCCACGACCAGCAGGCGCGGCCGCGTCTCGGCCGGCGAAGGCGGCGGGGCGACGGGCTGTTCGCCGGGCTGGTAGTCCTCGAAGAAGTCCCACCAGGCCTGGCTGACCGAGTGAGGGTCCCGGCGGAACCGCTCGTACAACTGGTGCAGCTCGTCGTCCGTGAGCTGGCCGGTGCCGAGACTCGAAGCCGCCGGCACGTTCGGCGACGGGGCCGGGAACCGTGATTCGAGCTCGTCGGACAGGAATTCGAAGAACCGCCGGAGTCTCTCCGGCGAGCCCAGCAGCTCTTCCTCCGAGTAACGGACGTGCGGAAGGTCGATGGGCGCGCCCAGGGGATGTTCGCCCAGCCCCGCGAAGACGAACTGCAGGTCCGCCGGGGAGTGCCCTGCGGCGAGGGCCAAGGTGACGGCGCGAACGACCTTCTGGCGGGCCTCCGGGCTGCCGACGACCAGACCGTGCGGAATGCCCGATGAGGGATCGAGCGGATAGAGGCTGAGGAGATGGCCGTCCGGCCGGTGACCGATCGCCGGGCTGCGCGGCATGTCGGCGGGCAGTGCCCATGTCTCGTGCAACAACTCCCTCGACCCGCCCCCGTTCAACCGCAGAACGTCGAGCTCGGGCTCGCCTGTGAGCTGGAGGGGGTCAACCGGCTCCACGTGCTCGGGATTCGCGGGGTCCTCGGGCCGGGAGAGGAGACGCGCCTCCGGACCGCGGCGCGCCATCAGCCCCAGAATCGGATCGACCGCGTCGAGTGGGATGTGTGCGGGCTCGAAGGCCGGGCGGGCCTCCTGCGCGAAGATGTGCACGGACGCGAGGTGTTCGCCCATGCGGCTCGGAGAGCCCACGTTCCAGCCCGCGAACCCGGCGATGCCCGGCGGCGCGGGCGAGTCGTTCGGCGAGCAGAAGACGAACCTGATCCCTTGGGCCGGTCCCTCCTCGCAGAGCGCGGCGAGGGGATCGAGGAGTTCGGGCCGCGCGTCCAGCATGGGCCCGGTGTCGTCGATGATCACGACGAGGGCGGGCAGCGGATCGAGCGGCCGCCCGCCCGCGACGGCCGCCTGGTACTCGTCCCAGGTGGTGACCCCGGCGTCCTGGAGGACGGTCGCGCGGCGCTTTCGCTCGGTCTCCAGGGCCTCTGGGAGCCGGTCCAGCGCAGACGGGTCCGTCCACTGGGTATGGAGGGCCATTGCGACGTGGGGAAGGAGATGCACCAGGGGGAAGGACGTGGCCGGGCTGTGGTCGACGAACGCGAAGTTGACGATGTTCGGGGAGTGGTCGAGCGCCAGGCTGAGGACGAGGGTCCGCAGCAGCGATTCCCGGAACGCCTCAGGGCCGGTGATCAGGCCGTGCGGCAGGTCGGGGTTGCCGTGCAGGACGTCGACCGACACCAGGTCCTCGCCGTCCACGCCGATCACCGTGGGGCGCGGGCCGCGGTCCCAGCCGTCCCCGATCAGTTCCTCGACCGGGGAGTCGAGAAGTTCCAGCAGGTCGGGGGCAGAAGCCGCAGGAGCGGGGGCGGGGCCGGGGGCGAGGTGGGAGCGGGTCTGCGGGGTGAGGAGGGCGAAGTGGTCGGTTTCGGCGGTGAGGACGACCGGGCCGCCGTCGGCCGGGAGGAGGGCGCGGAACGTTTCGGCGGTCGTGCCGGCGCGGCGCTCGATCTCGGCGGAGACCGCTTCCAGGACGTGCCGGGTGTGCAGGGCCTCGGGGCGCGGGAGGGTGTCGAGGAGGGCCTCGCGGGCGCCGGGGACGAACGCGTAGCGCGCGCCGTCGGCGGGGCGGAGCAGGCCGCTCAGCAGCACCTCGGCGAGCTGCCCGGGGCCGGAGCCGCCGAGGACCCGGTGCTGGATCAGGCGCATCACCGGCAGCGACGGGACGGAGACCGCGACGTGGGCGGCCAGTTCGGCGGCGGCCGGGGACGCGGTGGCGAGGAAGCGGCGGACGCGCTCGGCGACCGGCAGTTCCTGCTCGCGCCGCACCGGCGCCGCCCCCGACGGGCGGGCCGGCAGCGTCGCGACGGCGGCGGGCTGCGGGTCGGAGCCGGAGACGAGCCGGGCCCACGCGCCGAACCAGCGCGGCGCGATCTCCAGGACGGGGACGGGCACGCCGGGCCCGGCGGCGCCGTCGTAGGGGGCGAAGCGCAGGTCGGTGTTCGGGGCGCCGGGGCGGGGGAGGACGGCGAGGCCGGGTGAGGTCGGCGCGGCGGTGCGGCGCCAGAGGCGTTCGGCGAGGGGCTGGACGATCGCGGTCGGTCCGGCCTGCGCCCAGCGGCGCACGGCCTGCACGGCGCGTCCGTTCCACCAGTGGGGCCCCGAGCAGTCGCTGAGGACGAGCACGGCCCGTCGCCCGGAGGCGTCCAGGAGCGTTCCCGGGTCCTGGGGCGGTGCCTCGGGCGTGGAGGCGACGCGGCCTTTCCCGTCGAGGTAGCTGAGGTGGACGTCCTGGAACGCGCCCTGGCGGAGCAGCGTCTCGGCGAGCTCGCGGGCGAGGGGGCGCCACAGCCGCATGGTGTGGCCGGTGTCGACGACCAGGTCGAGGCCGAGCCAGCGCTCGGGGGACGGGACGAGGACGGGCGTCCACAGCCGTGTGTCGGCGATGCGCGCGGCGGTGGCGTCCTCGTCCACCTCGACGCGGTGCCGGGACGGGACGCGCCGTTTCAACGGGCGCAGCGCCCGCTGGACGCCGAGCGGGTCGGCCAGCATCGGCGCGGTCGGGACGAGCACCTCGGACGCGCGGCCCACCGGCTCCGCTCCGGCGTCCTGGCGCGGGTGAAGCCCGGTCAGCGGTTCGGACGGGCGCGGGGCCGGGGGCTCCGGCGGGTTGGGCGGCGCAGGGGCGTCCACCGGCTCGTCCACGACCGGAGGTGGGACCGGCGGAACGGCGGAGGGCTGCTCCCCGGCCGGGGAGATGTGGCAGGCGAGCCAGAGCATCTCGCTCAGCTCGCGGGCGTCCGGCGGCGGCCCGATGGCCGACAGGGCGTCCCGGAGCCGGTCAATCGTCATCGACGGGCCCGGTCAGGTAGGGCATGATCCGGTCGGCCAGGGCGCGGCGGTCCTCGGTGTCGGCGTGGCGGCACAGGTAGACGGCGTTGAGGAGCTGGTCGGTGGCCAGCGTGCCGGACGCGGAGCGCTCGAAGAAGCGGCGGACGAGGTCGTCGCTCTGGTCGGCGAGCGACCCGAGGTGCTCGCGGACGATCGCCGACAGCTCGGCCTCGTCCGACGGCTGCCGCAGCTCCACGGTCACGCAGCGCCGCAGGAAGGCGGGCGGGAACTCGCGCTCGCCGTTGCTGGTCATCACGACCAGCGGGAACGCGCGGCAGCGGACCGTCCCGGCGGTGACGGTGACCCGCCCGCCCGGCCCGTCGGCGGTCATGACCTCGGCGACCGGGTCGGCCCGCCGGGTCAGCTCGGGCAGCTCGTACTCGCCCTTCTCGAAGATGGTGAGCAGGTCGTTGGGCAGGTCGATGTCGCTCTTGTCGATCTCGTCGACCAGCAGGACGCGCGGCCGCCGGTAGGGCAGCAGCGCCGTGCCGAGCGGGCCGAGGCGGATGTAGCGGCCGATGTCCTCCTCGCGGGCGGCGTCGTCCCGTCCCGCCGCGTCGCCCCGTCCGGCCGCGTACAGGCGGGTGAGCGGGTCGTACTGGTAGAGGCCGTCGCGGAGCGTGGTCCGGCTGGTGATGGGCCAGTGCAGGACGGGCCCGAGACCCAGTTCGTGGGCGACGGCGTAGGCCAGCGTGGACTTCCCGGTGCCGGGCGGCCCCGTCACCAGCAGCGGGCGGCGCAGGTACAGGGCGGCGTTCACCTGCTGCACGGCATCGTCGGACGGACGGTACGTGGTCGCCTGGTGTTCGTTCCCGGAACCGCCGGAAGGGGTCTCCATGACGGGCTCGCCGTCGAACGCGCGCCAGCGCGGCGGAGGGGGCAGGCGGTCGATGCCGTCGTGCGTGCTTCGGCTCCCTGTGTAGAGCAGCCAGTCGGGCACCTATACCTCCATCGCGAGCGGGGGGTCGGGCAGCCGGGACGGATCGTCCCACAGCAGCGTCAGGTCGCGCCCGCAGTGCGGTGCGTCCTTGGGGGCGACGAGCGCGGCCTTGCGCAGCGCGAGCGCCAGCCGCGGCAGGTCGCCCGGGTGCCGGTCGCCGACCGCCGCGGTCAGCTCGTCGAGGACGCGGTGCCCCCGGCAGTCCCCGTGCGAGGACGCGTCGCACGGGGTGCGCGTCCACATCATGACGGGGATGCCGTTGTTGAGCGCGGCCGTCAGCCAGCTCTTCACCGGACGCGACCCGTACACCAGGACGCAGAAGTCGATGTTGGCCTCCAGCCAGTCCTGGAAGTCGCTGCCCTTGCGCGGGGCGTCGCACGCGATGGGGCGCGGGTCGCTGCGGCCGCGCTCGTTCAGCAGCCGCCAGCGGTGGTGGGCCTGGTCGCGGCGGATCGAGTCGGGCCGCAGCCGCTCCACGTCCCGCACCACCACCGGGTACTTGCGCATGGGGATCCTGTTGCGCGGGTCGACGTACCACTGCTCGAACGGCTTGCCGAGCCAGCCCTCCGGCACCGCGAACTCGATCATCCACTCGCGGCCGAACAGCGCGGGCGCGAGCGCCGCCACGCCCGCCTCGACCACCGGCCGCACCCGCCGGTCCGGGACGCGCTCGGTCGGCCGTCCCGGCCCCTCGGCGCCGTCGATCCAGGTGTGCACGGTCACGTCGAAGGCGTTGTCGAACGTGGCCCGCTCCAGCCGGACGATCACCGATGCGGGTCCTGAGCGCGGGGCGGCGGGCGCGGCGCCGGGCAGGTGCCGCGCGGACCACGCGGCGAGCCGCCGCCGGGCGGAGCCGGGCAGGTGCGGCCCGAGCGCCGCCACGTACCGGACGAGCCGGTCCGGCTCCCAGCCCTCGGCCACGTAGCGCACCGAGCCCCACGCCGACCGGAAACCGCCGAAGGCCCGCCGACCCGTGATCCGTTCGAGGTCGGCGGCGAGCGGGTCGGTGTAGCGGACGCCGTCCAGGAGGTCCCGCAGCTCGCGGCGGGCCTCGGGGGTGAGCCACCGGAGCGGCAGCAGGTCGTCCAGTTCCTCCCAGTGCGTACGGATGTGCTCGACGGGCAGCATCCAGCCGAGGTCGGCCCGGCCTCCGTCCCGCAGCTCGGCGTTCGTCACCATGCCGATGACCTCGCCCGTCGCCGTGTCGTACACGGCGGACCCGCTGTACCCCTCCTCCAGCCAGTCGCCCTGGCCGGTCTTCAGCTCCCACCACTCGTGCCGCATCCCGCGATGCGGGAACGTCGTCACGGACGCGTGCCGCTCGTTCTGGTCGGGACGGCGCGGGAACCCGCACACCCCGAACGTCCGCTCGCCGAGGCTCCCCGCGTGCAGGCCGTCCGGCGCGGCCAGCGTGGCGGGGGTCAGCGCGACGGGCTCGCGCAGTTCGAGGACGGCGACGTCGCCGGGGTCGCCCGGCCGCCTCCAGCCGCCGCGCCGCACGACCCTGGCGGGCAGGTCCTCCAGCAGGCCGGGGAACCCGACGCGCACCTCGTCCCGGCCGTGGACGGTGTGGGCGCAGGTCAGCAGCCGCGTCGCGGTGACGAGGAACGCCGCGCCGAACTTGCCGCCGGACGGCGGGCCGACCCAGGCGCGCCACTGCCAGTCGTCCACGTCGCGGCTACGCCCCCTCCGCGGCGCGCGGCGGCTGCCCCCACGTCATCTTGACCTTCAGGTGGCCCTCGACGGTCGTCTTCGCGATGACGGCCCCGGCCGCCGCGTTCAGCTTGACGCCGAACTCCAGCTCGACGCCGTCGGGGTCCAGGTCGCCTCCGCGCAGCGACGCGAGCGCCGCCTGCGCCGCCTCCCGGACGTGCTGGAACGCGTCCTCCAGCCGGCCCGCCGCGTCGTAGATCAGATCGCCGGTGCGGGACACCGACTGGAAGCCCGGCTCCAGGTCGTCGGTCTCCACGACGATGGTCCCGTTCTCGGTCTGCCAGCGCACCAGTTCGTTCACCCGACAAACCTAACAAGATCATGCGTTGTGGGGTGCTTTGCTGGGAGGACCGCACCGGAGGCGGCGCGGCCACAGGAGGACATGATGATCACCGTCGAGCAGGTGCGGGCCCTCGCGATGACGCTGCCCCGCACGTCCGAGCACCTGATCAGGGACCGGGTGAAGTTCCGCGTCGGCTCCATCGTCTACGTCGCCTTCTCGCGGGACGAGACCGTCATGGGTTTCGCGTTCCCCAAGGAGGAGCGGCTCTCCCTCGTCGAATCGGAGCCGGAGAAGTTCCACCTGCCCGGTGAATCCGACATGCGCTTCAACTGGGTGCACGCCTGGACGGCGGCGCTGGACGAGGCGGAGATGGAAGAGCTCGTCATCGACGCGTGGCGGATGGTCGTCCCGAAGAAGGTCGCCGCCGCCCGCCTCGGCCTTCAGGACGGATGACGCCCCCCGGCTTCCCACGCCGACCGGTGCGGCCTCAGTGCGGCGGCGGCAGCGGGTCGACGGCGTTGCCGGCGCCGCAGCCGCCCTCGCCCGCCATCCGCTGCATGCGGGGCGGCGTCCACACGCTGGTGCGGCCCGGCGCGACGCGGGCCAGGACGCAGTCGAAGGCGTCCGAACCGTAGGGCCTCACGATGAGGGCCACGCCGACCACGTCGCCCTCGGTCGCGAACTCGCGTCGGATCGCCGGGTCGAGCCGCAGCGAGGCGACCGCCGCGCGGACCTTCGCCTCGTCCGCCCCGCCCCCCTTCGGGACGCGGGGCAGCGCCTTGCGCAGCCGCTCGAACGGGATCTCCGGCGACTTCGGCCACGGCTTGAACGTGAGCGGGCCCCCGGACGGGCACGCCACCTGCCGGGTCCCGTAGTGCTGCCATTCGGTGGTGGTCGAGAACCGCATCTCGAAGCATCTCCGCACGGTGATCGTCGAGGTCGCGAACCAGCCGCCGTCCGGCGCCGTCCCGGACGTCCGGAGCACGAGCCGCACCCCGTCCCCGGCGGTCGAGACACCGGTCACCCGCATGACCTCCACGCCGTCGAGGTCCGCCGCCCGGTGCCCCACGTCCTGCGCGGGCCGCACCCGGGAGTCGTGGACCCGGTCCCCGGCCCGCTCGGCGGCCTTCCGCGCGTCCGCCGCAGCGATCTTTTCCGGGCTCCGGCCCACCTGCCCGCAGCCGGCGGCGAGCAGGACGACCAGCGGGATCACGTATCGGCGCATGCGCCCAATGATCCCGACGGCCGCGACGCGGCGGTATCCGCTCTCGTACTCATCCGGCACCGTGTCAGGCGTCCGCCGGCTGCGCCTCGGGCGCGGCCGGGGCCGGCTCGGCCTCCGGCGCGGCCGGGACCGGACGGCGGCGGCCCCACGCCATCGCGGCGGCGAAACACGCGAACGGCAGGGCGGGCAGCATGTAGCGGTAGTCGAAGTCGACTGTGATCGGAGGGATGGCCAGGAGGGCGACACCGGACGTCCAGAACAGCGCCGTCCGCGCGCGCGCCCGTCGCCACACGATCCCGGCCGCGCCCGCGAGCAGCACCACGCCGAGCACCGTCCCCGGCACGCTCACGTGCTCCTGGTAACCGCGCAGCACACCGGCGTACGGCTCGACGACGTGCGTGCGGCCCGTTCCGTGCGAGTACTCGTACACGACCGCCCCCCGGGCGCCGCCCCCGTAGACGGGCAGTTCCGGCTTGCGCGCCGTGGGCTTCGTGGGGAAGTGGTACCTGGCCTCGGTGCCCACGGTCGGGTAACGCGACCGGTGCCACGAGAACGTCCGGACGAAGAAGTCGTAGGAGACCACGCGCAGGTAGTCGAGCGGCTGGTTCTTGATCGCCCACACCGCGAACCGCTGCGCCCGCGCGTTCGTCTCCTGGTCGAACGCCCGTCCGTTGGACCAGCCGGTCGGCGAGTTGTCCTCCCAGATCTGGTGGGACGAGGCGGGCCGGTCGCCCTTGGCGCCGTACGGGCACAGCCTCGCCAGGTCCGGAGGGGGCGTGAACGCGTCGCAGTCGGCGAACGCCGCCGTCCGCCCCCACAGGAAGACGCCGTCCACGCCGGTCATCTGGAACCGGCCATGGTCCCGCTGGAACCACGTCGCGTACGCCCCGACGGGCAGCGCGAACGTCACGGCGAGCGCCACGTACACCGGCCACCGCGTCCGCCTGAGCAGCAGGTAGAGGACGGCGATCAGGAACAGCGGCACCCCCACGGACCGCGTGACGGCCGCCACGCCGAGCAGCGAGCCCACCAGCGCGGCCCGCCGCCACCCGGCCTCTCCCGGCTTCGCCAGCAGCAGCATCGCGCCGAACACCAGGGCGGTGAACAGGGTGTCCGACAGCAGCAGATGCTCAAGCTCGACCTGGAAGGCGTCCAGCAGCATCGGCGCGACCGCCAGCGCCGCCCAGGTCCGCCGGACCTCGAAGTCGCGGACCAGCATCCGGTACCCGAGCACCGCCAGCCCGAGGACCGCCGCGTGCTGGAGAACCGTCACCAGCGCCAGGCTGTGGAACGGCTTCAACACCCACAGGAAGAGCCCGTACCCGGACGGCCTCAGCGGGTGCGGGAACGGGTCGTCCGCGATCCGGACGAAGTCGTAGCTGTCGTTGAACCACAGCACGCCCCGGAACCCCACCATGGCGAGCACCCGCAGCACGACGCCCACGAGCAGCACCGCGCAGAACAGCCAGTTGCGGCGGACGGTCGAAGGGGAGAACGACACCGGGAACCTAACTGTGGGACGTGCGGGCGGACAGGATCCTGCGCCGGTCCGGAACCGGCGGCGTCACGCCGGGGCGGGCCACTACGTCACTCACTGCCGCCCACGTATCGGCCGAGAGCCTACCAGCGCAGTCCCGGCCCCTCCGTGGACGGCCAGGTGGCGGCGGCCCCCGGCGGGTCAGGGCTCGGCGGTGCAGGCGTCGTACACGATGACCCATCGGGGTCCACCACTGCGTAGCCGGTGCCGCTGCTCGTCCATGCCGACTGGCCGCACCACCGGCACATGCCCTGGGATCAGGTGGCCTGCGCGCCCGCCGTCAGGTAGTCGGCCCGGCCTTCGTCGTCGAGTTCGAACGGGCCTTTCGGGATGATGCAGAACTCGTTGCCCTCGGGATCGGCCATGACGAGGAAGCCCCCGGGGTCGTACTCGGTCAGTCGCCGTCCGCCCAGCGCCTCCACTCTGGCCTGCTCGGCGGCCGGATCCTCCGACTCCAGATCCAGGTGCAGCCGGTTCTTCGCGGACTTGGAGCCGTCGGTGCGCTGGAAGCCCACGCCCAGCCCGTTCCTGCGCTCCAGCCAGACGTACGGGCCGGTACGCCCGGTGATCGGCCGGTCGAGCAGTTCGCTCCAGAAGGCCGCCAGCCGATCCGGGTCGACGGCGTCGACGATCACGCAGTTGATGTCCATGGTCACCAACCTGCCATGAAGAGCTCCCGACGAACCGGCGCCGTGGAGCCGGTCGGTCATCCGGCGAGGTAGGTCTCGTAGACGACCTCCGCGGAGCGGCGTCCGCCGACGGTGACGAAGACGCCCTTGTTCAGCCAGTCGAGACCGCGGGCGGCGGTTTCGATCTCGGTGGCCGCCCGGAAGACGTACTCACCCGGGTCGACGTCCTCGCCGCGGCCGAGCCGGGCGAGCACCTCCGCGCTCCCGTGACGCACCGACCGCGACCGGACGTAGAGCAGGTCGCCGGCGTCGGTTCGCAGGGTGTAGCGGATGTCGCCCAGCGCGGTACCGTCCGCCAGCGCGATCTGCCAGTCGGCGCTGGTCCCCGGCAGCAGGATCCCCCGGATGTCGGGTCCGGTGAAGGTTCCGCCGGTCAGGGCGACGATGCGCCGATGCCCCGCGGCGACCTCGCCCAGGTCCAGCGGCGCATCGAGAGCGGCTTCCAGCCGGTACACCAGCGTCAGCCGGGGTTCGGGCAGGCGGCCGCCGGCGGGGCCGGGAGCGGCGGCGCGGGCGGGGTCGTTGGGGTGGGGGCCGAGCGGTGTGACGGTGATGCGCATCCAGTCGTACAGCGGTAGACCCCGGAGCAGGGCGTCGAGTTGGGTCCGGTCGTCGGCGCGGTACAACCCCATGATCGGGGAAGTGCCGGGCACGGCCCAGATGCGGGCGATGTGCCCTTGTGCCGCCAGGTCGGCCGCCGCGGCCGCCTCCGCGTCCCGGCGCCGCTCGATCTCGGCGTCGGAGGTCCCGGCGGGGACGTCGACCTGGAACTGGACGAGGTACTCCATGACGTTCTCCTCCTCTCGGGAGCGCGATGCAGGCGGGCCGTCCCTCCGCACCTCCTCACAGATCCAGGACGATCTCCGTTGTCGGGCGGGAGCAGCAGATCAGGACGTTGCCGTCGGCGGGAGGATCGATGGGGGCCGGGTCGTAGGTCACCTCGCCCGACAGCATGGCCGTCTCGCAGGTGTGGCAGACGCCGGTGCGGCAGGACCAGCGGACGGGGACGTCGCATGCCTCGGCGAACTCCAGCAGGCTGGACCCGCTCTCGTCCCAGGGAGCCCGGATGCCGCTGCGGGCGAACGTCACCGCCGGTCCGGCGCCCGGTGGTCCCGCCGGCGGATGAGGCGGCCGGGCGGTGGAGGCGGTGACGCCCGGTGTGATGGAGGCCACGGTGCCGAAGGTCTCGGTGCGGATGCGGTCGGTGGCTAGTCCCTGCTCGGCGAGCGCACCGGTCTGCGCGGCCATGAACGAAGGCGGGCCGCAGACGTAGGCTTCGGAGTCGGCCGGCACTCCGGCGCTGTGCAGCAGGGCGGCGTCCAAGTGACCCGGGTCCGTGTAGTCGGTGCCGAGGCGGTCCTGCGGGCGCGGGCGGCTGTAGCACACACGCAGGCGGGCGTGGGGAAGCCTGGCCAGCAGGGAGCGAACCTCGGCGGCGAAGGCGTGTTCGGAGCCGTCCCGGGCACCGTGCAGCCACCACACCGGTCGTGTGGTCCCCGACTCGGCCAGAGCCTGCAGCATCGCCAGGACCGGGGTGGCGCCCACTCCCGCCGACACCAGCACCACGGGGCCGTCGCCGGCGGCGAGCACGAACGTCCCACGGGGCGCGGCCACCTGGAGGATGTCGCCGACCTTCAGATACCGGTGCAGCCGCATGCTGGCGGCACCGTGCGGCTCGGCCTTGACGCTGATCCTGTACTCCTGGTCCCCGGGCCTGCCCGACAACGAGTAGCCGCGTACCAGCGCGGGTCCGTGGGCGTCGGCGTCCAGCATGACGGTCACGAACTGGCCGGGCAGTGCGGGCGGCAGCGGACCGCCCTGCTCGGCGGCCAGCCACACGGAGACGATGCTGCTGCTCTCCCGCTGGATGCGGGCCACCCGCAGGGCCCGGAATCCCGCCCAGGCGGGCGGCGGCACCGTTGCTTCGGCCGTCAATCCGACATTCCCGCCGAGCCCGTCGTCGCCCCGCCGTAGCAGGGCCCGGAACGAGTCCTGCCAGCCAGGGCTGAGCGCCTCGACGTGCAACGCGCGTTCCAGACGGTCACGGGGATGCTCGGACAGGTACAGCAGCCCGTCGACCTCGGTGACGCTCATCGCGCCCGGCCCGTCGGCGACCTTGACGATCTCCTGCCCCGCCTCCACCGCGCCCTCGGTGATCACTCTCATGTAGAAGCCGGGACGGTGGTGCGCGACCAGCAGCGCCGCCATCTGCGGTTCGCCCAGGCGCAGGCCGACCCGGTAGCAGGTCACCCTGGGCTGGGTGACCTCGAAGACGGCCTCGCCGATCCGGTAGCGGTCCCCGATGCACACCTGATCATCGGGTAGGCCCTCGACGGTGAAGTTCTCCCCGAAGTGCCCGTGCACCAGATCATCACGTTCGAGGACCCGTTCCCAGTACCGGTAGGAGTCCACCTGGTAGACCATCACGGCGCGCTGCTCACCGCCATGGCCCGCCAGGTCCCCCTGCCCGTCCCCGTCCAGATTCAGACGACGTGCCATGACCGGGCCGCGCACCGGCTCCTTCCAGATTCCGGTGCGCACCGTCCGCCCCTCCCAGGAGACGTCCTTGGGCATACCGACGTTGACCGCCACCAGCCGTGCCAACCGCACCACCTCACAGCACCTCGCGGGTTCCGGCTCCAAGCCCGCCGTCCGGCACCACGGGAGCCGACTGGACGAGGCAGTGGCAAGGAAGGCGGGCGCCGTCACCATCGCCCGCAGGAGTGGACCAAAACTTCCATTGTCGAGGCTTTGTGGCTATTTAAAGCGGATTTATTAGCTTTGGCGACTCTCGGTGCGACGGTGGGTATCAGGGCAGTTGTGGCGTGGGAGGGGGAAGCGGCAACGTGGACATGAGACTCGAGGTCGTCGTGGTGCCCGTCACCGACGTCGACCGCGCCAAGGACTTCTACCAGGCGCTCGGATGGCGCGAGGACGCCGACGTCGCCACCGGCGAGGATTTCCGGGTGGTGCAGATGACGCCGCCGGGGTCGGCGTGCTCGGTCATCTTCGGAACCGGCGTCACCTCGGACGTGCCCGGCTCGGCGCATGGGCTGCACCTGGTGGTGGACGACATCGAAGCCGCCCGAACCGAACTGGTCGGGCGCGGTGCGAAGGTCGGCGAGGTGTTCCACGACGCCGGTGGCGTCTTCCACCACGCCGGGACCGGGGGACGGGTCCCCGGGCCGGACCCCGAGCGCACGAGCTACGGCTCGTTCGCCTCCTTCGACGATCCGGACGGCAACGCCTGGTTCCTCCAGGAGATCACCACTCGCCTGCCGGGCCGGTGACCGCGGCGGCCATGGAAGGCACTGATTCCGGGCCCGAATTTACTCGACTTTCAGTTTCGTTGGGTTAGGCAGTGCGCGGTGACCGGAAAGGCTGGGCCGACAAGGCCCTGAGATGGCGAGCGAAGGGATGATCATGACGACGATGTCTCACTTCTCCGCATCGGCGCAGCGGAGGAGGGAACGTCCGACGGCCCCGCTGCCGCAGAACGCGAAGGGACCTGAGATCCCGGACGCCGGGTATGTCATGAAGGAGATCGCCGACGGCGTCTTCTGGCTCAGCGACGGCCAGTACGGGAACATGTTCGTGGTCCATGACGAAGGGGTCATAGCGGTCGACGCGCCCCCGACGCTCGGGCACGACATCCTGCGTGCCATCAAGCGGGTGACCGACAAGCCCATCTCGCACGTGATCTACAGCCACGAACACGGCGATCATGTCGGCGGCATGTCGATCTACCCCGATTCCGTCCCCCGCTACGCCCAGAGCATCGTCGCCCAGCGGCTGGAGGCGCTCGCCGACCCGGATCGGCCTCTCCCCACGGAGGTCTTCGACCACACCCTCACCATCGAGGCCGGCGGCCACATCGTCCACCTGGACTACCCCGGCCCCAACCACACCGAGGGGAACAGCCTGATCTACCTCCCGAACCAGCGGGTCGTGATGCTGGTCGACGTCATCTTCCCCGGCTGGGTGCCGTTCTCGAACCTGGCGCTGTCGGCCGACATGCCCGGGGTGTTCGCCCTGTACGACAAGGTCCTCGGATACGACTTCGACCAGTTGGTCGGCGGCCACGTCAACCGCCCCGGGACGCCCGAGGACGTGCGTACCCAGATCGAGTACATGAACGACCTGCGCACCACCACCGAGGCGGCGCTGTCGAGCGTTGACCTCGAATCGACCATGGGGCCCGTCGACACCGAGAACGGCTGGGCGGTGTTCCGCGCCTACCTGGACGCGGTGGCCGCACAGGCGGCCGACGAGGTCGTTCCGAGGTGGCTGGATCGCCTGGGCGGTGCGGACGTGTTCACGCTGCCCAACGCATGGGCGATGGCAGAGTCGCTGCGGCTGGACTACAACTCGCTCGGCCCGTTCAGCATCAAGCCCTGAGCGAAGCCCGGTGACCGTACCTGGAGACTTCCGATGACCAGCACACCTCAGCCGGGCGAGAGCGCGTTGCTCGTCCGGGGCGGCGACGGAGAGGTCCTCGACCTGCCCGGCGGCGGGGAGTTCGGGCTTCTGACCGACAGCGAGGAGACCGGCGCGGCCCTGAGCGCCAGCCGTCTCACCCTCGCCGACGGAGCCGACGGTGCGCTGCCGCATCGCCACCTGCGCTCGACGGAGTTCTTCTACGTCCTCGCCGGCACGGCCGAGTTCCTTCTCGGCGACGTCATCCAGTCTCTCGGCCGGGGAGATTTCCTGGTGATCCCGCCCGGTCTGCCGCATGCCTTCGGGGCCGCACGAGGCCTCGACACCGATCTGCTGATAGGGATCACCCCGGGCGTCCAGCGGTTCGGCTACTTCCGAATGCTGCAGCGTGTCGCCAAGGGGCAGGACTCTCCCGAGGTCCTCGCGCAGGTACAGGAGCGTTACGACGTCCACTTGCTGGACAGCGCATCCTGGCAGAACGCTCGCAAGGGCACATTCTCCGGCTAGGCAGGCGTTCGGCGCCTACCTCGGCAGGGTGAGGATCTCGGCTCCGTCGTCGGTGATGGCGATCGTGTGCTCGCTGTGGGCCGTCCGGCAGCCCGTCGCGCTTCGCAGCGTCCATCCGTCGGCATCGGTGACGAGTTCGGCGGTGTCCGCCATGATCCACGGCTCCAGCGCGAGCAGCAGACCGGGGCGCAGCTTGTATCCGCGGCCGGGGCGTCCGGTGTTCGACACGTGGGGGTCCTGGTGCATCGTGGAGCCGATGCCGTGACCTCCGAACTCGGTGTTGATCGAGTAGCCCGCCTCGTGGAGGACCGAGCCGATGGCATGGGAGACGTCCCCGATGCGAACCCCGGGTCCCGCGGCGGCTATCCCGGCGGTCAGGGCGCGTTCGGTCGCGCTGATCAGCGCGACGCTCTCCGGCGGCCGTGCTTCGCCCACGATGAAGCTGATGGCGGAGTCCGCGGCGACTCCTCCCAGGGAGACGGCGAGGTCGAGCGTCAGCAGGTCACCGTCGGCGAGCGCGTAGTCGTGGGGCAGCCCGTGGAGCACGGCGTCGTTGACGGCGGTGCAGATGTAGTGGCCGAACGGCCCGCGTCCGAAGGACGGCTCGTAGTCGACGTAGCAGGACTGCGCCCCCGCCTCGACGATCATGGTCTCGGTCCACCGGTCGATGTCCAGAAGGCTCGTGCCGACCGTGGTGCGGCTCTTGAGCGTCTGCAGGATGCCGGCGACCAGGGCGCCGGTGTCCTTCGCTCGGGCCAGTTCGCTGGGGTTCAGGATCTCGATCATGCGGCGCCCATCTTATGCAACCAATAACTATACCGGCCATACTATACCGGTACTAGAATAGGGGCCATGGTCAGGTTGCCGCTCACTCCCGCGGAGGTCGAACGCGGGCAGCGCCTCGGCGCCCTCCTGCGCCGGGCCAGGGGAGAGCGCTCGATGCTCGCCACCGCGCTCGACGCACGCGTCTCGCCGGAGACGCTCCGGAAGATCGAGTCGGGACGCGTGGCCACCCCCGCCTTCTCGACCATCGCCGCGATCGCCTGCGTCCTCGGACTCTCCCTCGACGAGGTGTGGGCCGAGATCAGCCGGCCCGAACGAGACGTCGAACCCACCGGCTCCGGTGCCTGAGCCCGGAGACGGCTTTCACGCGCTCTCAAGGCCGTCGGCGACGGTGGAGGACGGAGTGCTGACGACGGCGTCGAAAGCGTGGAGGACGGGAGTCTCCACGTAGGCGCTCTGAATCCGGATGCGGTCGGGGCCGCCGGAAGCGTGCGCACGGGCCGGGCGGAGATCGGCGATGCTCGGTCCGAGCCCGGCGTCGGCGAAGGCGGCCTCGATGCTGCCCGGCTCGGGCGGCCGCAGCGCGGTGGCGTCGACGGCGAAGCCGAAGCGCGCGTTCTCGTCCGGGCGCATGTCGGCGGTGTGTCCGGTGATGCTGGTCAGGGCGAGGGCGACATAGTCGTCGTCCAGGGCGTTGTGCAGATGCTGTCCCATGGGGAGCCCCGTGAGGTGGCCGTTGAAGGAGACCGGCGTCTTCTGGATGTGGGCGTTGTGGGCGGCCAGCACGATGCGGGTGCCGGGCCCGTAGTGGTCCAGGTGCCACTGGACCGACCCGGCCATGAAGACGTCCCGGGCCGAGGTGTCGGCGGTCAGGCCGTTGCCGGCGTACAGGCCGGCCATGGCGCGGAAGCCGTAGTCGGCGTGGCAGGCGGCTTCCAGGCGACGCAGGGCGACGTCATAACCGTGCTGGTCGCCACGGGACAGGTACAGCGGTGCGACGGCGCGGAACCGGATGAGCAGGCGCGTCAGGATCGCGCTGAGAGCGTCCTGCTCGGCGGCGGCCAGGCGTGTCCAGGCCGGCGCGGCCGCGGCCGCCGAGGCGCCGGCGAACGACCCGGCGATCCGCATGGCCTCCTGGATCAACGGGAGGACCTCGGGGTCGACCTGGCGCAGGTACTCGGCGACCGGGGTCAGGGCGGGGAGCAGGGACCCGCCCGCCGCCGGGATGTCGATCCCGGCGAAGCGCACCGGGATCCCGCTCGTGGCGTTGTACCCGCGCATCCAGCGCAGTGGCTCTTCGACCCCCACCGGGATCGCCGCCGCGAGATGGGCGGACAGATCACCGTCCGGCCCCTCTCCCCGGCCCCAGGCGTCCAGCGGGAAGCCTTCGCTGAAGCCGTACTCGAAGGCCAGCACGGTGAAACCGCAGCGTTCGACCAGGAACCGCAGGATGCGCTGGCGCAGGAGCGAGAACTCGGTGATGAAGTGCGAGTTCTCGCCGATCGCGACGACACGGGCGTCGCCGATGATGCCGCGCAGCGGCTCCAGGTCGTCCAGCGGCGCTTCACGGTCGAGGTGGGCGAGCGGGACGGCGTGGGCGCCGAGCCAGTCGGCGAACGAGACGTGGTGGGACGGAGCAGGCATGCTGACGACTCGATTCAGGGTCGGAAGGCGAACGGGCTGAGGGTGCCTCACTTCATGCGGGCCGCCGCTTCCTCCAGGTCGTCGATGCGGCCGGACATGATCGTGCGGACGTGCTCGGTGATGTGCTGGAGCGGCCAGTCCCACCAGGCCAGGGCCAGCAGGCGGTCGACGTCGGCGTCGCCGTGGCGGCGGCGGATGAGCCTGGCCGGGTTGCCGCCGGCGATGCCGTAGTCGGGGACGTCGTCGACGACGACGGAGCCGGAGGCGATGATCGCGCCGTGGCCGATGCGGACGCCGGGCATCACCGTGGTCCGGTAGCCGAACCAGACGTCGTGGCCGACCACGGTGTCGCCCCGTCCGGGCAGGCCGGTGATGAGGTCGAAGTGTTCGGACCAGGAGCCGCCCATGATGGGGAAGGGGAAGGTCGAGGGCCCGTCCATGCGGTGGTTGGCGCCGTTCATGATGAATCGCACGCCCTCGCCCAGCGCGCAGAACTTCCCGATCACCAGCCGTTCCGGCCCGTAGTGGTACAGGACGTTGCGGGTCTCGAACGCGGTCGGATCGTCCGGGTCGTCGTAGTAGGTGAACTCCCCGACCTCGATCAGCGGCGAGGTGACCAGCGGCTTCAGCAGTACCACCCGCGGCTGGTCGGGCATCGGATGCACGACGGTCGGGTCGGCGGGGACAAGCGGCATGACGATCGTTTCCTTACTGAAGAGGTGGTCGCTGGCGTGGAGAGCGTCAGACGGCGGGCGCCGGGGTGGCCTGCAGGGCGAGGTGACCGCCCTTCCAGCGCCGGCGCAGCAGCCGGTCATGGCTGACGATGACGAGCGTGCCGCCGTAGTCGGCCAGGGCGTTCTCCAGGTCCTCGACCAGGGCGGGTGACAGGTGGTTGGCGGGTTCGTCCAGCAGCAGGACATCGGCCGGCTCGCCGAGCATCCGCGCCAGGGCGAGCCGCTGCCGCTGCCCGGTGGACAGCCGGCCGGTCGGCACCGTGAGCCGATCGGGTTCGAACAGGCCGAGGGCCAGCAGCCGTTCGGCGTGCTCGGCGGGCTCTCCCGGCCGTCCGCGGGCGAAGGCGGCCAGCAGGGTCTCGTCCGGGCGTCCGGGGCGCGGCTCCTGGGGCAGGTAGGCGATCCGGCCGCGACGGGTGACGCTTCCGCCGTCGGGAGCGAGTTCTCCGGCCAGGACGCGCAGCAGGGTGCTCTTGCCCGCTCCGTTCGGCCCCGTGACCAGCAGGCGGTCGCCCGCCGCGACGGTGAGGCTCGTCCGGCCGAGCCGGCCGGCGACGGCGATGCCGGCGGCCTCGATCACCGCCCCCCGCAGCCGGCGGGCCCGCAGGACCGGGGTGAAGCGCAGCGGCTCCGGCGGAGCCGGGACCGGGTCGGCCAGCAGGCGGCGCAGCCGTTCCTCGGCGTTGCGCACCCGGCCGGCCAGCGACTGCTGCACCCGCCCGCCCGCCCGGTCGTAGGCCATCTTGTTGCGGTCCTTCATCTCCCGGCCGGGGGCCACCTGGCGGGCGGTGGTCGCGGCGGCCCGGCGGAGCCGGTCGACGTCATCCTGCCACTGCTCGTGCGCCCGGACCCAGCGCCGCCGGGCCGCCGCCTTCTCGGCGAGGTAGCCGGCGTATCCGTCGCCGTACCGGACGACGCGGCGCCGGTCGCCGTCCACCTCCAGCAGGCCGGTGGCGACGCGATCGAGGAACGCCCGGTCGTGCGAGACCGCCACCGTGGTGCCCCGCCGGGCGCGCAGGTGCTCCTCCAGCCAGTTCAGGGCGCCTTCGTCGAGGTGGTTGGTCGGCTCGTCCAGCAGCAGCACCTCCGGCGCGGCCGCCAGGACGGCCGCCAGCCGCAACCTGACCCGTTCCCCGCCGGAGAGACCGCCCACGGTGCGGTCGCGGTCGACCAGACCCAGCCCGAGCCCGTGCAGGGCGCGTTCCACCCGCGCGTCGGCGTCATAGCCGCCGCGCAGCTCGAAGACCGTCATCAGGTCCCCGTACTCGGCCGCGGCCGACTCCTCGCCCCCGGCCATCGCCGCCTCCAGGCGGCGCATCCGCTCCTCGACGGCGCGCAGTTCGCTCAGTGCCCGGTCGATGACCTGCTGGACGGTCGCGTCCGGCGCCGGCCGCCCGTCCTGGGCGAGATAGCCGACGCCACCGGTGGCCTGGACGACGACGCGGCCCTGGTCAGGCCGTTCGCGCCCGGCGAGCAGCCGCAGCAGGGTGGTCTTGCCGGAGCCGTTCTCTCCGACGATCCCGGTGCGCTCGCCCGCGGCCAGGGAGCAGGTCACCTCGTCAAGGACGAGCCTGCCGTCGTAGGACTTGCTGACACCGAGCGCGGTGATCTGTGTAGGCATGCGAGCACTCCCGAGCATTCGAGAACTGGGCGGCCGTCAGGGGCCGCGCGGCCGGGCGAACGCTTCGGAAGAGCATCGATCACTCCACTAATGCGACAACTGTTACATTAAGATACTGCCATGCCGCCGTCCCCCGGAGCAACCGGACCACCTGCGATGACTCCCCGAACGCCGCGACCGGAGGGCGACCGGCCCGCGCCACCGCCCCGGCCCCGCCCCGGCGGCCGAACCGCCCGCACCCGTGCGCGGGTGCTCGAAGCGGTCCTCGCGGAGCTCGGCGAACACGGTTATGACGGGCTCACCATGGAGGCCGTCGCCGCCCGTGCCGGTGTGCACCGGGCCACGGTCTACCGGCGCTGGAACGACGTCGGCGGCCTGCTCGCCGACGTCCTCGACGCGGCCGGCGACGACGACTGGGGACCCCCGGACACCGGCTCGCTGGAGGGCGACCTGGCGGCCCTGAACCAGGAGATCCAGACGGCCATGGCCGCCGAGCCGCCGATCATGGCGGCCCTGATCGCCGCCTCGTTCCGCTCCGAGAAGGCCGCCCGCGCCCAGCAACGGCTCTGGGAGGACCGCTACACCCGCTGCGAGATCGTCGTCACTCGGGCCGCCCACCGCGGCGAACTACCGCCGCGCACCGACGCCCGGCGCCTTCTCATCGCCGCCACCGCACCGCTGTACCACCACCTGGTGCTCCTGCGCACCCCACCCGACCCGGCCCTCCCCGGCCACGCGGCCAGAACCGCCGCCCTGGCCGCGGCCGCCGGCGCCTTCGCCGAGCCCCCCTCGGCGAACGCGCCACCTGGGTGAGGTTGCGGACCCGGCCGGCGGAGCCCCCATCAACGGATCTTGCAAGCCCCGCCCGGGGAGGACGCCTGCTGAGACACCTCCGCGTGCCCCCCGGGCAGTCGGACCGTGACGAGGAGGCCGCCGGCGGGGCGGGGGACGAGGTCGAGGGTTCCGTCGTGTGCTCGGACGATGCTGTGCACGATCGCCAGCCCGAGGCCGACGCCGGCGTGCTCGTCGGCGCGTATGCGTTGCGTTCCGCGCTGGAAGGGCTCGGTGAGGGTCGGGACCAGTTCCGGCGGGACCGGCCGGCCGGTGTTCTCGACCCGCAGCACGCTCGCGTCATGCCGCGACTCGGTGTGGACCGTCACGGTGCCGCCGGCGGCGAGGTTGTGGACGACGGCGTTCTGGACGAGGTTGGTGACCATCCGCAGGATGAGGGCCGCGGAGCCGACGGCCGGTGCCCTCTCACCGGTGACGTCCAGCGTGATCCGGCGCTGTTCGGCGAGGGGGAGCAGCGTTTCGGCGGCTTCTTCGGCGATGAGGGACAGGTCGACGGGCTCGCGGGCGAAGCTCCTGCGGTCGCCGCGGCTGAGCAGCAGGAGGGCCTCGGTGAGATCGATCGCCCGCGTGTTGACGCTGTGGAGGCGTTCGATGAGTTCGCCCTGGTCCCGCGTGGGGTCGGTGCGGGCCACGTCGAGGAGCGTCTGGGAGATCGCCAGCGGGGTGCGCAGCTCGTGGGAGGCGTTCGCGGCGAACCTCTGCTGCTCGTCGACGTGGGATTCGAGCTGTTCGAGCATGGCGTCGAAAACGTCGGCGAGTTCGCGGAACTCGTCATTGCGGCCCCGTAGCCGGATCCGGTGGGACAGCGATCCGTTGGAGGCCGTCCTTGCCGCGTCCGCGATCCGGGTGAGGGGCGCGAGCATCCGGCCGGCGAGGAACCACCCTCCCAGGAGGCCGAACACCAGGAGGAGGGCCATCGCCGCGGCCGCGGCGGGATAGAAGCCCTGCAGGAGGTCGGAGCGGTCGGGCCCGACGACGATCACGATGCCGTACTTCCGCTGGATGTCTCCGGGGTCGATGTCGCGCATCCAGCGCAGCACGAACACCCAGACCACGGCCAGCAGGAGAGCGCCGCCCAGCAGGACGAATCCGGCGTAGCTGAGGGTGAGCTTCAGCCGAGCGCTGAGCCCTGGGCGCCTATCCACGAGTGCCGCCGGGGTGGACGGGCTCGACGATCCACACACGCATGCTCTCGATGCTACGAACCGCTACATATCGTCCGCATATCGAAAACCCCATACGCGCCGGCAACACCGCGCCGCCTTGACTGGCGGTGTGACTCGAACCCGATGCGACGGCGTGACCGTCCGAGGATGCAGCAGTGACCGGTAGTGAGCGACCACAGACGGTGGCGCAGGTCGACACGGTGGAGACCGAACAGGCCGGCACCGACCACCGGCACACCGGTGCCGGGACCTGGCGTGCGGGCGTCCGCCGGGCGATCCGCGCCGGCTCCCGGCCGGGGCCCTGGAAGCGCGGTCTGGTGCTCGCCGCGTCGGCGCTGCTGCTCGGCCTTCTCATGCTGCTGCACGCGGAGATCCCGAACCGGATCGGGAACCTCGGCAGCCTGGTGGAGACCTTCCTGCCGTGGTTCGGCCTGTTCGTCCCGGTGCTGCTGGCAGCGGCGCTGTGGCGCCGCTCCGCCTCCGCGGTGGCCGCGCTGCTGCTGCCGGTCGTGGTGTGGCTGAACCTCTTCGGCGGGCTGCTCGGCGACAAGTCCCACGCGGGCGGCGACCTCACCCTGGCCAGTCACAACGTCGGTGCCGACAACCCCGACCCGATCGGCACCGCCCGCGACCTGGCCGCCTCCGGCGCGGACGTGCTGGCACTGGAGGAGCTGGCCGAGCAGGTCAGGGGCACGTACGAGAGGGAGCTGGCCAAGACGTACCCGTTCCACACGGTGCAGGGCACGGTCGGGCTGTGGAGCAGGCTGCCGCTGTCGGGCACCCGGCCGGTCGACATCAAGACGGACGCCGGGCCGCTGGGGGAGTCCAAGCCGGCCGAAGTCAAGATGCACTACAACCGGGCGTTTCGCACGACGGTGGCCACGGGACAAGGGCCGTTGGCGGTGTACGTGGCCCACCTCGGGTCCGTGCGCGTGAATCCCAGGGCGGGCTTCTGGACGGCCCACCGGGACAGAGGCGCGCAGGCGCTCGCCGAGGCCGTCGCCGCCGAACGGAACGAGCGGGTGGTGCTGCTCGGCGACCTGAACGGCACCGAGGACGACCGCGCGCTCGCCGGCATCACCTCGCGGCTTCGCTCGGTCCAGGACGAGGCCGGGGACGGCTTCGGCTTCAGCTGGCCGGCGACGTTCCCGATGGCGCGGATCGACCAGATCCTCGTCCGCGGCGTGAAGCCGGAAAGCTCGTGGGTGCTCCCCGCCACCGGCAGCGACCACCTGCCGGTAGCGGCCGGAATCAGCTGGTGAAAGGACCGTGAGCATGGACCCGGATTCTGTACGTGGCATCGGCCGGCGGCGGCTGGTCACCTGGGGCGGCCTGGCCGCCGCCGGCGCGGCGGCCGGTGTGCCGCTGGTGGGCGCCGGGACCGGCCGCGCCGCCTCGCCCCCGGCCGGTCCGTCCGGGCGCGATGAGATCCCGCCGGAGACCCGGCCCGGCGGAGCCTACGACCGGTACGTGGCGCAGTTGGCCGCCGCGGGCGAGTTCTCCGGTGTGGTGCTGCTGTCGCACCGGGGCCGGACGGTGCTGTCCCGCAGCTACGGCATGGCCGACCAGGAGAAAGGGGTCCGCAACCACGAGGGCACGGCGTTCAGCCTGAGCTCGGCGGGCAAGCCGTTCTTCGCCGTGGCCATGCTGCAACTGGCCCAGCAGGGCAAGCTGCGCCTGACGGACACGGTGGGCGCCCACCTGACCGGCTTCGCCAAGGACATCGCCGAGAAGGTGAACATCCACCACCTGCTGTCCGGCACCTCCGGACTGGGCGGGCCGGATGAGGACGTGCAACGCGTCTTCCAGAGCCGCGACGAGGTGCACGATTACTACGAGCAGCGCGCCCGGCAGGCGAAACTGGTGGGCGTCCCGGGCACTCCGAACACCGCCCACGCGGAACCGGAGGTCACCATCTCCGCGCTGATCGTGGAGGCCGTCGCCGGCATGGCGTACTGGGACTACGTCCAGGAGAACATCTTCGAGCGCTGCGGCATGAGCGGCTCGGGCTTCTACACCAGGCCGCAGTGGCTGACCGACAGGCACATCGCGCACCCGTACATGAAGGTGGCCGACGGCAGCGTGGTGGACGCCCTCCACAACCTGGACAAGGGCAGCCCCAACCCGTACGTGCTCGGCAAGAACCCGGGCCGCGCCTTCATCGACGCCCCTGGGGACGGCGGCTTCGCCACCGCGCCGGATCTGGTCCGGTTCGCGCGCGCCCTGGGCGACGGCACGGTGCTGGACCGGCCCTGGGCCGACGTGCTCACCTCGGCCAAGATCCCTCACGGACCGGCGTCGTTCGGCGCGTACGGGATCCCGATCAGCATCGTCAACGGCCAGTGGATGTACCAGCGCGCCGGAGGCAACCCCGGTGTCGGCGCCAACTGGAGCATCTACCCCTACAGCGGCTGGGTCGGCATCATCCTCACCAACCGCGACTCCGACGGCGGGTCCCTGGTGGACGTCATGGGCCAGGAGATGAAGGCCATCACCGGCGCGGAACCCGACCCCGGCTCGGGCGGCTGACCCGGCCCACGACGCGAGCGGGCGGGTCTACCGCAGTCCGTGGGGACGCGCGTTCTTCCAGGCGCGGTCGAAGAGGACGGGGACGGGGCCGGACGGGACGACGGCCATGTTCGCCGTGGAGCGGCGCTCCTCCGCCAGCGGCAGCAGGCGGATCTTCGGCACCTCGATGGGCAGGCGCGGCGCCTTGTACTCCCGCCACGCGCCGTGCACGAACAGCGAGCGTCCCGCACGCGCCCGGGTGGCGTTCAGCACGAGCCCCGAGCCGCCGAGTTCGGCCACCGCCGCCTTGAACCGGGCGGGCTTCCAGCCGGTCCATTCCTTCACGTTGCGGTCGGACGGGTCGGGCAGGGCGAGAAGCATCAGGTAGAGGGCCGCCGCGTCCTCGCCCAGCCGGTGGGTCTCCGCGCATTCCTCCACCAGGTGCGGCACCGAGCGTGCCGGGTGCTGCTCCCAGCCCGGCGCCAGGTCCGCGTCGGCGGCCAGGTGCGCGCCGAGCGCGGCGAAGTCGTCGCTGAGCAGGAGACGCAGGTCCGCCAGTGCGGGAAGCCCGGAGCCGCTGGGCACCACCTGGGACGGCAGGGTCGCGTCGTAGTAGTCGTCGAGGGTGTCGAGCAGCGGGTCGTCCGGCCCCTTCACCGCGGCCGGATCCACCCGCAGGTGGCTGAGGCTGAAGTCGTCGTCCTCGACGATCGTCACCGCCGGATGGCCGGTGAGCACGCCGGTGGGCGGCGGGGCGCCCATCAGGTGGTTGCTCTGCAGCGAGAACAGGGTGCGCGGCCCCGCGGCCTCCCGCAGCCGGGAGATCGCGGCGCCGATCGCGGGACGCAGCGGATCGCCGGCCGGGGTCCGGTAGGCGAGCCAGGCGGCGACGCGCGGCAGGGCGAGCGGGTCCGGCTCGCCGGAGAAGGCCGAGGCGTCCGCGAGGCAGTCCCCACCGGCGGCGACGCGGCCGATGAGCACCCACGGACGCAGGGACGGCCGGCCGCTTCGCCACACCCAGGGGGACGCCCGGGGCGCGCGTGGCAGCGGAGCCTCGCCCCTGGGCTGGGTGATCTCCTTGAGCGCGCGGGGCAGGAGCCCGCTGGGCAGCGGGAACGGGGCCCCCGCCTCCTGCGAGCACCACGCGGCCGCGCGGTCCACCGCCGGGCCCGACGACCACAGCTCCTCCGGGTCGTCCGGCAGGAGGCGTTCGTAGAGCCTGGTGTAGAACTCGGGCGGTCGCAGGGCCCTGAGACTCTCCCTCGCCCGGTCCGTCTCCGGGCTCCACCGCGTCCAGCGGGACGGCCTGGAACCGGGGTGGACGAGCCGGACGGGATCGTCCGGGGCCAGTTGGTACGGCGCGGACAGGAGCGCCCCCTGGAGGACAACGGCCGCCTCGGCCTCCGACAGCCCCGTCTTCTCCGCGAACACGGCCGCCAGTTCAGGGGTCACCGGAGGACGGTCCCGTTCGCGCCAGAGTTCGTCGAACCGCGCGAACCAGTCGGCGGAGCGCACCGGCTCCAGCACGCAGGCGTCGAGCAGGCCCGCCCCGGCCGTCGCCAGCGGCCCCTCCTCGGCGAACTCTCCTTCGGGGGCGTACTCCAGGAGCACCCGTTCGAGGGGCACCTGATAGTCGACGCCCACCACCAGGGCGACGGACGTGGCCGTGCGGAACGCCGTCCCGGGGGAGACCATGCCGCGCTCCGTGTCCTCGGGCAGTTCGCAGCGCACCACCCGCCAGCGGCCCGGCTCGCCCGACACGAAGGGATAGGTCGCGTAGGCGGCCGGCATCTGGTGCGGACTCGGCCTCGACCTTGACAGGGCGCCGGTGTACGCGGCGGTGTTGGCGTGGTTCTGCCGGAACTCCAGGCCGACCACGTTGCCGTCCAGCCGGGCGCTCGGTGTGCTCAGGTCACCGTCCCAGACGGGCGTGCCGGAGCCCGCCAGGTCCATGAGCCAGCCGCACTGCCGCACGACCGGGTCGGCGCTCTGCGTCCGGGGCTCGGCCTCCGGTTCGTCCCCCGGAGTGAGGCGGCGGACGAGGCGCTCCAGGCCCACCCGGCAGTTGACCGCCGTGACCAGCGAGAACGCGACCCTGTCGAAGGCGGCCCTGTCCTGCTCCTTCAGCTCCGGCAGCGCCTCGGAGAGGGCCACGAAGTTCGGCCCCGACACCGAGCGGTTGATGTAGTGGGGCACCAGGAGCTTCACCAGCCCGTCGACGCGCTCGCGGGTGAACTCGTCCGGCAGGTCGGCCATGAGCAGCGCCATGACGTCCACCGCCGCGAACTCGCGCGCCGCCTCGGCGTCCTTGAGGAGCAGGTCCACCGCCGCGCCCACGTGCACGAACCGGGCGAGCAGCATCCGCAGCCCGTACAGGTCGACGCCCTCGCGCAGCCGGGCGCGCTCGCGGGCGCACCACGCGCGCACCTCCTCGTGGCCGATCGGGTTGTCGAACGGCCCCGGGAGCCTGCCCCACCCCTTGGTCTCGTGCGGCTCGTACCAGGTGTTGGACGCGCTGTCCCCGACGGTCATGTCGAGGTCGCCCCGCGCCCGGGCGCGCAGTTCCCGCGCGAACCGCTCGTCCGCCAGGACGTGCCGCAGTCCGGGGCGGCGGGCGACCACCAGGTCGGGCAGGAACGCGGGGCCGAGGCGCTCCGGCGGGTCGGCGACGGGGACGCCCTGCTCCAGCAGCATGTCGATCATGTCCAGGGGCGTCCTCCTGCGGCCGGTCTCGTCGAGCCGCCAGAAGCGGAACGCCACCGGCACCCCGTCGGCCGCGAGCCGCGGGCCGATCCGCTCGGCCACCTCGTAGAGCTCGCCGACCGGGTCCCTCCAGTGATCGTGTCCCTGCACGCAGTCGACCAGCCAGGCGGCGGCGTCTCCGGGCTGGAGGCCGGGGGCGTCCCCGGTCAGCATCGCCAGGGCGCCGCTGCGGTCGAGCAGCTTCAGCCACAGCGGTCCGTGCGTCGGCCATTTCGGACGCAGGTCCAGGACCCGCCGCGCCGCCTCATGCCCGGACACCAGGTCCATGGCACGGCCCTTCAACGCGTCGGTCCAGAACGCCTCGTCGCCCAGCAACACCTCGCCCGCCGCGAAGACCGGCCGCAGGAACGCCGCGAGCTCCTCCTCGGGGTCCAGCCCGGCGGCCTTGGCGATCTTCCGGAGGTCGGCGGCGAGCTGCGGATAGACGCCGCCGCCGGCTTCGACCCGCCACACCGCCACCTCGCGGAAGCGGGCAAGGCCCTCCGGCGTGGCCGCGTCCCTGGCGCCCAGGTCGCGTGCCCAGGCCCGCAGGACCGTCGCGGACAGCACGTGCGCGTGCTCTTCGTAGCGCCCGGCCAGCCACTCCGGGTCGGGACGGTGCGCCAGCGTCCGTTCGAGCTTGCGTGCGCGGCCGAACCAGGCGGAGGCCAGGTCCGGCTCATCGTGGTCGAGGGCGGCATCGGCCACCGCGTCCAGGAGGGAGATCAAAAGCGCGGGCGCGGACTCCTCCAGGCCCGCCAGGATCTCCTCCACGGACGGCTTGTAGAAGTAGCGCCAGCGACCGGTCCGGACCTCCAGGGTGTGGACCTTCTCCACCGCGAGCCGCTCCGCGTCGGGGTGCTCCGCGATGATGTGCTCGGGGAAGGGGACCACGTCGCCGTAGGGGTCGTGCAGGCCGGTCTCGAACAGGCCCTCCGGCTCCCACCCGTCCACCGCCATCAGCAGGTCGCGGTAGCGGACGGCCGGCTCGCGAAGCACCTGGGTGAGCCTGCGGTCGTCAGGGCCGACGTAGGTCCGCGCGCACAGCCCGCCTTCGACCGGCTCGGTGGTGAGCGTGACACCCGCCGCGTCGAGTGCCTCCGCCCAGAACGGGTCGGCATCCGCCAACACGCGTGGAACGCTCACCCCCTGAGCCGCCCACGAGCGTGCCGCTTCGTCGCACTGCTCCTCGTGGCGCTTCAGGTACCGCCGCACCAGGAACATCGCGGCCAGGCCCGGCGCGCCCTGCATCTGTTCGGGAAGCTGCTTGAGCTTCCGCCCCCTGGGATTGCGGTAGACGATCTCCAGATCGTCCGTCAGCTCCGCCGTGTATCCGCCGGCCTCGATCCGCCACCCCATGTACGCCGCAGCCTCCCCATCTCGATCTTGACGGGCCAGGGTACGCATGATCACCGACACCGGCCACCGAAGCCGGAGCCGCCACTCTCAGGTCTGCGTCGGAGCCTCCTGCCGTGTCCGCTCGAAACGACGCGCCACCCTGAGCCGGCCCTGAGAAAGTCTTCGTTCCGTGACGGTCCGGGGCCGGCCCAGGCTGCCTGCGCCGCGTTACGGCGGACTGCGGTCGGTCGCCTGCGTCCTCGCCGACGAGGCCGAGAAGTGCCGACCCTCGCCGGGTGCCGGCTCGGTGCCGGGGCTATTCGGTACGGGGCCTATGACGTGATCGCTGTGGCGGGGGTGACCTCCTGGCGGTGGACGATCACGTCGAACCACTGCCGCAGGGTGCCGCCGGTCATGTACGAGCCGGGGCCGGTGTGGGCGAGGCCCCGGGTCTGGACCGGAGCGTCCAGCCACGTGCGGACCGGCGGGGGCGCCGGTGCGCGCAGGTCAAGGGTGAACTGCGCGGTGCGGACGCCGCCGAAGGGGTTCTCGAACCAGTTCGGAGCGGGACGCGGCATGGGCACGGTCTTGCCGCCGCCCAGGCTCACCGTCCCGTGGTCGAAGGTGAAGCCGATCGACCGGTAGCGCGGGCCGTACCAGCGGCGCAGATACGAACCGGCGCTGGCGAAGCGCATGTCCGGGCCGGGAGGCCCGACGATGCGCATCCGCGGGGCGTCGGCGGTGTGCGCGCCGGCCGACCAGTAAGCGATCTTGTCGCCGCTGAATCCGCGCCACCATTGCAGGTTCCGCGCCGCGCGGGCGTCCCTGTAGCCGTGCTGGTCGGCCTCGGGAAGGCCGTAGTGCTCGTAGAACCACAGGATCTGCCGGGCGTTGTGCACGGCCAGGGCGTGCGCTCGGTCTCCCGGCCGGTGCGGCAGCCCTTCGACCAGGTCGTGCAGTCGGCGGGCGTGGCGGATGTACGGCTGCTTGTTCGCCACCTGCATGTATTCAGTGACGTACTTCCACATGTCCGCACTCGGTGGGCGAAGGACCCGCAGGTGGCCCCGGAGTTCGGCCAGGCGCTCCGGAGCGGTCGCGGCGACATGGGCATGGACGGCGTCGTAGGCCGACGGGCCGGTGAGGAAGTACTCCACCCCGACGAAGCGCACCTTGTCGGCCCGGCCCGCGTTGAAGTCGTGGAGCCAGCGCAGCACATCGGCGACCTCGCCGGTCTGGTACTGGGGAAGCATCTGCTGCATCAGTGCCTCCAGATCCCCTTCGCCCGTACGGATGTACCGGTCGATCTGGACGCCCGTCGTCCAGTTCTCCTCCCAGGCGACGGACCGGAAGCCGAGCCGCTCGACCAGGAGCCGCAGTGCGCGGTGCTTGAGCCGCGTCTCCTCGCGGGTGCCGTGCACCGACTCGCCGAGGCCGACGACGGTGGCGCCGCGAACCGACCGCAGCAGCGGCGCCTGGTCGTCCAGGGGCCCCGCCGGGTCGATGGTGCCCAGTGCCGCGGCGTTGTGCCCGACCCACTCGGTGACCGGCTCGGTGACCGGCTCGGTGACCGGCTCCGTGCGGGGCGCGGCGCTCACGGCGGGCGCGCCCGCGACCGCGGTTCCGATGCCGGCCGCCAGTAGCAGTGACGCCTGTGCATTCCGTCCAAATCGCTTCATCACTTCTCCTTTCGGCCGTCATCGTGGCTCGCTGGTTCCGCGGGCCACGTCCCCTCAGGGGCGTCATGTCGGCTACGCCCGGCGGCGTAGAACCACCGATCGCCTGAAGCGGCACACGTCGCGACGCGCCACAGGGTCAGGCGGTGAGGCGGCCCGGAGAAGGGCTGGGCAGGGGCACCCAGAGGACTCCTACGCCCTCCTAGGGTCACGCCGAGCGCGGCCAGAAGGCTGGAGGTCGGCACCGCTCGTGCTGTTCGAGCGCGCCTTGCCGGTGCCCTCTGCCCGCTGAGCCGTACGGGGATCTCGGGATGAACGGCCGTCCCCGGCGGCGTCGCGCCCACCTGGATGGTGAAGGGCGCCGCTCAGCCGGTGCGGGCGGCGGCGGGACCGTGTCACGGACGACTGCCGGACGCACGGTATCCCGGCATCTGGCGTGGGCGCCTGGTGGCGACTGTGAACGCCTTAGAGCCCCGGCCACTCGCCCGGGGCTCCAAGACGTCGAGCCGCGTTATCGCTGCTTGAGATCCGTGAGCAGTGCGCGGAACGCCGCGGGGGCGAGGAGGAGTTTCGGTCCGTTCGGGTTCTGGGAGTCCCGCACGCCCACGCCCTGCGGAAGGGCTGCGAGTTCGACGCAGGCCCCTCCTTGATCGTTGCTTCGCTGTGCCTTGCGCCACATTGCCTGGTCCACTGCTGGACGTCCCTCCGTGTGACCGCAGGTTCTGGCCTTCAGCGTAGGCACGTGATGTTGAAACGTGAAGTGCTGGAGCCCGGCGAGCGGCCGGGGCTCCACGACGTCGAGACCGCGTTACTGCTGCTTAAGATACTTGAGTAGTGCACGAAACGCGGTCGGGCCGAGGGCCAGTTTCGGTCCCTCCGGGTCCTTGGAATCGCGGATGCCCACGTCCTCACCGAGCAGCGCCAGTTCCACGCAGTTGCCGCCGAGGTTGTCGCTGTGGCTAGACCTTCTCCAGCTCAGCTCCATCGTTCCTTCAAGACCTTTCGAATGAGGCTTCGAGATTCTGCCACCGAGAGAGCATGTGCCTGGAGGGTGGCAAAAGCTTTGCTGGCGTAGAGTGTATCGGCCGAATCGCTGGAAGTATGTCCTCCGTTCAGAGTCGAGAGATACACCAGTTCATCACCGTTCTCCTGGGTGGCCAGCGTGAAGGGTGCATGGACGCCAGGGTAGTAGGCGATGGGCGCGATCTGGAGCTTGATGTGCTCAAGATCGGAGACGACCGAAAGATGTTCGCACTGGCTGCGCATCACTTCGGGGCTGCCGACGAGCCGATACAGCACGCTTTCGTCCAACACCACACAGAGGGTGGGTGAGCGATCACCGCTCAAGATGGACTGGCGGCGCAGGCGTGCTGTCACTGCGGCATCGTCGACGAGTAGCGCTCTGACATACGCCTCGTTCTGGAGAAGCCCATAGACAAGCGTGTTCTCGAAAGCTCGGAGAAACGCGGCCGAAGCTTCTGCGTTCGGAAAGTCGGTGAAGAATTTTGGGTGAGCGGAGGACTTGAGTATGTCGTCCCAGGTGTCGGTGAGGGTGGTCTCGGTGCCGAGGGCGTTGTCGAGACGTAAGGTGAAGTCCCGGCGGCACCGGGTGGTCCCGTTCTCCACCTGGGCGATGTAACTGCGGCTTACCGTAGCCCGTTCTGCCAGTTCGAGCCGGGATAGGCCCTTTTCCTGGCGAAGGCGGATGACTTCCTGGCCGAAGGCGATCGTCTGACGGGTCGGCTTGCGTGCAGCCATGTGAGACACCTCCTGGTACCGGCTCACACCCTCTGAAACCGGCGTGCGTGTGTTGTCGTCCTTTCGTAGTGACGTTACGCCTTGGAGTGGATTCTGTGCGGGGAGTTACCGGAAATCGGAGGTGATCGTTCATGGAGTGCCCCGCGGAGATCGTGGTGCCGGTTCGGGCCGAGTCGGTAAAGGTGGCTCGGGACTGGGTCGAGGCCGTCCTGGGGACGTGGGGACAGGACGTCTATGTGGCGAAGGTCGTGGTGTCGGAACTGGTGACGAACGTCTTGCAGCACACCAGGAGCGCGACCACGACCGTGCGGGTCGTCCAGGCGGACAAGGGAACGGTCGTGGAGGTGTTCGACTCTTCCAACACCCTGCCAGTGGCGGGCTCGGCGAACCTGCTGAGTGAGGGTGGACGCGGGCTGGCGATGCTGGACGTCCTCGCCAAGGAATGGGGCACGCAGCCACTCGGAGGCGGCGGAAAGGCCGTGTGGGCGCTCCTCCCTGAAAGCACGTCATGAACGAGGCCGACGCACTGGTCTCTCTACGCGAACGTTACTCGTCCTGGGAAATCTCGCTGAGCCATGGCATGTGGCAGGCGAAAGGGCCCGTTCTCATCCGTTCGTCTTCCCTGAGCCTCCTGGAAGCGGCGATGAACGGCGAGCCCCCATTTCCGTCCCGCTTGGCAAAGGAACGAGTCCGGGTAGGCGCGGACGGAGCGTCACCCGCCCGCAGAACGCGGCTGGCGGCGCCAAGCCGAACGCTTGGGCCAGGGTGCGGTCGATGGGGGCGCGGCGGTGTCCTGAGAGCAGCGCGTGCCGCGATGCGGAAGCGGCGGGGAAGGCGCGTTGGTGTCACCGCTTGAAGACCGCCTCGTACGTCCGCATCATCGCCCTGGACCGCACCACGGTCTCGGCCCTGCGCTCCCACCGCGGACTCCAGCGGAGATCCCCCGGGACCTGACCGGCTCAGCCGGACTCAGGACCTTCGCTGCGACACCCCGTGTCGGCCATCGATCGGTGGTGAGACTGAACCCATGCGTCGCAAGCGTTGTCTTCCGGAGATCGGCCCCGTCGGACTGGCCCTGGTCCTGACGACTGTGGCGGGGCTGGTGGACGCCGCCGCCTACCTCGCGCTGGGCGGCGTGTTCGTCGCCAACCAAACGGGCAACTGCGTGCTGCTGGCCATCGGGATCGCCGAACGCCTCCCGCTCGACGACGCCCTGCCCGGCCCGAATCGCGGCGTGAGCGAACCGCTGACGTCACTCGCGGCGTTCTGTGTCGGCGTGGCGGCCGCGGGATGGCTCGATTCACGCATTCTCGGACGCGTGACCGCAGTATGGCCCCTCGTGGGCGCCGAGTCGCTCTTGCTGGTCGCGGCGGCTGTGCCCGGCCCGAACTGGGCACGTGTGGGGTTGGCGGCGGCCGCGATGGGCGTCCAAAGCACGCACGGTATGCGGCTCGGCATCAACGGGGTCCCCACCACGGTGGTCACCAGCACGGTGACCCGGTTGTTCGCCGGAAGCAGTGAGAACTCCCATCGGCGACGCGGTTCGAGGCTGCTCGCCCTGGTCTGGCTGTTGTACATGATCGGCGCCATCGTCGGCGCGACCGTTACCGGCCTCTGGTCGTTCACCACGATCTGCCTGTGCGCTGCGGCGATGACGGGACTGGGAGCCGCCGCGAGAAAACCGAGGAGCGGATGACCATGCGGCCCGTCCCGGCCGTGCTCCGGTGCTGACCGGCGGTCGGCGGCCCGGATGGTCAGTCGGTTGCCCGGTGAGGCTCCGAAACGGGCTGAGCAGGGGCTTTGGCTGTTTGTGGGCTCTTGTTGCGGGTACTCGGCGGCAGGCGGCGGATGAGGTGATCGGTCCCGGTTCTTCGAGGGCTGAGGGAGCGTGTGGTGGGCATCGCGGGGATGTCGGTTGCCAAGGCGGTGCTCGCCGTGCCGTTCGCGGCGGTGGACATGGCTTCGACGCTGGCCGTCAGCGGTGCGGTGGCGGGGACACGGGCGGCCGCGGTCGGCGTGGGGACCACCGCCCGCGTCGCCACGGGGACCGTCCATGAGGTCGGGAGGCGGGGGGCGGCTGTCCTGCGCGGGGGCGCCGAGGACGGGAAAGCCGCTGAAGGCCGGCGAAAGAGCGGGGAAGCGCCGGACCAGAAGGACGGCCGGCCGGGCGTGGCCTCTACGGTCCGAGCGGTGGCGGAGGCGGGGTTCGACCGTGCGACCCGGGTGTCCGGTGCGGTGGTCGCGTTGGCCGCGGGGGAGTCCGGCCGCCGGGTGTGGGCGCGGGGTGGGCGGGCGCACATCCGGGCCAACGGCCTGGCGGGCGGCGGGAGGCGGCAACGGCGATACACCAAGGCGCTGAGGGATGCGCTTCTGAGTCTGGAAGGCGTGGACCTGGCGGAGGTCAACGCGGTCACCGGTCACGTCCTGGTGGCGTACGCGGAGGGCGCGGTGGACCTCGACACCCTGGTGTCGACGGTCGAGGACGTGGAGGAGGCGCACGGGGCCGCCCGGTTCGACGAGGCCGCGCACGCGCGTCGACCGGACGACGAGATGGCGTGGACGGCGGCGATGTCCGCCCTGGCGGCCGACTGCGCGGGCGCCGCTGGAGCGCTGGCCGGGCGGCTGCTGTTCCTTCCGCCGGTGCCGAGGCCGGTGGTGGCGGCGGTGTCGGTGGCGGACTCCATGCCCAGGGTGCGGGCGGGCCTGGAGCGGCGGCTGGGCGCGCCGCGCGCCGACGCTCTGCTCGGTGTGGCCAGTGCCGTCGTGCACGGGGCCGGGCAGGGGCTCGTCCCGGTGGCCGTTGACGCCGCCCACCGGGTCTTTCAGCTCTACGAGATCCAGGCGCGACGCCAGGTGTGGGATGCCCGCGAGCCGCGGCTGGCGGGCGGCCGGCCGCAAGACTGGGGCCGCCGCGCCCAGCGTCCTTGCCCGCTTCCGGACGGGCCGGTGGAGAAGGCCGCGGACCGTACGTCGCTGGGTCACCTCATCGGAGCTGCCGGGGTTCTGGTGGGCACGCGCGATGTGTCCGCCGTCGCCGACCTGCTGCTGGCGACCGTGCCGAAGGCGGCACGGCACGGGCGGGAGGCGTTCGCGGCGGTGCTGGCACATGACCTTGCGCGGCGGGGCGTGGTGCAGCTGGACCCGGGGGCGCTGCGGCGGCTGGACCGGGTCAGCGCGGTGGTGATCGACTCCGCCGTGCTGTGCGATGGGGAGCTGCGGCTGCTGTCGGCGGTCGCCACCGGTGACGTGCTGGACGACGCGGGCGTGTGGCGTGCCGCGAGCGCGTTGCTGGCCGGGTACGGTCGCGATGACCTGGAAGGGCCCGGGCCGTGGCGGGGGAGGCCCGAGGGCGGTCGGGAGGCGGCGGGGTGCCGGCTGGAGCGGGCGGCCGACGCACCGTCCGGCGGCCCCGCCGACCCGTGCGGCGTCACGCTGGACCTACTCGACGAGCAACGAGGACGGTGCGGCCGGGTGTGGGTCGGATCCTCGCTCGACCCCCTGGCGGAGGCCCTGCTCTCGGCGGCGCATGAGGCGGCCGACGTGGTGGTCCTGACCGAGCATGCCAGCACCCGTGAGCTGTTGGCCTGGGGCGATGACTCCGCGGTGGCCGCGGACCGGCTGGTGCGGTGCGTGGGTGACCTGCAGCGCGACGGCCATGGGGTTCTGGCCGTCGCATGCGGGCAGGACCAGGCGCTCGATGCGGCCGACGTGGGGATCGGTGTGCTGCGCGATGATCGTCCGATCGACTGGCGCGCCGACCTGCTGTGCGGTCCGGGCCTGGCGGAGGCGTGGCGGCTGCTGGTGGCGGTCCGGTCGGCGCGGCGTGCCAGTGAGCGTGCCGCACAGTTGTCGCTGAGCGCGTCCGCGCTGGGTGCGCTGCTGATCGCGGGGAGGCCGCGCCGGCGCCGCGCCGGTCGAGTGGGGCTGCGCCGCGTGGTCGGGTCCTGGCACGACGTGCCCCCCGTGCACGCGGCCTCGTTGTCGGCGATGGCGGTCAACGCGGTGAGCGCCCGGCGGCTGAACCACCGCCCGCTGCCGCTGCCCATCGTCCGGGACGACTGGCACGCCCTCACCGCCGAGGCGGCGTGGCGGCGGCTGTCGCGCATCGCCGCCGAGCGCGCAGCCGGGAACGGCGCGGAAACGCAGGCCGCACTCGGGAAGGTGCCGCTCCTGCGCCGGGCCGTGGCCGGGCCCGCCGGCACGGGGTTGCGTATCGCCGCGGCCGTGCGGCAGGAACTCGCCGACCCGCTGACTCCCGTCCTCGCACTCGGGGCGGCGGCTTCGGCGGTGGTCGGCTCCAGCGTCGACGCGCTGCTCGTCGCCGGGGTCGTGGCGGGCAACGCCCTCGTCGGCGGCGCCCAGCGCATGCGGGCGGAGAAGGCTCTGGGCGAGCTGCTGCTGACACAACGGATCCACGCCCGCCGCCTGCGCGTCGACGCGCAGGCGGTCGTGGAGGGGCAAGCAGGGGAGACGGCGGGTGAGAGGGACTTCGCGCGGCTGCGGACCGCAGAGAGCGACCGGGTCACGGCCGACCGCCTGCACACCGGAGACGTGATCCTGCTGCGTTCGGAGGACGTCGTCCCCGCGGACGCCCGGCTGCTCTGGGCCGAATCGCTGGAGGTGGACGAGGCCGCACTCACCGGTGAGTCGGTGCCCGTCGACAAGAGCGTCGAGCCTTCCCCGGGCCCCGACCCCGCCGACCGGCACTGCATGGTCTACGAGGGCACCACCGTTGTGGCAGGCGAAGCGGTGGCCGTCGTCGTCGCCACTGCCGAGGCCACCGAGGCAGGACGGGCCGCGGCCCTCGCCGGCGCCGCGGACGTCTCCTCCAGCATGCAGGCCCACCTGGCCGAGCTCACCCACCGGGCCCTGCCCGCCACGGTTCTGGGCGGCGCGGCCGTCACCCTGCTCGGGATGCTGCGCGGCCGGCCCCTGCGCCGCGGCCTCGGCTCCGGCGTCGCGGTCGCCGTGGCCGCCGTCCCCGAGGGGCTGCCCCTGGTCGCCACCATCTCCCAGCTGGCCGCGGCGCGGCGGCTGTCACGCCTGGGGGTGCTGGTCCGCTCCACCCGGGCGCTGGAGGCCCTCGGCCGGGTGGACACCCTGTGCTTCGACAAGACCGGCACCCTCACCGAGGGCCGGCTCCGCGTGGTCCGCGCGTCCGGTTCCACCCGTCCGCTGCCCCTGACCGGGGAGGGCGGCCGGGGCATCCTGCGGGTCGCCGCGCGGGCCTGCCCGCCGCCGGGCGGCGGGCAGGCCCCCCACGCCACCGACCGGGCCGTCCTGGAGCGCGCGGAGAACCTGCCACCCGACAGCCGGTGGCGCCTGGAAGAGGAACTGCCCTTCGAGACCACCCGGGGGTTCTCCGCCTCGCTCGGGCACGACGACGACCGAGCGGTCATCGCCGTCAAGGGCGCTCCCGAAGTGCTCCTGGCCAAATGCAGCCGGGTCCACGGCGGGCCCAAGGGTGGGCGGGACAAGCCGCTCACCGCCGCCCGGCGCCGCGCCGCCGCCGCGACCGTCCGCCGGCTGGCGGGACAGGGCCTGCGCGTGCTCGCCATCGCCGAACGGAACGTCCCCGACGCCGCCGGAGCGCGCGGTGAGATCACCGAGCACGTCGAGGACCTCGCCCTGCTCGGTTTCATCGGCATCGCCGACACTCCGCGTCCCACCGCCGAGGAGGCGGTACGGCGGCTCTGTGAGGCGGGCGTGCAGGTCACCATGATCACCGGCGACCACCCGGACACCGCCGTCGCCGTCGCCGCCGAACTCGGCATCCCCGACGCACACGATGTCGTCACCGGTGCCGAACTCGACACTCTGTCCGCCGCCGAGCGTGTCGAGGCCGTCCAGCGCGCGACGGTCTACGCCCGTGTCACCCCGGCCCAGAAGGTACGGATCATCAAGGACCTGCGCCGAGCCGGGCGGGTGGTCGCGATGACCGGCGACGGGACGAACGACGCCGCGGCCATCCGCCGCGCCGACGTCGGCATCGCCGTCGCCGGGCGCGGCTCCGGCGCGGCCCGCAACGCCGCGGACCTCGTCCTGACCGCGCCCGACACCACACTCATCCTCGACGCGCTGCGCGAGGGCCGCGCCCTGTGGAACAGCGTCCGGGACGCCGCCGCGATCCTGGTGGGCGGCAACGCCGGGGAAGTGGCCTTCACCACCCTGGGGACGGCGCTGGACGGCAACGCCCCGCTGAGCACCCGGCAACTGCTCCTGGTGAACCTGTTCACCGACATGCTGCCGTCGCTCGCCGTCGCCATCACCCCCGCCGACCCCGGACCCGACCCCTGGGCACCACTCGGCGCCGCGCCGGTACGCGGGTTCACCGGCCAGGACATGCAACAGGTGCTGGCCGTGCGCGGCGCCGCCACCGCAGCGGCGGCCCTGGCCTCCTGGCAGGCGGGCCGCCTCACCGGCCTCATCCCCGGAGGACGCCGCCGGGCCTCCACCATGGGCCTGGCCGCCCTGGTCTGCGCCCAACTCGGCCAAACGCTCATCTCCCGCTGGAACAGACCCCTGGTCCTCGCCACCTGCGCCGTCTCGGCCGCAGCCCTGTTCGCCGTGGTCGAAACACCGGGCATCAGCCAGTTCTTCGGCTGCACCCCTCTCGGCCCCGGAGCCTGGACGATCGTCACGATCGCGGCGGCGGCCGCGACCCTGGGGGCCGCCGTCGCCCCAAGGCTGCTGCCTTCCGCTTCCGGGCCGGGTCCGGCGAGGCCGTCCGGATCCCGGTGAAGCGTCAGCCGCCGAGGACCTGGCCGCTTGGCCTGGGCACCGTTGAGGCCGCTGGACGCGACGGAGAAGAATCCTTAAACCCCCGTAAACGGACCGCAACGTGCTGATTGCGGCGCTGGTGTCGCGGGTAGCCGACCTCAACGGACACGCGGACTGCAGCCCCATCTCCGGACCATGAGAGGCCCAGCCCTTTTCCAGGAGGCCGATATGGCAGCGACCGGAAAGACCAAGACCAGGCCCACGACCACCCGTGGCCGGGCCCCGCAAAAGGAGCGGTCCCAGACCAAGGGCCGAGCTTCCACCACGAAGCGCCCCACGTCGAAGGAGGGCACCGGAACGGCGCATCGGACGGTCGCCGTTCCTCTTGTCACCCCGCACGTCACCGTCCACAGGGTCAACGTGCCGACGCCGACTCTTCCGGTGAGCGGCGACGAGATGATGACGGCCGGTAAGGCCGTGACCTCGTTCTTCGCGCCGCCGGGCCGGCTGGCCTACTACGCGGGGCTGGGCGCCCTGGCGGCGTTCGGTGTCGTGGAATGGCCGGTGGCCGCGGCGATCGGGGTCGGGGTCGCCGTCGCGAAGCGAGCAGGCCGCTCCAGTGAGCGGCAGCATGAGCAGACAGGGCGCCGCCGCCAGTAGAAGGAGCCGAGAAGCGGGTGCGAGCGGGTCAGCCGCCGGTGTTGGTCTGGATCTCGCTGACGACCAGGGGGGTCGGCTGGGAGGTCATGGTCTGGTCGTCGAGGGCGCCGCCGGCGGCGTCGCAGTCGGCGCCCTGGCAGGTCCAGGTGATCTTCCAGGTGATGGTGGCGGTGATCTGCCAGGCGCCGCCCGGCTGGCCGGCCGAGGCGCGCCTGTAGGTGTAGCCGCAGGTCTTTCCGTCCTTGCTGCCCGCGTCCTGGCAGACGATCTGTGTCTCGCCGAGGTTCCAGGTGACGGACGACGGGTTCGCCGTCGCCTGGACGGTCTGGGCGCCCACCGTGATCGGCTGGGTCTGGACGACGGCGAAGCCGTCCACCCACAGGGACGTCCGCAGCCGGACGAAGGTCTTGCCCTTGGGGGCCGTGTGGACGGTCGGCACGGGGAACTGCGCCGAGGCCCTGGCCTGCTGCACCAGCGTCCAGGTGTCGGGCGGCGCGGCCGCGGGCGGCGCGTTGCCTCCGGGGCCGTCGACGCCGTCCACGGCCTGGTTGTCGGTCAGGCCTTCGGGGGCGGGTGGAGCCACCGGGCCGCTGACGCCGCCCGTCCCGCCTCCACCCGTCCCGCCTCCGCCCCCGCCTCCGCGTCCGCCGGTCACGCCGGACAGGTTGCAGTCGAGACCCTTGTTCGCGCCGCCGCATCCGTCGGCGAGGGCCTGGGCCGGGGCCACGAGGGTGGACAGGAGGGCCGCCGCCACGGTGATGCCTGACGCCGCGCGGTGCCGTGTGGGGGTGTGAGACATCGCGTGTCCTCTGGGGGATGTCAGCATGTGCGGTCCCGGACGGAAGCGGCGACCTTCCAGGAACCGCCGTCGTACTGGACGGTGTACCGGTAGAGGTAGGCGCCGCCCTTGCCTCCGCCCGTCCGCTTGCCCGTCTTGGCGGAGAAGCGGTAGCCCGCGACGGTGTTGACGCAGTCGATCAGGTAGACCTTCGTGCGGTCCTTGGAGGCCGCGTAGACCCGGGGGTTCAGGGTCTTCGTGAAGCGCCAGATCTGGCCCTTGGCCTTGGTGGCCTCGACGTCGTCGGTGACCTCGGTGAGGAGGGGGTCCATGGCGACGTCGGTGAGGCCGGCGGGGTCGTTCTTCTCGTAGGCGGCCTGGTACGCGGCCTGATAGGCGCGGTAGCGGGCAAGGACCGTCGTGAAGAGCTGCTCCGTCGGGATCGCGGTGGGCACGCCGGCGGCGGCCGGGGTGCCGCCGGTGTCGAACCGGCCGTTGGGGGCCAGTTCGCCGCCGCCGGACGAGCCGCATCCGGCGGCCGTGCACACGGCGAGGACGGCCGACAGGCAGGCGGCGCGGCGAGACCCCAGAGGGGAGGAACGTACCAACCGGGTGCGCATCGCCATCCCTGAGCGGCAGCAGACAACGGGCCGAATACGCGCGAAAGCTTACAGAGATGCGTGGGGCGAGAAAAGGGATTCGTTGCGACCGCTTGACCTCGACCTTGCTTGAGGTACCAGGCTCCTGGTGAACGCGCTGATGGGAGGAGTCGGACATGCGTGCTGTGTGGTTGAGGAAGTTCGGCGGGCCGGAGGTGCTGGTCGCGGGGGACGCGCCCGATCCGGTGCCGGGTGGGGGCCGGGCGCTGGTCGAGGTCGAGTTCGCCAACATCACGTTCGTGGAGACGCAGATGCGGTCGGGCACCGGTCCGATGCCGGTGCGGCTGGAGCCGCCGGTGATCCCGGGCAACGGGGTCGGCGGCGTGGTCACGGCGGTCGGGGACGGGGTGGACGGGACGCTCGTCGGACGGCGTGTCGTCAGCAGTACCGGCGGCACCGGCGGCTACGCGGAGAAGGCCGCCGTGGACGCCGAGGGCCTGTTCGAGGTGCCGGACGGCCTGGCGCTCGACCACGCGGTCGCCCTGCTGGCCGACGGGCGCACCGCGACGATGATGACGCGCGCGGCCCGGCCCCGCGAAGGCGAACGCGTCCTGGTGGAGGCGGCGGCCGGTGGGGTCGGGACGCTCCTCGTCCAGCTCGCGAAGGCGCAGGGGGCGACGGTCGTCGCGGCCGCGCGAGGTGCGCGGAAGACCGAGCTGGTCATGAGGTTGGGGGCGGACGAGGCCGTCGACTACGGCGAGCCGGGCTGGGCGGAGAAGGCCGGGCCGGTGGACGTCGTGTTCGACGGTGTGGGCGGGGACGTGGCCCGTGAGGCGTTCGGCCTGCTCAGGCAGGGCGGCCGCATGGTCAGCTTCGGGCTTGCGAGCGGGGAGTGGGCGAGCATCCCCGAGGAGGACGCCCGGGAGCGGGGCGTCACGCTCGTCCGGCCCGCGGCCACGCCGGAGGAGTTGCGGGAGTTCACGCGGCACGCGCTGCGCGAGGCGGCGGCCGGACGGATCGAGCCGGTGATCGGGCAGCGCTTCCCGCTCGACGACGCCGCCGGGGCGCACGCCGCGATCGAGTCGCGCGGGACCGTCGGCAAGACGCTCCTGGAGGTCAGCCCACCCTCCTGAGGAACGCGACCAGCGAACGCTCGTAGGCGGCGGGGTCGACGTTCCAGGACTCGGTGTGGTCGCCCGGCGTGGGGATGTGGGTGACCGTGCCGGGCGGCGCCTTCCGGGCGAAGGCGAAGGCGGGGGCGTTGGCGACGGTGGCGTCGTCCTCGGTGGTGAACATGAGGACCGGCGTCCGCAGGTGGGGCGCGAACCGGCGCATGTCGAAGTCGGTCAGGTCGATGCCGATGCGCCACTGCAGGACGCGCTTGGCGATGTCCGTCATGAAGCCGGGCAGGTGGCGGGCGTCGGCCTGCTTGTCCAGGGTGGCGTTCCAGTCCAGGACGGGGGAGTCCAGCACGACCCCGCGCACGAACGACGGGTCCCGCTGCAACGTCGTCATCGCCATCGCACCGCCCATCGACCATCCGTACAGGACGACGCCCGTCGCGCCGTGGGCGCGTGCGTAGCCCATGGCGGAGACGACGTCGTGCCACTCCTTGTCGCCCAGATGGTTGCGGCGGTCCTGCGAAGGGGGTGCGCCCACGTCGTTGCGGTAGGCGATGGACAGCATCGGCATGCCCAGCGCATGGACGGTGCGCATCACGCGGAACGTCTCGGCCTTGTCGGCGTTGCGCCCGTGGACGCCGATGACCCAGGTGCTCTTGGGGGACGTCCCCGGGACGAGCCATGCGGGCATGGGCCCGACCTCGGACGGATATGAGACGTCCTGGAACGGCAGCCCGAGCGCCGTCTTGGGGTCGCCGTCGTACATCCAGTGGTCGATCATCGCCGGGGCGTCCTTCACCAGGGCGCCCTCCACGGGGGACACCTTCCGGACGACGTGCTCGTCGTTCCCGCCGACGACGGGCCCGAGCAGGGCGCGCCCGCCCTTCCAGACCAGGGCCCACGCGCCGGGCCGCTCCGTCCCCGGCTCGCGGGGCAGCGTGACGGTGCCGTTCCCCATGTCCTCGATGGTCAGCGGGTACTCGGCGGAGTGGTCGACCTCGATGGCGACGCCGGCGAAGTACCAGCCGACCCCGCCGACGAGCGCGCACAGCAGTGCGGTGATCGTGACGACCGCCGACATCAGCGGGCGGGCACGGCGGCGACGCCGGGGGTGCGGCGGGCCGGGGGACGCCGGGACGGACGACGCTGGTGCAGCGGTGGACACGACATACGAAAGTAGCCTCCCGCGAGCGTCGCCAGCGCCCGGGGCGGTGCGCAATACATTGATTAGTGCGGTTAACCTGCCGATCAGGTGCCATAGGGGGAGCCATCGGGACGGAGGGACGCGCGGTGACGGGCCAGGACGACCGCGTCGCGGAGTTCGAGAGCCGGGTCGCCGAGTTCGCGCGGCGGCTGGCCCCGCCCGGCTGGCGGCGGCTCGACCTGCACTGCGCCGCGACGGTCGCCGCGAGCGACGTCGCGCTGACGGTGCTGACGGGCGAAGGCGGGATCGTGGCGGCCGAGGACGTCCCGGAGGAGCTGACCGGCCTGCTGATGGACCTGCGCCGCGCGCAGTGCCGGCCCGAGCGGGGCAGCTGGTTCTCGATGACCATGATCATCGAGCCGGGTTCGGTGCGCCCGCTCTACAACCACGAGTTCGACCCGCTGTGGGACCCGCCGATCCCGGTGGAGTACTGGCGGCGCGACCAGACCGTGATGCCGCGGGACGGCGAGAACGTGCCGGGCTGGCTGCGCGACCGGCTGGAGGGCCGCGAGCCCGCCGCGCCGCCCGCGTCCGCCCCGGAGCCGATGAACCCGGTCGAGCGGACGGAGCTGCTGTCGAACCGGTTCGCGATCCTGATCGCCGACCACGCGCCCGCGCTGTGGGAGCGGGTCTGCGGGCACTACCAGGCGGTCGGCGGGCATGCCGAGCTCTCCGCGATGACGTGCCACCACGCCGACGGCGCCCGGACGTCCCGGGAGGCGCCCGCCGCCGCCGCCGTGCTGCTCGACCGGCTCCGCGCCGGGACGCACGCGTTCCAGGGATCCACCTGGTCGCGGATCGACTTCGAGGTCCTGTACGAGGACGGGGCCGTGCGCTGCCGCGCGAGCTTCGCCCACGACGACGAGCCGCGCTGGGACGAGGAGCCGTCCGCCGACGACGTCCGGCGCGAGCTGGAGCGGTTCCCGCGCGAGGACGTCCCGGACTGGATGGCGCGCCGGCTCGGACCGCGCCCCCGGCCGATGGCGGTGGCCGGCACGCCGCCGCCCCCGCCGGGGTCGGGGCTGCGCCGGGCCAAGATCTTCGACCACGCGGGCCCGGACGGGAGCCGTCCCGCCGTGTCGCGCCCGCCCGTCCCGCCGGACCAGGCCGGGCGCGTGGCCGAGTACCTGCGGCAGGCCCCGGCCGTCATGGCCGCGCGCTCGAACGCCCCCGACCGGCTCGACCCGTCGCGCGGCTCGGCGGTGCCGCTGACCTTCCACACCGACGGGACGTGGGTGTGGTCGGGTGCGGTGGCCTACTACCTGAGCGAGCACGGCGTCCCGCCGGAGCCCGACCTCGTCGCGCACATCATCGCCAACGGGTTCCGCGTCCCCGAAGTCGACGACGACACCATGAACGCCGCGAACGCCGCCGTCACCGGGCGCGCCGCGCCCGAACGCGTTCCGGCCGAAGCCGAGCCCGATTGGACGGCGACGCTCCAGCACCGCCTCGACCAGCTCCGCGTCGACCGCGCCTCCTACCGCATCAACGCGCGCTGCCTCGACGACGTGGCCGAGGGCGTCTGGTGCCTGGTGTCGAGGCAGGGCCGCTGGTCGGTGTTCCGGATGCGCGACGGGGAGCGCCGCAAGGAGGCCGTCTTCGACGACGCCGAGCAGGCGTCCGCGCACCTGCTCGGGCGGCTGCTGCTCGACCCCCGCCACACCGTCGAGGACGGGCCGTTCGCGCCGCTCAAGGGTGAGCCGCCGCTCTCGCTCCTGCGCGACCGCCATGTCGTGGAGCTGGCCGCGGGAACGGAGGTGGACCGCTACGGCGCCCCGGACGGCAACGTGACGTACGCGGCGCGCACGCCGTATCCGCAGCGGTCGCTGCCGCCCGAGTGGCGGGACCGCCCGTACCGCGTCTACCGGCTGCAGCGGCCTATGGAGACCCTGACCGGAACGGCCGTCCCGTGGTTCGGGCAGCCGGGCGGCGGGACGGCGCACGTGTTCCGGCGGCCGGTCACCGACCTGCTCGCCGACGGCGGCCTCGTCGAGATCCCGGACGCCTGAGCGCGCCCCGGATCAGGCCTGGCCGATCGCGGCGACCAGCCCGAGCGCCAGCACCAGGTCGAGGTGGATGAACGTCTCCAGCTTCGCGCCCGGCGGGACGTCCGGGTCGGCGGCGAGCCGGTCCAGGACGGCCAGCGCGGCGGGGCTGCCGAGGTCGTCGGCCAGCGCGGCCTCGGCCTCGGCCGCGTACGCGCGGTTCATCGGGCGTCCCGGGGACGTCGCCCACTGGGCGACCTTGCCGCGCCACGCGTCCAGCCGCTCCGCGGCCGCCGACAGCTTCTCCGCCGACAGCTCCAGAGGCTCCCGGTACGGGGTCTCCAGCATCGCCAGGCGCGCGGTGTACGGATCCGGCGACGTCCCGGTCTCCTGCGGGACGGCCATGCACAGCGCGTCCCTGTCGGCCGTCTCCGAGACGTACACGTCGGCGTCCGGGAGGACGTCGTCCAGCACCTCGAACTCCTGGACGCCGTAGTCGTCCAGGCCCGTCGCGGCGCCCGGCGTGCTCACGACCCGGACGTGGCGCCCGGACCGTCCGGCGACCCGCCGCAGCAGGTCGGCGACGACCGCGCGGCGGTACCCGCCGTCCACGACCTGGACGCGCAGCCCGCGCCCGGCGGGCAGCGCCTCCGTCCGTCCCGTCCGATGGTCGTGGAGCCGCAGCATGCCTCCCACCTTAGGGCGGCGCCTACAGCGGGAGGTCGGCGGCCATCGGCCCGAACGGCGTCGGCGCGGCCCCGTCCGACCGCCGGACGGCCGCGAACCGCAGCCGCACGTAGTCGGCGACCCACCCCGACTCGCGGCGCAGCGCGGGCGCGGCGAGGTCGTTCACGCGGTCGAGCAGCGGGTCCACCAGCTCCGGCGGGACGTCGGCCAGCGCGCGGGAGGCGTACGCGCGGACCCAGTCGGCGGCGCCGTTCGGGCCTTCGGTCATCCGCGTCGGGCGCTCGGCGTGCTCCAGCAGCCGCAGCGTGAACCCGGCCTCCTCCAGCTTGGTCGCGTACGCGGCCGGCGACGGGAAGTACCAGGGCAGCTCGGGCTCGCCGAGGCCGAACACCCGCCACGCCGTCTGCATCGCGACGATCAGCTCGGCGCAGTTGCCCGCGCCGCCGAGCTCGCCGACGAAACGGCCGCCGGGACGCAGCGCCGCGTGCACGCGCCCGATCACCGCGTCGGGGTCGCGGGTCATCCAGTGCAGGGCCGCGTTCGAGGCGACCGCGTCGAAGGACTCGGTGACGGTGAAGTCGTGGGCGTCGCCGACGATGAACGACAGCCCGGTGTGCATGGCGGTCGCCTGCGCGACCATCTCGGGGCTGCCGTCGATGCCCAGCACCTCGGCGCCCCGCTCGGCGATCTCCGCGCTGAACGAGCCGGTGCCGCACCCGAGGTCGATGACCCTCTCGCCGGGCTGCGGGTCGAGGAGGTCGACGAGGGGCGCACCGTGCGCGGACACATACCCGAAGGCGGAGTCGTACGTCGTCACGGCCCAGTTCACTGTCACAATTTATCGGACATCGACCGATGGTGAGATGGGGTTGCCGTGGCGGACGTCACGTCCGAGATCCGCGTCGTCGGGGCCGAGCGCCCGGACGGCCTGACCCTGCGCACTTCCGGCCTGTCCGCCAGGGGCCTCCCGGAACTGCGCGCCGACGGGCTTCCGCCCTATCTGGGGCAGGGCTGGGCGCGCGTCCTCGCCGCGCTCGCGCAGCGCCTCGCCGCCACCGGGGAGATCCCGGACGAACCGGCGCCCGGAGTGGAGATCCGTCTCACACTGGCGCCCGGCGTCGAGATCCGTCTCACACCGGCGGACGGCGGCACGCTGGCGCCCGTCCCGCCGCCGGGACGCGACCTCGCCGAGTGGCGCCGGGACGTCCTGCTCCGGATGTTCCCCGAAGCCCGCGCCTGACGGGCCCCTTCCTAGAATCGGATTCTGACAGCCGGTCTGGAGAAGGGTGCGCAGGGTGCCGTACGCAGAGATCGAGTACGAGGTTCGGGACGGGATCGCCACGGTCACGCTCAACCGGCCGCAGAAGATGAACGCCTACACGTTCGTGATGCGCAACGAGATGCTCGACGTCTTCGACCGGATCGACGCCGACGACGACGTGCGCGCGGTCGTGGTGACCGGCGCGGGCCGCGCGTTCTGCGCGGGCGCCGACCTGAGCGGCGGCGGCGACACCTTCGACAAGGACAGGTCCAAGGACATGTTCGCGGGGGAGGACGACGTCCTGGAGGACGGCACCCCGCGCGACGGCGGCGGGACGGTGGCGCTCCGCATCGCCCGCTGCCTCAAGCCCGTCATCGGCGCGTTCAACGGCGCGGCCGTCGGCGTGGGCGTGACCATGACCCTCCCGATGGACGTCCGGCTCGCCAGCGAGAAGGCCAGGTTCGGCTTCGTGTTCGCGCGGCGCGGGATCGTCACCGAGGCCGCGTCCAGCTGGTTCCTGCCGCGCCTGGTCGGCATCGCGCAGGCCATGGAGTGGGCCGCCACCGGCCGGATCTTCGACGCGCAGGAGGCCCTCGCCGGCCGCCTCGTCTCCCGCGTCCACGCGCCCGGCGAACTCCTCCCCGCCGCGTACGCGCTGGCGCGCGAGATCGCCGACAACACCTCCGCCGTCTCGGTCGCCGCGATCCGGCGCCTCATGTGGTCCGGCCTGTCCGCACCGTCCCCCTGGGACGCGCACATCGCCGACTCCCGCCTCATGGCCTCGCTCGGCGCCGCCGCCGACGCCGTCGAGGGCGTCTCGTCCTTCCTGGAGAAGCGCGACGCCGCCTTCCCACTGCGCGTCAGCAAGGACCTGCCGCCCGAAGTCCCCGACTGGCCCGTCCGCTGAGGACGGCGCTCGCGAAGGAGGGGCGGGAGGCGTCCGGACGCCCTCGCTCGATGGCCGCCTTCGGCCACCGGGGTGCCTGCCGCAGGGCCGTCGGCGGGGCGTCCGGGCGTGGCGAGCCTGATGACGTGCGGGGGGAGCGGACTGTCGCGTGATGGAGGGGAATCCCCCGGTGCGTCCCAAGGACGATCTTGATTTTCCGGACCATCGGGAGGCGTGTTGCATCGGTTACGGAGGGTATTAAGCCGCCCGAGGTGACACGTTACGGGGGTGCCTGGTGCGGATCAGGAATTGTGCCGTCATCGTCGCCGGAATCCTGCTCGCGGCCGGATGCAGCCATGCGGAGCGGCACGCGCGGACCGCCGGGGAGCATGGCGCGATCAAGAGCAAGGCACCGGCGACGCGGCCGCCGAGCCCGACGCCGCCCCCGCCCAGGAAGATCGACTGCGACCGGGTGAAGTGCGTCGCGCTGACGTTCGACGACGGCCCCGGCCCCTACACGGCGCGACTGCTCGACACGCTCAGGAAGCATGGCGCGCGCGCCACCTTCTTCATGCTCGGCCAGAACGTCGGCGCCCACCGCGACATCGTGCGCCGGATGGCCCTGGAGGGCCAGGAGGTCGCCAACCACAGCTGGTCGCACCCGAATCTGACCACCCTGTCGTCCGCCGAGGTGCGGTCTGAGATCCAGCGCACGCAGAAGGCCGTCAAGGACGCCTCCGGCGTCGCGCCCACGCTGGTCCGGCCGCCCTACGGGTCCACGAACAAGCGCGTCGAACACGCGATCGGGATGCCGCTGGTGCTCTGGAGCGTCGACACGCTCGACTGGCGCTACCGCGACGCCGCCCGCGACACGCGCGTCGGGGTCAAGGAGCCGAAGACCGGCGGCATCGTCCTGTTCCACGACATCCACAAGCCGAGCGTCGACTCCATCCCCAAGGTCGTGGACGGGCTGCGCGAACGCGGGTTCACGTTCGTGACCGTCTCGGAGCTGTTCACCGGACGGCGGCTCGTGCCGGGCGCCTCCTACAGCGAGCGGACGCCGCCGCCCACGCGGGTCACGGCGAGCCCGCCGCCTGCCGGATCGTCCGCCGGCCCGCCGGCCGGGAGCACGACCCCCACCGCCCCGGCGCCCAACACTCCGGTTCCCGGCGGGCCGGCTTCCGGAGGCCCTGCGCCCAGCGGTCCTGCGCCCAGCGGCCCGTCGCCCAGCGGCTTGGCGCCCGCTCCGCCCGTCCCGGCGAGTCCTCGCTAGTCGTCTTCGGGTTCCTCCCGGCGGGGGCGCCGCCGGGGCGGGGGCTGCGGCGGGACGACCTTCGCCGCGACCATGGTCCCCTCCGGGACCTCGACGAGCTCGCCGTTCCGGCGGCGCACCGCGAGCGTCCCGCCGGACCATGATTCGAGTACGCCCACGACGTCGCTGTACTCTCCCGTTGGCAGACGGCGGCGCAGCGAGATCCGCTGACCCACGTCCGCGCCACTGATGGCCACCACCAGGCGTGCGGCGAAGCGGCCGGACATGTAGGGACCCCCATGTCGAATGGACGGCGGCGGGGTGGCCATACTATTCACAGCGAGCTTGCGGTGAGCCGTGACGTGCGGCGGGGCCGGAAATCCGAGAGGAGTCACTGACGTGACCTACGTCATTGCGCAGCCCTGCGTGGACCTGCTCGACAAGGCATGCATCGAGGAGTGCCCGGTCGACTGCATCTACGAGGGCAAGCGCATGCTCTACATCCACCCGGACGAGTGCGTCGACTGCGGTGCGTGCGAGCCGGTTTGCCCGGTTGAGGCGATCTACTACGAGGACGACACGCCTGACCAGTGGAAGGATTTCTACAAGGCCAACGTGGAGTTCTTCGACGACCTCGGCTCGCCCGGCGGCGCGTCCAAGGTCGGGAAGATCGACAAGGACCACCCGATCGTCGCCGCGCTGCCCCCGCAGAGCCAGGACGACTGATCTAGGGCGGGTCCGGAGCGCTCCGATTGGCGCGTTCCGAGGGCCCGCCTGCGCCGGGAACCGGGCCGTGGTCGTGGACGACCGCGGCCCGGCGGTTTTCTCCAAGGAGGTATGGGCGTTGTTCACGCTGCCGGACTTTCCGTGGGATCGGCTCGCGCCGTACAAGGAGCGGGCGCTGGCGCACCCGGACGGCATCGTCGACCTCTCGGTCGGAACCCCCGTGGACCCGACGCCCGAGCCGATCCGGCGGTCGCTGGCCGCCGCGTCCGACGCGCCCGGCTACCCGCAGACCTACGGGACGCCGGAGCTGCGCGAGGCCGTCGCCGGATGGCTCCGGCGCCGCGCGGGCGTGACGGGCGCCGACCCGGACGCGGTGCTCCCCGTCATCGGCACCAAGGAGCTCGTCGCCTGGCTGCCGACGCTGCTCGGCGCCGGCCCCGGCGACAAGGTCGTCTTCCCCGCGCTGGCCTACCCGACCTACGACGTGGGCGCCCGGCTCGCCGGGGCCGACCCCGTCGCGACGGACGGCCTGCTGTCCCTCGGCCCGGTCGCCCCGAAGATCGTGTGGGTGAACTCGCCGTCCAACCCGACCGGCAAGGTGCTGCCCGCCGAGCACCTGCGCAAGGTCGTGGTGTGGGCGCGCGGGCGCGGCGCGGTCGTCGTCAGCGACGAGTGCTACCTGGAGTTCGGCTGGGACGAGCGGAACCCGCCGATCTCGATCCTGCACCCGGACGTCTGCGACGGCTCCCACGAGGGGCTGCTCGCGCTGAACTCGCTGTCCAAGCGGTCCAGCATGGCGGGCTACCGCGCCGGGTTCGTCACCGGAGACCTCGCGCTGGTGAAGCGGCTGCTGGAGGTCCGCAAGCACGCCGGGATGATCGTCCCGGCTCCGGTGCAGGCCGCGATGACCGTGGCCTACGGCGACGACGCCCACGTCGACGAGCAGCGGGCCCGGTACGCGCGGCGCCGCGCCGCCCTGCGCGAGGCGTTCGAGAGGCACGGTTTCCGCATCGAGCACTCCGAGGCGTCCCTGTACCTGTGGGCCACGCGGGACGAGCCCTGCTGGGACACCGTCGCCCACCTGGCGTCCCTCGGCGTCCTGGTCGGCCCCGGCGAGTTCTACGGCCCGGGCGGCGCCCGCCACGTCCGCATCGCCTTCACCGCCACCGACGCCCGCGTGGCCGCCGCCACCACCCGCCTCTGACCCGCCCCGGCGCGCGTGCCCGCAGGGCCCGCCCGGTTCTGGTCCGGGCGTCGGGCGGAATCCGGTGTTGTCGGACGAAACCGCATCTTCCTTCGATACGTCTGATCGCGGTATGGGCTTGAAAGGCCACAGTCGGTAGGATCCGCAGGTCTGTCCCCCTAGAACGGACGAAACGATGGAGGTGCCGTGGGCAAAGCGGCGATAGTGATCCTGCTGGCACTGATCCTGATCGCCTTGGTCGTGCTCATCGTCGTCCTGCTGCGGCGCCGTTCGGGCGCGCCGGCGCCCGCGCCCGCCCCGGCCGTCCCGCGCGACCCGTTCGCCGCCGAGGACCAGGTGGCCGGCGACCCGCGCGCCCTCAAGGCCGGCGACATGGTGGAGTACCTCGGCACCCGCTACTTCGTCCGCGGCTCGCTGCGGTTGAAGGAGGGCGGCTTCACCTGGAGCGAGCACCTCCTGGACGCCGACACGATCGAGGGCACCAAGGTGTGGATCTCCGTCGAGGAGGATCCCGACCTCGAAGTGGTCTGGTGGACCGAGTACGAGATCGGCGACCTGCGGCCCGGGGAGAAGAGCGTCGTCGTGGACGGCGTCGAGTACCGGCGCGACGAGCACGGTACCGCCGACTACACCAGCGAGGGCACGACGGGCGTCGGCGTGCAGGGCCGCGTCGAGTACGTCGACTACGAGGGCCCGCGCGGCAGGTACCTGTCGTTCGAGCAGTACGGCGGCGGCCAGTGGGAGGCGGGTCTCGGCGAGCGCGTCCCGACGGGATCGATGACGATCTACCCGGGCGGTAGCTGATCTTGCAGGCCACCCTCGACACCCCCTACGAGGACGCCCGCGCCGACGGGCTGTCGTTCGCGCTCGGCCTGCCGCCGATGGACGCCCTGGCCGTCCTGCCGGTGGAGCGCGCGGGCCTGACCGTGGAGCTGCGCCTGCTCGGCGCGTCCCACCAGGTCATCGCCGGGCCGCTGAGCGAGACGGTGGCGTGCCTGCCCGGACGCGCCGAGCCGCTGCCGGGCCACGCGACGACGAGCGTGCCCGGCTGGGCGTACGACTTCGCCGCGACGACCGCGGCGCACAGCGACGAGACGGCGTTCGCCCGCGCCGTCGAGGCCGTGTGCGCCCGGCTCGCGGACCGCGGTGACGCGCTGACCGGGGCGTTCCCCGGTTCCCCGCATGCCGTCACCGTCCTTGCCTTGGAGGACACGGCGGGGCAGGAGGGCGCGCTCGGATGGCGCACCTGGCACGCCTACCCGCAGACCCGGGAGATCGTGATGACGCGGAGCCGGCTGGTGAGACCCTCATGAACAGCAGATACCGGGTGGCGGGCGCGGTGGTCGCCGCCGCCCTGACCGCCACGGCGCTCGGCGGCTGCGGGAAGTCGCAGTCGTCCTGGATCGCCGGCAAGTACACCAGGACCGGGACGGACACCTACCGGTCGCCGAAGGCCCCCCAGACGGTCGCCTCGGAGATCGGCCGCAAGTTCAAGCCGATCGACCGGGTGGACGACATGGTCACCATGGGTGCCAACGGCGGCATCTTCATGCGCTACCCGAAGCTCGTCGTGGGCGTCCTGCCGAACGGGACGGGCAGCCGGATCACGGTCGACAACCCGCGCAGCGGCTACAGCCGCCACTACTCGCACGTGAGCGGGCGCTGGAGCAGCCCGGGCAGCAACGGATGGACGAGGAGCGGCGCCGCGTCGTTCCGCGGCGGCGGACCAGGGTCGGGCAAATGACGGGGCCGGGCAGATGAGGAGCGACACATGAACGACGACATCCTTCACGAGATCGGGGCCACCTTCGCCTACGGCGCGGTCGGCATCGCCCTGATGGCGCTCGGCTACCTGGTCGTGGAGGTGACGACGCCCGGCAGGCTCGGCAGGCAGATCTGGACCGAGGGCAACCGGGGCGCCGCGCTCCTGCTGGCCGCCAAGCTCCTCGGCATCGCCGCGATCGTCACCACCGCGATCGTGACCAGCGACAGCGACCTGACCGACGGCCTGGTCGACACCGCCGTGTTCGGCGGGATCGGCATCGTGCTGATGATCGTCGCGTTCTTCCTGCTGGACGTGCTCACCCCCGGCAAGCTCGGCGCGACGCTCGTGGACACGGGCGGGACGGGCGCCGCGATCCACCCGGCGGGCTGGGTCGTCGCCGCCGCCGACCTCGGGGTCGCCGCGATCGTGGCCGGGGCGGTCTCCTGACGTCCCGCGACCTGGACCAGGCCGTCCGGCCGTCCGGCGATCCCTCCCCGGAGCCGTCCCGTCCCGAGCGGGACGGCCCGGGGAGGTTGCGCGTCCCGGCGCGGGCGGCGCGCGCGCTGGTCCTCGCCGCCGTGTTCGCGTGCGCGGCGTGCGGCCTGGTGTACGAGCTGGCCCTCGTCGCGCTCGGCAGCTACCTCGTCGGGAACTCCGTCACGCAGGCGTCGATCGTCCTGTCGGTGATGGTGTTCGCGATGGGCGTCGGCTCGCTGGCCGCCAAGCCGCTGCAGGGCCGCGCCGTGGTGGCGTTCGCCGTCGTGGAGGGCGTGCTCGCCCTGATCGGCGGCGTGTCCGTCCTCCTGCTGTACGCGGCGTTCGCGTGGCTCGACCTGTACGTCCCGGCGCTGGTCGTAGTGGCGTTCGCGGTCGGGGCGCTGATCGGCGCGGAGATCCCGCTGCTGATGACGCTGCTCCAGCGGATCCGCAGGCAGGACGCCGGGTCGGCGGTGGCCGACCTGTTCGCGGCCGACTATGTGGGCGCGCTGATCGGCGGGCTGGCGTTCCCGTTCCTGCTGCTGCCCACGTTCGGCCACATCAAGGGCGCGCTGCTCGTCGGCGTCGTGAACGCCGTCGCCGGGATGGCGGTCGTGATGTGGCTGTTCCGCCGCGAGGTCGGCCGCGTCGCCCGGATCGCGCTCGCCCTCGGCATGGTCTCCGTCCTCGCCGTCCTCGGCGTGACGTACACGCTCGCCGACGGGTTCGAGGTGTCGGCGCGCCAGGCGCTGTACGACGCCCCGATCGCGGTCTCGAAGCGCACGAGGTACCAGGAGATCGTCATCACGCGGCAGGCCGGGCTCGGCCCCTCGGACCTGCGGCTGTTCCTGAACGGCGACCTCCAGTTCTCCTCGGTGGACGAGTACCGGTACCACGAGTCGCTCGTCCACCCGCTGATGTCGGGCCCGCACGGGCGGGTGCTGATCCTCGGCGGCGGGGACGGCCTGGCGCTGCGCGAGGTGCTGCGCTACAAGGACGTCCAGAGCGCGACACTGGTCGAACTGGACCCCGAGATGATCCACCTGGCCCGGACGTACGAGCCGCTGGAGTCGCTCAACCGCCGCTCGTTCGAGGACCCGCGCGCCCAGATCGTCAACGCGGACGCGTTCTCCTGGCTGCGCGGCCTGGACCGGCAGTTCGACGCGGTCGTCGTCGACATGCCCGACCCCGACGATGTCTCCACCGCCAAGCTGTACTCGGTCGAGTTCTACGGGATGGTGAAGCGGGCCCTGGCGCCGGGCGGGCGGATGGTCGTGCAGTCAGGGTCGCCCTACTTCGCACCCAAGTCGTTCTGGAGCATCCAGAAGTCCGTCGCCGCCGCCGGTCTCGCGACCACCCCGTACCACGTGGACGTCCCGAGCTTCGGCGACTGGGGGTTCGTCCTGGCGTCCCCGGGAAAGCGGCCGCCCGCACTGGGACTGCCGCGCGACGTTCCGGACCTGCGCTTCCTCGACGGGGCGGTGCTCCAGGCGGCGGCGGTCTTCCCCAAGGACCGCCGGAGCCGCGACGTGGACGTCAACACCCTCGTCCACCCGCGCCTGGTCGAGTACGAGGGCCAGGAGTGGAAGAACTCCTGACCGGGGGCCGGGGACGCTAGTCGGGGACCGACCGGCGGAGCGCCTTGTCGACGGCCCGCTGGAACGAGGTGACCAGTGACTGGATCATCAGGGGCTTGAGCTTCCCGGCCATCTCCATGAGCCGCTCGCGCTCCTGCGGGGCGCGACCGCCCGCCCGGTACGGCCGGACGACGGTGTCCTGGAAGACCTGCTGGAGCTCGGCCGCCAGCGCGGTCGTGTGCCGGTCCACCGCCCGGTACGAGGCGATCAGCGTGTCCAGCGGCAGCGGGAGCGCCGCCAGTTCGGCGCTGACGCCGAGCAGCGCGGGGCTGAGGACCCGCACCTCGCCCGCCGGGCCGCCGGAGATCAGCTCGACGACCCCGAGGGCCTCCAGCCGCCTGATCGTCTCGTCGTCGAGGTGGCGCCCGGCCCGGCGGTCCAGCTCGTGCCGGTCGAGGTCCTCCGGACGTTCCGGCGCCCAGGGGGACAGCAGGGCGCGCTGGAGGGCGAGGTCCTCGGCCGGCGCGTCCAGCGGGATCCGCGCGAGGTGCTTCTCGATCGAGGCGAGCGTGAGCCCGAGCGACTGGAGCTCCCGGACGAGTTCGAGCCGTGCGAGGTGGTCGGCGCCGTAGAGGCCCGTCCGGCCGCGCAGCCTCGGCGGAGGCAGCAGTCCGCGCCCGGCGTAGAACCGCACGGTGCGGACGGTGACCCCGGCGCGCGAGGCCAGCTCGTCCACGGTCAGTTCCCTGCCGCCCTCCTGCACGCCGCCTTCTTCTGCGCCGTCTTCCTCCACGCCGCCTCCCTGTATGTGACAGCGCCAGTGTTACATTAATCGTGTATCAGCAGGCACTTACCTGCCGGCGCACGCTGGGTGCCGGCACGCACGACGTTGGGAGACCGGCCGATGGGACGCGACATCTACACCGAGGAGCACGAGGCCTTCCGCGACATGGTGCGCTCCTTCATCGCCAAGGAGGTCGCGCCCCACCACGAGCAGTGGGAGAAGGACGGGATCGTCTCGCGCGAGGTCTGGCTGGCGGCGGGGCGCGCGGGCCTGCTCGGCATCGACATGCCGGAGGAGTTCGGGGGCGGCGGCGACCCCGACTACCGCTACTACGTGATCCTCAACGAGGAGCTGGCGAAGGCCGGCGTGCACGGGCCCGGCTTCGCCGTCCACAACGACATCAACGGCGGCTACCTGCGGCAGCTGTGCGGCCCGGAGCAGCAGCGGCGCTGGTTCCCCGGCTACTGCTCCGGTGAGATCATCACCGCGATCGCGATGACCGAGCCCGCCGCCGGGTCCGACCTGCAGGGCATCAGGACGACGGCGGTGAAGGACGGCGAGCACTACGTCCTGAACGGGTCGAAGACGTTCATCTCCAACGGCATCCTCGCCGACCTGGTCATCGTCGTCGCCAAGACCGACCCGTCCGCCGGGGCCAAGGGCGTCAGCCTCCTCGCCGTCGAGCGCGGCATGGAGGGCTTCGAGCGCGGCCGCAACCTCGACAAGGTCGGCATGCACGCCCAGGACACCGCCGAACTGTTCTTCGACAACGTCCGCGTCCCGAAGGAGAACCTCCTCGGCGAGGAGGGCATGGGCTTCATCTACCTCATGCAGAACCTCGCCCGCGAGCGGCTGTCCATCGGCGCCACCGCGCAGGCCGCCGCCGAGAGCGCCTTCGAGCAGACCCTGGAGTACTGCAAGACCCGCGAGGCGTTCGGCCGTCCCATCGGCAAGTTCCAGCACAACCGGTTCACGCTCGCCGAGATGAAGACCGAGCTGACCGTCACGCGGTCCTTCACCGACGAGTGCATCGTCAAGGAGAGCAGGGGGGAGCTGACCCCCGACGAGGCCGCGATGCTCAAGTGGTGGAGCACCGAGCTGCTCAAGCGGGTCGTGGACCGCTGCGTCCAGCTCTACGGCGGCTACGGCTACATGACCGAGTACCCGATCGCCAAGGCCTACCAGGACGTCCGCATCCAGACGATCTTCGGCGGCACCACCGAGATCATGAAGGAGATCATCGGCCGCGGCCTCGGAGTCTGACGCGCCCGCGCTCACCGTGCCGAAACCTCCCGGCTGCCACGTTGGGGGCCGTGAACACACGCGAGGAAACGGTCGTACGGCTTGAAGCCGTGCGCAAGGCATTCGGCGACGTCGCCGCGCTGGACGGGGTGAGCCTCGGGATCCGGCGCGGCGAGTCCGTCGCGGTGATGGGGCCGTCCGGCAGCGGGAAGTCGACGCTGCTCAACATGGTCGCGGGCCTGGACCGCCCCACGTCCGGCTCCGTGGCGGTGGGCGGCGACGACCTCACCGGGATGGGCGAGGCGGCCCTGGCCCGCTTCCGGCGCCGCCGGGTCGGGATGATCTTCCAGTTCTTCAACCTGCTGGACGACCTGCCCGTACTGGAGAACGTGGCGCTGGCCGCCCGGCTGGCGGGCGTCCCGGCGCGCAGGGCGCGGGCCCGGGCGCTGGAGCTGCTGGACGAGCTCGGCATCGCCGACCGCCGCGGCGCCTACCCGGCGGTGCTGAGCGGCGGCGAGCGCCAGCGCGTCGGGGTGGCGCGGGCGCTGGTCAACGGTCCTGCGCTGCTGCTGGCGGACGAGCCGACCGGCGCGCTCGACAGCGCGACCGGCGAGCAGGTCAGCGGCCTGCTGCTCGACCTCAACCGCAAGGGCCAGACGCTGCTGCTGGTCACCCACGACCAGGTCCTGGCCGACCGGTGCGCGTCCCGCCTGGTCGAGTTCAGGGACGGCCGGATCGTCCGGGAGTCCGCGCGGGAGAGGGACGAGTCGTGGGCCGCCCGGTGAGCGCGGTCTGGGCGGCGTCGCGGGCCGGGGTGCGGCGGCGCCGGGTGCAGTCGGTCAGCATCGCCGTGGTCGTGGCGCTGGCCACGGCGACGCTCGTGTTCGGGCTCGGCCTGCTGGCCGCGTCCGGATCCCTCTTCGACGACGCCTTCGCGCGGGCGCGCGGCGCGCACGCGACGGTCTCCTTCGACGCCGCGCGGGTGAGCGCCGAACGGCTCGCCGCCACCGCCCACGCGTCCGGCGTCACCGCCGCCGCGGGCCCGTTCCGGACGGCGGTGCTGCCGCGAGGACCGGGCCCGGCGGGGCCTGGCGGCGACGGACTCCTGGTGGCGGGACGGGCCGACCCCGGCGGTCCCGTCGACAGGCTCACCCTCACGCAGGGCCGGTGGGTGCGCGGCCCCGGTGAGATCGTGCTCCGCTTCCGGCCCGGCGGACCCTTCCGCCTGGGCGGCAGGCTGACGCCTCCCGGCCTGCCCGAACTCACCATCGTCGGCTTCGCCAACTCCGCGACGGACGGTCTCATGGGCTGGGTGACGCCCGCCCAGGTCGCCGCGCTGCGGCCGGACGGCCTGCAGATGCTCTACCGGTTCGACCGCGCGGACGGCGTGTCCGAGGTCCGGCAGAGCGTGGCGGCCGCGACCGCGGGGGTGCCGGCGCGCGGCTACGAGTCCCACGTCGCCGCCCGGCGGTCGTTCGAGGAGAAGTTCGACCAGCTGATCCCGTTCGTCACCGTCTTCGGGGCGCTCGCCATGGCGGTGGCGGTGTTCATCATCGCCAACGTGGTCAGCGGCGCGGTGGTCTCCGGGTTCCGGCACATCGGCGTGATGAAGGCGCTCGGTTTCACCCCGGCGCAGGTCACCGCCGTGTACGTCGTGATGGTCACCGTCCCGGCGCTGCTCGGCTGCGCGGTCGGCCTGGTGGCGGGCCACCTGCTCGCCGGGCGGACGGCGGCGGGCGTGGCGGAGGGCTTCGACCTGCCGTCGGCCGGGGGAGGGGCGCCCATGCTCGACCTGGCCGGGGGCGCCGGGATCCTCGCCCTCGTGGGGCTGGCCGCGGTCCTCCCGGCGCTGCGGGCCGGACGTCTCCCGGCGGTGCAGGCGATCAGCGCCGGGACCGTGTCGCGCCGCGGCCGCGGGCGCCGCCTCCAGCGGTGGCTGCTGCGCACCCGGCTGCCCGTCCCGGCCGGGCTGGGCCTCGGGCTGCCCGCCGCCCGTCCCGCCAGGACGGCGCTCACCCTCGCGGGGCTGTGCCTCGGTGTGACCGCGGTGACCATGGGCCTCGGCATGCAGCAGACGGTCATGAAGATCCTGACGGCGGACACCGAAGGGCACACCTCCGTCACCGTGGGGCTCGACCCGAGGGCCTCCGGCGGCATGACCGAGGATCGGCTGGCCGCGCTTCTGCGGGCCCAGCCGGGCACCGCCCACGTGATGTCGTCCTCCCCGGCGACCGTGCGGATCCCCGGGCTCACGTCCGGCCTCACGGCCGAGACCTACAGCGGCGACTACCGCCCGTTCCTCGGTGACAGCCTCGTCCGCGGGCGCTGGTTCTCGGGGCCGGGCGAGGCGGTGCCGACCGAGGCCTTCCTGCGGCTCCACGACCTGGACGTGGGCGACACCCTGGCCCTCCAGACATCCGGGGCGCGGGTCACGGTCCGGATCGTGGGCGCGTTCGCGCACCCCGACAGCGACCGGCTGATGCTCGACACCGCGAGCCTGCCTCCCTCGGCCTCGGTCTCGGAGGCGAAGGAGCCCCATCCCTTCTCGGTGATCCTCACCCCGGGGACCGACCCGGCCGACTACGCCCGCTGTGTCCTGGCCGCGGCGCCGTCCTCCGGGCTGATCGCCGAGCCGGTCGAGCCCGACCTCGGCAACGGCGCCGTCTTCGACGGGCTGTTCCTGCTGTTCTCACTGATCATCTGCGGGGCGGCGGCGCTCGGCGTCCTCAACAGCGTGCTGCTGAGCGCGCGGGAGCGCAGCCGGGACCTCGGCGTGCTCAAGGCCGTCGGGACGACCCCGCGGCAGGTCGTCGCGATGATGGTGATCTCGATGGCCGCGCTCGGCATCGTCGGCGGCGCGCTCGGGGCGCCGCTCGGGGTGCTCGCCCACCACGGCGTGGTGGTGCTCACCGGCGAGATGCTCGGCAGCGGGATGGCGACCTCCTGGATTCACGTCTACACGTGGACGCTGCTGCTGCCCCCGGCGTGCGCGGGGCTGGTCGTCGCCGTCCTCGGCGCCTGGCCGCCCGCCGTCCGGGCCGCCGCCATCCGCACCGCCGCAGTGCTGCGCAGCGAGTGACGGATCACGTGAGGGCCACGGTGACCGACAGCCCGCCGTCCGGGTTCGCCGTGGCCCTCACGTGGCCGCCGTGGGCGCGCGCGATCGCGGCCACGATGGACAGGCCGAGCCCCGCCCCCTGCGACGACCCGGTCCGGTCGGCGTGCAGCCTGCGGAACGGCTCGAACAGCTCGTCCACCTTCTCGGCCGGGACGCGCGGCCCGGTGTTGCGGACGACCAGCGCCTCCTCCGACAGCCCCACGCTGACGTCCCCGCCCGGACGGTTGTGCCGGATCGCGTTCTGCACCAGGTTGGCGACCATCCGGGTGAGCAGCACCTCGTCCCCGGCGACGGTGACCGGCCGCGTGTCGGCGGCGACGCTGATCCGGCCGCGCCCGGCGTCCGCGGCGTTGTCCTCGACGACCTGGCCGACCACCGCTTCGAGGTCCACCGGAGCGCGGGCGTCGAGCCCGCGCTCCCCCTGCGCGAGGACGAGCAGCCCCTCGATCAGCCGCTCGGACCGCCGGGTGTTGCGCAGCATCTCCTCCCGCACCTCGGCGAGCCGCTCCGGCGAGGGGTCCGCGAGGCCGACCTCGACGGCGGTGCGCTGGATGGCCAGGGGCGTGCGCAGCTCGTGGGACGCGTTGGCGACGAAGCGGCGCTGGCTGTCCACCGCCTTCTCCAGCCGGTCGATCATGGCGTCGAAGGTGTCGGCCAGCTCCCGGAGCTCGTCCTGCGGGCCGTCCAGCGCGATGCGCTCGTCCAGGGTGGACAGCGACAGCCGGCGCGCGGTCGCCGTGATGCGGTGCAGCGGCCGCAGCAGCCGCCCGGTCAGCCACCAGCACACGGCGAAGGCCAGCACCACGATCACCACGATCGCGACCAGCATGACGAGCCGCTGCGACCCGACCAGGCTCTCCTGGAACTGCTCCCGGCCGACGCCCTCCTTGGGCCCTTCGCGGAGCCCGGGATCCGCGAACTCGATCGGGCGCTGCGGCGGGCACGGCACGCCGTGACCCTGACCGCACGGAACCACGTCGAACCGGGACTTCATCGGAACGTCCTGCACGCGGTCGTTGACGATCCTCCTCTGGATCCACAGGACGGCGCCGAGCACGCCCAGCGTGATCACGGCGAACAGGCCCCCGTACAGCAGCGTCATCCGGGCCCGCACCGTCATCGGCCTCACAGCCGGTACCCGCTTCCCGGGACGGTGACGATGACGGGCGGCTCGCCGAGCTTGGCCCGCAGCTTGCTCACGGTCACCTTGACGACGGTGGTGAACGGGTCGGTGTTCTCGTCCCACGCCCGCTCCAGCAGCTCCTCGGCGCTCACCACGCCGCCCCGCGCCTGCATCAGCACCTCCAGCACGGCGTACTCCTTGGGGGACAGGGCCAGCAGGCGTCCGTCCCGGGACGCCTCCCGCCGCGCCGTGTCCAGCGTGACGCCGCGGCGCCCCAGCACCGGCGGCAGCGGCGGCGCGTTCCGCCGCGCGAGCGCGCGGATCCGCGCCACCAGCTCGTCGAACGCGAACGGCTTGGCCAGGTAGTCGTCGGCCCCGAGGTTCAGCCCGTCCACCCGCTCGTGCACCGCGCCCGACGCGGTCAGCATCAGGATGCGCACCGCCTCCTCGCGCTGCGCCAGCTCCCGGCAGATCTCGTCGCCGTGCACCAGGGGAAGGTCCCGGTCCAGGACGAGGACGTCGTACTCGTTGACCGCGAGCCGTTCCAGCGCGCCCGCCCCGTCGTAGGCGACGTCCACCGCCATCGTCCGCTTCCGCAGCCCCTCCGCCACCAGATCGGCCAGAAACCGCTCGTCCTCGGCCACGAGTATCCGCATCCTGCCATTCCCGCAGAACCGCGATAAGGCGATGGTTAACGCCGCGCCTAGCGTGCGGGGACGAGGCACAGGGTGGTCGTGCCCTTCTCCTTGCGCGCGGGCAGCACAAGGATCTTGTTGCTGCTGGCGCAGGCCGTCTCCCACCCGTAGCGGTAGGTGACGAGGTAGCCCTTCGCTCCCGGCGGCGGTACGGAGCAGGGATGCGTTCGCCACCCGCCGAGCCCGTCGAGGTCCAGACCGTCCGGGTGGACGCACTCGTCGGCCTTGGCGTCGTACGCGGTGCCGCCGTAGGCCCCGATGTAGCCGATCCCCAGAAGCAGCGGGATCGCGAGCACCGAGGCGGCGGTCAGGGCCAGGCCCCGGCGGCCCACGACGAAGTGGAGCCACCGCCGTTTCCCGGGCTCGTCACGGTCCAGCCGCCGGGTCGCCGCGGCCTCCCCCCGGGGAGCCGGCGCCGGGCCGATCAGCTGCAGGGCCTCGGCGGCGGTGGGACGCGTCCCGGGGTCCTTGTCGAGCAGCCGGACGATCAGCCGCGCGAGCGCCCCGGCGTGCCTCGGCGGCGGCGGGTCGTCCCGCAGCAGCGCCGTGACCGTCTCGGCCGGGGTGTCGCGGCGGAACGGCGACACGCCCTCCACGCACCGGTAGAGGGTCACGCCGAGGGAGAACAGGTCACCGGCCGTGCCGTTGTTCCGGCCGCGCAGCCGCTCGGGCGCGAGGTAGGCCATAGAGCCGATGAGCGCGCCGGACGCCGTCATCGCCGTGTCCGCATGGTGCACCGCGATTCCGAAGTCGGTGAGCAGGACCTCCCCGCCCCGGGTCAGCATCACGTTCGCCGGCTTGATGTCGCGGTGCACGACCCCGGCCCTGTGCGCCGCGTCCAGGGCTCTCAGCAGCGCCGCCGCGATCCCGGCGGCCTCGCCGGCGGGGACGCGCCCGTCCTTGTCGAGCCGGTCCTGGAGGGACTGCCCGTCGACGAGGCGCATGACGATCCACGGCACGCCGTCCTCGATCACCACGTCGTGCACGGGGACGATGCCGGGATGGTCCCGCAGCCGGGCGGCGTTGCGCGCCTCCCGCTTCGCCCGGGTCAGGAACTCCGCGCGCTCCTCCTCGGACGCGGTCGGCTGCAGCCGCACCTCCTTGACGGCGACGTCCACGCCGAGCGTCTCGTCATGGGCCCGCCACACCCGTCCGAACCCGCCCGACCCCAGTACCTCGACGAGCCGGTAACGACCGCCGATCCGCTCCCGGTGCGCCTCCTGGGCCACGCGCCCTCCGCTGTTCGACACCGTCCCGAAGGAGCAGATTATCCCTGACGAGATCGCCCGGCGGCGTCCGGAGGTTCGGGTGCGGCGACCCCCAGCGCGGCCGCCAGTTCCAGGACGCGGCCCGGGGTCGTGCACCGCTTCTCCAGGACGCCCGGCCCGAGCCGTCCGCCATGGGCCTGGAACAGCACGGACGCGGCCGGGTGCCGTCGCATCTCGTCCGCGGTCAGCACCCCCGCGGCCCGGCACGCCGCGTCGACCAGAGCGGGAATCAGTGCCCGCACCCCCGCAGCCCACTCCTCAACCGCCCGGAGCCATTCCCGCGAAACCGCGTCGGACGTGCCGGAGAACCGAGCGATCTTCTCGCTCAGCTCCTCCCAAGCGAAGTCACCCCAAGGCTTGGTCTTCAGTACCGGCAACTGCCATCGGCGCTTGGCCACCGACCAGTGGTCGGCGTGCGCCTCCACCGAGTGGACCGTGAAGCCCGGAACGCACAGCGCGGTCAGGTTCCAGCCGTGGCAGGCGCCGGTGTCGAGCCCGAAGACCCTGCCGTCCCGGATCAGCGGCTCCCGCCCGGCGACGTGGTGACCGAACACGACCGGCTTGCCGTCGGTGTAGCGGTCGTGCCAGTGACCGTCCGGGAAAAGTGTGGCGAGCCGCCGTTCGCCGCTGGTCGCCCCGCAGAGGATCTCCTCCCGCTGGCCGGCGAGCGGGACGCCGGGAACCAGCGCGGCGTGGACGACCCGCACATGCTCGTCCTCGAAGAAGTACGGAAGCGTCCGCATCCAAGCGACCGCCTCCGCGTAGGCGTCCCCCATCTGCAATCGCGTGATCTCCTGCGCATAGGAGAAGATCCCCCGCACGTGCTTGCGCTCGTGGTTTCCCATGACCACGACCGAGTTCGGACGCTCGCGGAAGAAGCCGACGACCTCTCCGGGCGCCGGCCCCCGGTCGACCAGATCGCCCACGCTGACCAGAAGGTCGTCCGGCCGAAGCCCGACCTTCTCCAGCAGCTCGATCAGCTCGTCGAAGCAGCCGTGAACGTCGCCCACGATGACAGTGCGTCCCACCCGCGGGAGCCTAGGCAGGCGCGCATTTCACCCGCAAAGCAATATCTGGCCCGGCCAAGGGCCGCGGGGGGTGCGCAGCACCTCGCCCCATCGCCGCTTCGAGGCCACCCGCGCGCGTGTTCGGCGCGTCAGATGCCGGCCGCCGAGATCACCGGGTCTTGAGATCGAGGTTGCCGTGAGCCTCGGCCGACAGCTCCTGTCCGTCGTCCCAGACCTTGAGCCGGTCGGCGTAGGCCTGCTGGATCATCGGGTAGAAGCCCTGGCCGAACAGGACCCGCAGGGGCGGGGCGTCGGAGTCGACGATCTTGAGGAGGGTCTGGGCGGCGGCGGCCGGGTCGCCGGTCGGCTGTTTCCCGGCGACCTCGGCGAGGCGTCGGCGGAGGGCGCCGTAAGCCGGATCGGGGTCGGCCATGTGGCCGTTGTCGAGGGGGTCGGGGTTCTTGCCGGCCCGGGTGGCGAACCCGCCGGGCTCGATCACGGTCACCTTGATTCCGAAGCCGGCGACCTCCTGGGCGAGGGCTTCGTTCAGGCCCTCCAGCGCCCACTTGGAGGCGTGGTAGGCGCCGCCGAGCGGCATCGCGATGAGACCGGCGGCCGACGACAGCTGGACGATGTGCCCGAACCCCTGCTCTCGCAGGTAGGGCAGCGCGGCCTGCACGACCCACACCGCGCCGAACAGGTTGGTCTCCATCTGGTCGCGCAGCTCCCGCTCGGTCAGCTCCTCGATGGCACCGACCTGGGCGTAACCGGCGTTGTTCACGATGACGTCGAGACGGCCGAAGTGCTCGGCGGCCCGCCGCACGCCCTCGAAGGCGGCACCCCTGTCCGTCACGTCCAACGCGAGCGGGAGCACCGCCTCGCCGTAGGCGGCGACCAGCTCATCCAGGCTTGCGGTGTTCCGAGCGGTCGCGGCCACCCTGTCGCCGCGCGACAGAGCGGCCTCGACGAAACTGCGGCCCAGACCACGCGACGAACCGGTGATGAACCAGACCTTGCTCATGATGTCGTTCCCATCCTTCGATGTCGGGCTGTCACACACCAGACACCGACGATCCGACCCCCGTGACAGGCGGTCCTATGCCCTGCGTCACAGGGGTCGGCGCGGGATGGGCGATGCTCAGCCCTGCGCCACGAGCTGCTGGACGCTCCAGCCGTTCCCGTCCGGGTCCTGGAAGTAGACGAACCGGCCCCAGGGGAACTCCTGCACCTCGCTGACCTCGACACCCCGTCCGGCGAGCTCCGCCCGGGCGGCATCGGCGTCCGAGACGACCAGTTGCAGCCCCTGCGCGGACCCGGGCGCCGTGTCGACGAGCCCCTTGCCGATGGCGATCGAGCACGCCGATCCGGGCGGCGTCAGCTGCACGAACCGGATCTCCTCGCTCACCCGGTGGTCATGGTCCAGATCGAATCCGGCCTTCTCGGTATAGAACGCTTTGGCACGGTCCACGTCCGAGACGGGCACCGCGACCAGCTCAAGCTTGAAGTCCATGCCGCCGTTATATCGTGCCCGCGCCCCATCAGCCGGTATAGAGCTGGCGCGTGCAGGCGCCTTCTTCGACGGTCTCGATGCTCCGGACGTTCACGGAGTCGAAGCGCAGCTCCCATCGCTTCGTCCCCTCCAGGATGACCGTGTCCGGACCGACGAACCGGGCGGACTCCACCGACGCACCGGATTCGGAGTTGAAGCAGCCGAGATAAGCACGGCGGCTGAACGGTCCGTTCGTCGTCTGCACGTACGCCCCCTGCACCGGGTCGATGATGTTGCTGGTGTCGTGCACGACCACCTCGAACCGCCCGTCGGGGGACGTGGCCACGACCCGCTGGTCACCGTCCCGGAAGGCGAGGACCAGCAGGCCGCCCCCGGCGGCGACCAGCGCCGCCAGGCACAGGCCGACCGCCGCCAGTGCCGACGTCAGGCGCGCCAGACCGCGTCCCGCGACCGCGAGCCGCACGCACGTCGCGCACAGCGTGCCGAGCCCGGCGGCCCCGACGAACGTCCAGAGCCATGTTCGGTCCCCGAGCCCGGTCCAGCGGAACGGATTCGCCACCGCCAGCCCGGCCACGGCGACCAGAAGTCCGCCTGCGACGCCCAGCCACGCCGTTCGCTTCCTCCACACCAGTGCACCACCAGGAATCGTCCATCGCAGGGCCGACAAGACCTGATTCGACGCTCCCGGGCCGAAGGCGGTTTCCCGCCGCCGTTCACACCCGACGGCGCATCAGGGGACGAGCGGGCCCGGTGGTTCTTCGCGACCGACCGTTCTGACGGTGCGCGAGTCAAGGCTCACGGCGCCGCGCTCACCGGCCACGCGCTGTGACCGCCAATGGACAGGTCGGAGTGCAGGAGGTGGCGTCTAAGGGGTCCAGACCATCGTCTGCTGGTGCATCCGCCGGCCGCCGTATCTGAAGCCGGGGACGAGAGGAGTCGGGCCGTGCTCGACGAAACCCATGCGCTGGAAGAACCGCACGGCACGGGTGTTCTCGACCAGGGTCTGCAGGAAGCATCCGGGCGAGCCGGTCTCCTTGAGCCGGTCGAACCAACGGTTCATCAGCGCGTCGGCGGCACCCGTCCCCCGGGCCTCCGGCGTCAGGTTGATGTGCAGGTGCGCCGGCCGCCGGGCGTCGTGGAACTCCCGCGCGGTGGGTTCCCGCCGGAGCGCCACCGACGCCGCGTCAAGTGCCGCGCGCGCGAAGAAGGGGGCGGTCCTGGGCCGGAAGGCCAGTCGGTACTTCCGGATGGCCCGGCCGACGCGTTCGCTCTCACTGGGGAACTTCGCACTGTCGAGGCACCCCGTCAGGTAACCGACCAGGGCTCCGTCGAGCACGGCGACGAAGAGCGAGTCCGGAGCCAAATCCATGTACGGGTTCAGGTAGATGGCCGCTTCGGAGTCCTCGTGACCCCACTGGGCGGCGCTCGGGGACGCTTCGCCCGCGCGCCGGAACAGCCCGCGCAGCTCCGCGCGGTCGGTCTCGGCAAAGGAGCGCACCTTGATCATGCTCACCCCATTCCGGCATCTACCGGTCATACGTGCACCATCTCGTACTAACACGACTTTAGGGGCGAGCCGCCGCGTCGGCGACAGCACCGGTTGCTTCGGGCTCCGCTGGACGGTTCACGCGTCGGCGCAGGCGAAGCAGATGCGGGTGGCCGGCCGCGCGGCCAGGCGCTCCGCCCCGACCGGGCCGCCGCAGCGTTCGCAGACGCCGTAGGTGCCGTCGCGGAGCCGGCCCAGTGCGTCATCGATGTCGGCCAGATGCGCGCGGGACCGGCTCAGGGACGCCTCGATCCGGGCGCGCTCGAAGGCGATGGTGGCGCCCTCCGGATCGTGCTCGTCGTCCACCCCCGTCTGCGCCGACGCCTCGACGACACCCTCCCAGTCGCCGGTCAGCGACGCCATGAGCTTCAACGTGCCGGCACGATCCGCCATCAGCCGTTCCTCAGCGGTGGTCATCACTGCTTCAACGCCCCCCGCGCCACACTCCATTCCGGTGCGTTGACAGACCTACCTGGTCGCGAGCGCCGGGCGTGGCGGAGCGCGTGCGGGCGGCCTGCAAGATCAACCAAAGTCGTGTGGAACGTTCGGCGCTCCAGGCGCCTCCCCTATCTATGACAGACGGATTTCTCAGGGGAGGCGTACATGGGATCACCTCGGCGGATGCCTCGGGTGGACGGCGTCGAGCACCGGTTCGTGGAGGCGCGAGGGATGCGCTTCCACGTCGCCGAAGCGGGGGAGGGGCCACCGTTGCTTCTGGTGCACGGCTTCCCGCAGCACTGGTACGCGTGGCGGCATCTGGTCCCCCTGCTCGCCGACCGGTACCGCCTGGTGATGCCCGACATGCGCGGGGCGGGCTGGTCGGACGCGCCCTACCGGGGGTACGGCACCCGGGCCCGGGCCGCCGACCTGCTCGCTCTCATGGACGCCCTCGCGCTCGACCGGGCGGGCCTGGTCGGGCATGAGTGGGGCGCCTGGGCCGGTTTCCGGGCCTGTCTGGACGCGCCCGACCGGTTCACCCGGCTCCTCGCCCTCAACATCGTCCACCCCTGGCCCGACCAGGGCGCCACCCGCCGTAACGCCTGGCGCATGTGGCACACCGCGCTATGGGAGTATCCCCTGCTCGGCGGCGCGATCCTCCGGCACTGGCCGGGGTTCACGCGGTTCCACCTGCGCCGGGGCGTCGCCGATCCCTCCTGCTGGCGCGCGGGGGAGATGGAGGAGTTCGTGGAATCGGTGCGCTCGCGGGCTCGCGCCCATGCGGGGCGCGCCCTGCACTGGCAGTACGTGCTGCGTGACATCCCCGCCCTCGCCACCGGCCGGTTCCGCCGCGAGCGCCTCGCCGTGCCCGCGACGGTCCTGCTCGGCGCCGATGACTTCGCGTTCGTGCCGGAGATGCTGGCGGGCGGGGCCCACCATGCCGACGAGCTCGACTCCCGAATCGTCCCCGGCGGGCACTACCTTGCTGACGAACGACCCGAACTGGTCGCCGCGACCATCCGGGAGCTCTTCCCCACCCCAGGGGCCACCGCTCAGCACAGGCCGCTTCCACAGAGCCGGCCCGACCGCGCGCCGGCCCCGGCGCAGACGCGCATATGACGAGGCGGGAGCACGCTGGGTGACGGCCGATCCCGAGCACATCGCCACGCTGGTCCGGGGCGCCCAGCGCGGCGACAGCATGGCCATGCAGGAACTGCTCGACCTGCTGGCCCCCTACGTCGGCAGGCTCTGCGGGCCCATCGCCCTGCAGGACGGCCCGGACGCCGCGCAGGAGACGCTGATCGCCGTGTTCCGCGGGATCTCCCGCCTGCGCGAGCCCGCCGCCCTGTTCGGCTGGGTCCGCGCCATCGCGATCCGCGAAGCCGTCCGGACCGCGCGACGGGCCGGGGCGCCCGCAGAGCCGCTGGATCTCGAATCCGTCCCCCGGCCGGATGATCCGCACCTGGCCGCCGAGGTCGGCGATCTCCTCGACCGGCTCTCACCCGAGCACCGCGCCGTCCTGGTCCTGCGCGACGTGGAGCGCCTGGACGAGCGAACCGTGAGCGAACTGCTCCACATCTCCACGGGCACGGTGAAGTCGCGTCTCCACCGAGCACGCAAGAGCTTCCGGAAGGGATGGCAAGGATGAACGAGCCCCGTTGGCCCGCGGCCGATCTCGACCCGGTCAGGCGCCTGCGCATCATGGCCGGCTCCATCCCCGGTGCCGCCTACGCCGAGGAGGTGTTCGCCCATTCCGTGGACGAGGTGTGGGCGGTCGCGGGTGACCTGGAGACCGAGTTGCCCATGCTGCTCGCCGACGTCCGGACGATGCGCATCGCTCATGCCGAGGGCGAGCACCTGGAGGCGATCGCCGTCGGCCGCCTGGGACAACGCGCCAGGTTCGATATCGTCCTCCGCCCGGGATGGTGCTGGATGCAGAGCAGATTCCTCCATGGGGGCATGGCCGCCGCGCCCGAGGACGAGGGCACCCGCGTCGCCTTCGTCGGAGCCCTCCGCATCCCCGGCATGCGCCTGGTCGACCCCCTGCTCCGCAAGCTGCCCTTGGGCAACGGTGTCCTCCGCCGCCTCGAAACCCGCCTCCAAGCCCGCGCCCCCGGCTAAAACCGCCGCCGCCTCGAACCCGACCTGCGAGTCCGTGGTCCGACGGGGACGATCTGGATGCTCGTGGGAGTGGCGGGGGTGTCCGCGAACCGTGACCCCGCGCCGACGATCACCCGGCCCCACGCACTTCCATCGGCCATCTGAGCGACGCGTACCTGGACACTCGATCCCGCCGGCCGGTCGGCCGCGGGGTGGTGCGGCCGGTCGGCCGCACCACCCCAGCAAGATCTTCATCGGCCTTCGGGGCGTTCGATGTCGAGGCGCGGCCAGTCGGCGAGGTCTCTCAGGAGTTGCCGGTCGTGGGTGGCGACGACGATGGCGGCGCTGGTGGCGCGGATCGCGTCGGTCAGCTCGTCGACCAGCGCCGACGACAGGTGGTTGGTCGGTTCGTCGAGCAGGATCAGGCCGGGTCGCTCGGCCAGCGCGAGGGCCAGGTCGAGGCGCCGCTGCTGGCCCTGCGACAGCCGCGCGGTCGGCGTGCGCATCGCAGCGGAGTCCAGGAGCCCGAGCGCCCCGAGCGGGACGATGTCGGCGTCGCGCAGCGCGGCGCGGGCCACCAGCCGCCCCACATGGTGGGCGTACACCTCGCGGGCGGTGAGTTCAGGGTCGTGCTCGGTGGTCTCCTGCGAGATCAGGGCGACTCGGGTGTCGTTCGCTCTCCAGAGGCGTCCGTGCGTGGGTTGGAGGGAACCGGCCAGCACCGCGAGCAGCGTGGATTTCCCGGCACCGTTGGGCCCGGTGACGAGCAGCCGGTCGCCGCCGTCGAGGGTGACGTCGATCGGCGCGGCCAGTCGCCCCTCGACGGTGACGTCATGGGCCCGCAGTTGTGGTGTTCGCGCTCGGATGCCGAGGTCAGGCCATCGCAAGGTCGGCGGCGGCTCCGGCACGTCGATGCGGTGCGCCTCAAGGGCGTCCTGCCGCCGGTTCAGGGCCTGAACGACGCCCGGGGCGCGGGACTGGCGCTGGTGCTTGCCGGTGCCCTTGTCCGGCCGCCAGCCGGTGGACAACCGGTCGCGGGCCCTGGACACCGCGTCGTGCAGCCGTTGGTGCTCGGCCTGCTGCTGCTCGAAGTCCTGTTCCCAGCGCTCACGCTCGCTGCGCCGTGCGTCCTGCCAGGCGTCATAGCCGCCGGCGTACAGCCGTGGCGTGCCGTCCCGGCTGGGGTCGAGGTCGAGGAACCGGTCGGCGACGTCGCGGAGCAGCGCCCGGTCGTGGCTGACGACGGCGAGGCCGCCGTCGTGCTCACGGAGCCGGCGGGTCAGGAAGTCCAGCCCCCCGGCGTCGAGGTGGTTGGTCGGCTCGTCGAGCAACAGCACGTCGTGCCGAGCGGCGAGCAGGCAGGCCAGCCGCACCCGGTAGCGCTGCCCGACCGACAGCGTGGTCAACCGGCGGTCGCGGTCCGTGCATGCGCCGAGGGCGTCGAGGGCGACGTCGACGCGGCGTTCGGCGTCCCAGGCGTCGAGCCGGGTGGCGGCCTCCAGCGCCGCGGCGTAGCGGTCGTCGGCGGTCGGATCACCGGCGGTCACGGCCGCGGTCGCCTCGTCCAGCGCGGCGAGGGCCGCGAGCGGCGCGGCCAGCGCGGCGGACGTCAGGGTGCCGACGGTCTCGCCGCCGTGCGCCGCCAGCTCCTGGCGGGCCAGGCCGATCGTGCCGGCGCGGTGCACGGTGCCCTCATCGGGCTGGATCAGGCCGGCGAGGACGTGCAGCAGCGTCGTCTTGCCGCGGCCGTTCTCGCCGACGATGGCGATCCGGGACCGGGCCGAGACGGTGACCGACACGTCGTGCAGCACACGCCGCGACCCGCGGGTGACCGCGACGTCCTGGGCGCGGATGTGCGCGCTGTCGCCCGCCGGGACGGGCAGGGGCATGCTCTCGGGAATCGGGGTGAGGCTCAACAGGTGCTCCGCAGCTCGCAGTGGAGCCGGGCAGCGGCGAACGGCCGCCCGGCGGGAACCGGGACGGCGAGCGCGGATTCAGAAAGGGAGAAGGCGCCGCCGTCAGCGGGCGCTGCGGACCTTCTGCGACCAGATGCCTCGTGCCATGCCGCTCACGCTACCTGGCCCGACCCTGGGCCTTCCAGCGAATAAGCACGGGGGCAGATGGACGCGTTCGTCAGAGCCACAGCGTTCCGGGCGGTGAGAAATCGGTCGCCAGGCGCGGGTGCCGCCTATAGCGTCGCTTGGTCATGGAGAGTTTTGGGCGGTTTCTCAATGTCGTCGATGTGGAGGCGACCTGCTGGGACGGGCGGCCGCCGCCTGGTCAGGTCAGCGAGATCATCGAGATCGGGCTGTGCGTCGTGGACGTGGAGTCGCGGCGGCGGGTGGCCAAGCACCGCATCCTGGTCCGTCCCGTCCGGTCTGCGGTCAGCGCCTTCTGCACTGAGCTGACCGGGTTGACCCAGGCGGAAGTCGAGGGCGGTGTCGAATTCCGGGAGGCGTGCGCCCTCCTGGAACGGGAACATCGGTCGAGGTCACGCGCTTGGGCGAGTTGGGGTGACTACGACCGCAAGCAGTTCGAGCGTCAGTGTTCGGGCGGGCGGGTCTCCTACCCGTTCGGCTCGCGGCACACCAACGCCAAACAAGCCTTCACCGACTACTTCGGCCTCAACCGGAAGCTGGGCATGAGCGCGGCGCTGGACCACGCCGGCCTTCCCCTGGAGGGCCGTCACCACAGCGGAGTCGACGACGCCTGGAACATCGCCGCACTGATCCTCAGAGTCACTTCCGGCGAGGGCCGGCCCGGCTCGGACGAGGACGCGCCCCAGCCCAACGGCGGGCTGTGATCGCGACCGGGTGGCGGGGCGCTTGCCGATGTCGCGCAGGCTCATCTCCTGGTTGCGCAGGTGAAGGGCCGGGGACAGCATGTTGTCGGTGCCGCCGGCGTCGCTGAACAAGCACCAACAGGCCAACGGCACTGCTTCCGTCCATCAGTGAGGAAACACGCTATGACCGCCCCGCACGACTTCCCCTTGGAGCCCACGCCGATCCATGTGGCCGATGAGGTCCTTGATGATCTGCGCGCCCGCCTCGCGTTGACCCGTCCGCCGCTGGACGAGGGGAATGCGGACTGGTCCTACGGCGTCCCGGACGGCTATCTCCGTGGGCTGGTCTCCTACTGGCGGGACGGCTACGACTGGCGCAAGGCCGAGGCCGCCATCAACGCCTACGAGCACTTCCAGGTGGACGTCGCCGGTGTACCGGTGCACTTCATGCGCAAGCCCGGCCGCGGGACTCGCCCGATCCCGCTGATCCTCACCCACGGCTGGCCGTGGACGTTCTGGCACTGGTCGAAGGTGATCGACCCGCTCGCCGACCCGGCCGCGTTCGGCGGTGACCCCGCCGACGCGTTCGACGTCATCGTGCCGTCCCTGCCCGGCTTCGGTTTCCCCGGCCCGCTCACGGGCTTTCCGGACGTCAACTTCTGGAAGGTCTCCGACCTCTGGCACACCCTGATGACCGAGACCCTGGGATACGAGAAGTACGCCGCCGGGGGCTGCGACATCGGCGGGATCGTCACCAGCCAGCTCGGCCACAAGTACGCCGACGAGCTGTACGGCATCCACATCGGCTCCGGGCTGCCGCTCGACTTCTTCACCGGGCCCCGCGCCTGGGACTTCGCCCGGAACCGTCCCCTCACCGACGACCAGCCCGCCGAAGTCCGCGCCCGCATCATCGAGATGGACCACCGCTCGGCGTCCCACCTGACCGTGCACATGCTCGACGGCGCCACCCTGGCCCACGGACTGAGCGACTCACCCGCCGGACTGCTCGCCTGGCTGCTGGAGCGCTGGAACGCCTGGAGCGACAACGGCGGCGACGTCGAGTCCGTCTTCACCAAGGACGACCTGCTCACCCACGCCACGATCTACTGGGTGAACAACTCCATCGCCACGTCCATGCGTTACTACGCCAACGCCAACCGCTACCCCTGGGCCCCCGCCCACGACCGCACCCCGGTCGTGCAGGCCCCGGTCGGCCTCACCTTCGTCACCTACGAGAACCCGCCCGGCGTCCACACCGCCGACGAGCGCGTCCGGGCGTTCAAGAACGGCCCGCAGGCCGACTGGTTCAACCACGTCAACGTCAACGCCCACGACCACGGCGGCCACTTCATCCCCTGGGAGAACCCCGACGCCTGGGTGAGCGACCTGCGCCGCACCTTCCACGGCCGCAGGCCCTGAACGACCCCGCCTTCGTGAAGGCGAGGCCGGATCCGGTCTCGCCATTCCACTGACCGACCGGGCGGTATGTAATGCGCACCATGCGCCTCCGCCCCCTGGCCGTTCTCTCCGCTCTCGTCCTGTCGGTGCTCGTCCCGGCGGGCGCGGCCCGCGCCGACCGCGTTCCCGACGACCAGCCGCTCCCCGGATACACGATCGACAATCCGCCGCTGCCGCCCGTCCCGGTGCACGGGAAACCGTCACGGGTGCTCCAGGGCGTCCACCGCCATGCGGCCTACGACATCGAGGTGCCGCCGCAGTGGAACGGCAGGCTGGCGCTCTGGGCCCACGGATACGCAGGTCAGGGTCGCGTGCTCACGGTGGAGCCGCCGCCGTACGGCCTGAGGCAACGCCTGCTCGACCAGGGATACGCATGGGCCGCGTCGTCCTACTACGACAACGGCTACGACGTCCGCGCGGGCGTGCTGAGCACTCGGGACGTGGCCGAGTTGTTCGCCCGCAAAGTGGGACGCCCCCGGCAGCGCATCATCACCGGTGTTTCCATGGGCGGGCACATCATCGGGCGCTCCCTGGAGCAATTCCCCGGCTATTACGACGGCGCGCTTCCCATGTGCGGAGTTCTCGGCGACAACGAGCTGTTCGACTACTTCCTCGACTACAACCTCGTCGCCCAGGACCTGTCCGGCGTCCGCGAGTACCCGGTCACCGAGCAGTACGCGACGGTGACCGTCCCGAAGATCGAGGCGGCGCTCGGGCTGACCGCGCTGCGGCCGGGCGGGCCGGACACGACGAACGAGCGCGGGAAGCAGTTCCGCTCGATCGTCATCAACCGGACGGGCGGGACGCGTCCCGGCGCCGTGCCGTCGTTCGCGTTGTGGAAGGACTTCCCCTTCACGCTGGCCGAGCCGTCCGACCCGGACGCCACCCTCGCCGAGGATCCGGGCCAGGTGGGGACGAACCTGTTCACCCGGTACGAGCCGAACAGGCCGGTGGACGTGAACAGGACGGTCCAGCGGGTGCGGGTCGAGAACCCGCGGGCGCGGCTGTCGAACCGGCTCTCCCAGGTGCCGCGCATCGACGGGCGTCCGGACGTCCCGGTCCTGAGCCTGCACGGGCTGGGGGATCTGTTCGTCCCGTTCTCCATGGAGCAGGCGTACGCGAGGGACGTCGCGCGGAACCACCGGGCGCGGCTGCTCGTCCAGCGGGCCGTCCGCACGACCCAGCACTGCGAGTTCTCGAACGCGGAAGCGGGCACGGCCTGGGACGATCTCGTCCGCTGGATCGACGGGGGCGCGCGGCCCGCGGGTGATGTGACCACGAGGCCGTCAGAGGTGGCGCGTCCCGACTACGGCTGCCGGTTCAGCGATCCCGCCGCCTACGCGGCCGGGACGGGGACGCGGCGGCTGTTCCCCGCCTGCCCGTAGAGGGTTCCGGCCACCCGCGCCCGTGGCCGGATCCCGGCGGATCATCACAGGGCTGTGACCGGCCGACGGACGCGGCGAAGCGCAGGCGGGCGGCCGTCCGCCTGGCAGCGCGCCGGCAGTAGGCTGCTCCGCGTGTCGCCGCAATTGCTTGGTTTGTTGGTTGGTGCCAGTTTCGGTACGGCTTTTGTGCTCGCGAACTCGGGAGAGCCCCTGCCGGGGGCCGCCGGGATCGCGATGCGAATCCTGGCGGTGCTGTGCCTGATCGCGGTGTTGGTGATCGGCTTTCGCGGGGACCGGCGCGAGGGGACGGGGCGCGGCGACGCGCGGCCGGGGTGGTTCGGGCCGCGGTTCGGGCTCGTGGTGCTCGCGGAGTTCGCGCTGATCTTCGGCGGGATCGCCGGGCTGAGGGCGCTGGACGCGCCGCAGGAGATCAATGTCGCCTGGATCGCGCTGATCGTCGGCCTGCATTTCGTCGTGCTGGCACGGGTGTGGAAGAGGGGCGCCATCGCGGTGCCGGGGGTCGTGCTGACCGGTCTCGGAGCAGCCGGAATGATCATGGCTGCGGTGTCGTCCGCGGAGTGGATCCCCTTCGTCAGCGGCGCCCTGTCGGGTGTCACGCTGCTCGCGGGATCGCTGTACGGCGCGGTGCGGCGGTGAGCCGCCTGCCCGCCTGCCCGCCTGCCCGCCTGCCCGTAGAGGGTTCCGGCCACACGCGCCCGTGGCCGGATCCCGGCGGATCATCACAGGTCGGTGGCGATGATCTTCTCGATGTTGCGCTCGGCGAGGGCGGTGATGGTGACGAACGGGTTCACGCTGGTGTTGCCCGGGATGAGCGAGCCGTCGATGGCGTAGAGGCCGGGGTGGCCGTGCAGCCGGCCGTAGTTGTCGGTCGCCCTGTTCAGGACGGCGCCGCCGAGCGGGTGGTAGGTGAGGTGGTCGCCCCAGATCTTGTAGGTGCCGAAGAGGTCGGTCCGGTAGATCGTCCCCTCCCTGCTGTTGATCTTGTCGAAGATCGACTTGGCCATGTCGATGCTGGACTGCTTCCAGGCGGTCTGCCAGTCGAGGTCGACCCGTCCCGCGGAGGCGTTCCAGGAGAACTGGGCCCGGTGCGGGGTGTTGGTGATCGACAGGTAGAACGAGGCGTACGTCTCGATCCCGGTCGGCAGCGGCGCGACCTCGGCGAACGCGCCGCCGGCGTCCCAGTTGTCGATGCCGCCGGTCGGCATGCCCGACTGGAGGCTGCCGGTCGGGTCCCACAGGTGGTTGGCGCGGCCGACCATGACGTTGCCGTTGTCGCCCCAGCCCTTCCCGATCTCGCCGTTCAGGTTGGGCAGCGCACCGGTCGCCTTCAGCTTGACCAGCAGCTTGCTGGTGCCGACGCTGCCGGCGGCGAAGAACACCCGGCCGGCGGTCACCGTCTTGGTCGCCACGACGGCGCCGGTCGTGTCGATCTGCTCGATGGCGACCGTGTACCCGCCGCCGGACGCGGGCGACACCGACGTCACCCGGTGCTGCGCCGAGATGGCGACCCGGCCCGTGGCCTTGGCCTGCGCCAGGTAGGTCTTCTGGAGTGACTTCTTGCCGTAGTTGTTGCCGTAGAGGATCTCGGCGTTGAGCGCCGACTTCGGCACGGCGCCGGCCGCCTCCTGCTTCATGTAGTTGAAGTCGTAGACGTTCGGGACGTAGACGAACTCGAACCCCGAGCGCTGGGCGTGCTTACGTCCGACCCGCGCGTACTGGTAGCAGTCGGTGGTGTCGAACCAGGCCCGGTCGATCTCGTTGACGCCCAGCCCGGCGTTGGCGCGCGGGTAGTAGACGTTGTACATCTCGTCGGCGTTCACCGAGGGCAGGACGGAACTGAACCGCGACCGCTTCGGCGTGACCGCCATACCGCCGTTGACCAGGGAGCCGCCGCCGACACCGCGGCCCTGGTAGACGAGGATGCCGCCGAAGTCCTCGGCGTCCAGGATCCCGGTGTACTTGGGGACGTCCTTGTCGATCGGGAAGCCGAGGAAGTTGCTGAGGGGCTGCTTGGTCCGCGTCCGGAGCCAGTAGGCCCGGTAGTCCGGCGACCTCATGCCCGAGAAGATCTTGCCGTCCGAACCCGGGGTGTCCCAGGTCATGCCCATCTCGACCATGTGGACGTCGACGCCCGCCTGGGCGAGGCGCAGCGCGGCGACCGAGCCGCCGTACCCGGTGCCGATGACGAGGACGGGGACGCGGGCGCCGTTGGGGATCGGCGCCGGCACCGGGGCCGCCGCGGCGCCGGTCCGACCGAGCATGCCCAGCCCGACGATAGAACCGGTTCCAACGATGAAGCCGCGACGGGACACGCTAAGGGACGGGGTGGAGTCACGCATGTGACCTCCCTCACTCGTGAAGTTAGAACGTGTTCTATATGCAAATGTGAGCCGCGTCACGAGCTACCTGAGAGTTTTTCGTGTCCACATGTGGACTACCAAGTGCTTGCTTGGGACCTGGTACATTCCGCGCATGATCTCCGTGGTCGTCTGGGGTACCGGCAACATGGGACGGCTGGCCGTCCGCTCCGTCGAGGCGCATCCGGCGCTCCGGCTGACCGGCGTGATCGTCCACGATCCCGCCAAGGTCGGACGGGACGCGGGCGACCTCGCCGGCCTCGGCCGCGACCTGGGCGTCGCGGCGACCGCCGACGCGGGCGCCGTGCTCGCCGCCCGCCCGCAGGCCGTCGTGTACGCGGCGTCGGGCGACATCCGGCCGGACGACGCGCTCGCCGACGTCCTCACGGCGATCCGCGCCGGGGCCGTCGTCGTCACCCCCGCCCTCTACGCCCTCTACGACCAGCGCGGCGCGCCGCCCGAGATGCGCGCGGAGGTGCTGGACGCCATCACCGAGGGCGGCGGCTCCCTGTTCGCCTCCGGCGTCGACCCCGGGTGGGGCAACGACGTCCTGCCGCTGCTGGTCAGCGGCCTCGCCGGCACGATCGACGTCGTCCGCTGCCAGGAGATCTTCGACTACTCCACCTACGACCAGCCCGACTCCGTCCGGTACCTGGTCGGCATGGGCCAGCCGATGGACTACGAGCCGCCGATGCTCGCCGCGACCGTCCCGACCATGGTGTGGGGCGGCCAGGTCAGGCTGATGGCCCGCGCCCTCGGCGCCGAGCTGGACGAGATCCGCGAGACCGTGGACCGGCGCCCGCTCGACGCCACGATCACCACCGCGTCCATGGGCGAGTTCGAGAAGGGCACGCAGGGCGCGGTGCGGTTCGAGGTCCAGGGCATCGTGGCGGGCGAGCCCCGCATCGTCGTCGAGCACGTCACGCGCATCCACCCGTCCTGCGCGCCCGACTGGCCCGTGCCCCCGGACGGCGACGGCGCCCACCGCGTGGTCATCGAGGGCGTCCCGCGGATCGAGGTCACCGTCGAGGCCACCGACGAGCACGGCAACCGCGCCGCCGGAGGGAACGCCACCGCCGCCGGGCGCCTGGTGAACGCCATCGACTGGCTCGTGGACGCCGAACCGGGGCTCTACGACGCGCTCGACGTTCCCGTCCGTCCCGCCGTGGGCAGACTCGGCAGGACGGCGTCGTGAGCGGCGTCATCAGAGGCGGCATCAGAAGGGCAGGCCCGTGAACATCGAGATCCCCGAGGGCAAGGACCCGATCCAGTACGTGTGGGGCGAGATGGTGCCGGGCATCGGCCCCGCCGCCTCGAACCTCTCCCTCGCCGTCTACGCGCACACCACCCTCGGACTCCGCGAGTTCGAGGCGGCCCGGCTGCGCGTCGCCCAGCTCAACGGCTGCCTGTTCTGCCTCGACTGGCGGACGGACCGCGACGGCGAGAAGGTCGAGGAGGGGTTCGCCGACGCGGTGACCGAATGGCGCACCACCGGCGCCTTCGACGACCGCACCCGCCTGGCCGCCGAGTACGCCGAGCGCTACGTCCTCGACCACCACGGGCTGGACGAGGATTTCTGGACCCGGATGTCCGCCCGCTACACCCAGGCGGAGATCGTGGAGCTGAGCATGTGCATCGGCTCCTGGCTGGCCTTCGGACGCCTCAACCGCGTCCTCGGCCTCGACGCCATGTGCGTCCTGCCCCGTCCCTGAACCGGAGACGGGCCCGGTGCCACCCCGCACCGGGCCCTGGTCTCCGGGCGGAACCGCGAACCCCTTCGGACCCAGAACTCAGCGAATCACGGCCCTCCATGATAGTCAACTATTCCGACTTCTTTAGTAGGAATCAAGCCTCCCGGCCGCCGCCGGGCGGTGCGGAGCGGGGTCAGCCGTCCTCCTCGATATGGGTCAGCTTGTCAGGGTTGGTGACGGCGTAGACGCCGCGGACGCGATGGCCGTCCGGGTCCAGGTCGAGGACCATGACGGCGAACGGCGCGTCCTCGTTGAACAGCACCGCTGACGGGTCGCCGTTGACGGTGCGGTAGATGATGTCCAGCTCCATGGGCCTGCGGGCGGTCGTCCCGGTGATGGCGCGCGCCACCCGGTCGGCCCCGTGGATGGGACGCAGGGCCGCCGTGGCCTTGGACTTGCCGCCGCCGTCCGTCCACAGCGTCACGTCCGGCGCGAGGATGTCCATCAGCGCGTCCAGATCGCCGCCGAGGGCGGCCTGGAGGAACCGCTCCGTCGCCTGCCGCTGCACCTTCGGGTCCGCCTGGTAGCGGGGGCGGCGGGCGTGCACGTGCTCCCGGGCACGGTGCGCGAGCTGCCTGACCGCCGCCGGGCTGCGGTCGAGGATCGGCGCGATCTCGGTGTGCGCGTAGCCGAAGACCTCGTGCAGGACGAACACCGCCCGTTCCAGCGGCGTGAGCGTCTCCAGGACGACCAGCAGCGCCATCGAGACCGCCTCGGTGCGCTCGGTGGACTCGTTCACGTCGTCCCGGACCACCAGCGGCTCGGGCAGCCACGGCCCCACGTACGTCTCGCGGCGGCGGCTGATCGCGGCCTGCCGCGACAGCGCCGTGTTGACCGCGATCCGCACCAGGTAGGCGCGCGGGTTCTCGATCTCCCCGGGGGCCCCGGCGGCGCTGCGGGAGGCCCACGCCAGCCACGTGTCCTGCAGGACGTCCTCGGTGTCGGCGACGCTCCCGATCATGTTGTAGACCACCGAGAACAGCAGCTCCCGGTGATCGGCGAACACCCGCGTCGCGGTGTCGTCCGTGGTCCCCTCGGACATGGTTCGGCCTCCTGTGCGCTCCCCCCTCAGAGGGAGGACGGGCCCCGGAATGTGACATCCGCGGACGAAGTGTGACCTGGACCTCATTGGCGCCGCGCCGCGTCACACTCCCGCCCCCGGATCCGCTCATGGGTCGCGGAACGAATCAGCCAGGGGAACCCGAAGGGCCCTCTGCGCTCCCCGCGCCCGGCGGTCGCCGACGCGGGTCCACCGACCGGAGGTCTCCATGACCGAATCCCCTCCGTCCTTCCTCGCGACGGGACGCGGCAAGCTCACCCTGACCCTGCTGTGCGCCATCGCGTTCCTGGACTTCATCGACGCCTCGATCGTCAACGTGGCGCTGCCCGCGATCCGCGCCGACCTGGACTTCTCCGTCCAGGACCTGCAGTGGGTGCCGTCGGGCTACCTGCTCACCTACGGCGGGTTCATGCTGCTCGGCGGACGGCTCGCCGACCTGCTCGGACGCCGCCGGGTCGTCGTCGCGGGCACCGTGCTGTTCTCGCTGTCGTCGATCGCGGGCGGGCTCGCCACCACGTCCGGGACGCTCATCGCGGCGCGGCTCGCCCAGGGCGCGGGCGCGGCGCTGATGCTGCCGGGCACGCTGTCGATCCTGACGACCACCTTCAAGGAGGGCGGCGACCGCGGCAAGGCGCTCGGCGTGTGGGGCGGCGTCGGCGGCGGCGCGTCGGCCGCCGGGGTCCTGTTCGGCGGGCTGCTCACCGACGGGCCCGGCTGGCGCTGGGTGATGCTCGTGAACGTCCCCGTCTGCGTGATCGTCATCGCCGGGCTGTTCCTGCTCGTCGAGGGCGACCGGCGCACCGCCCGGCTCGCGGGCTTCGACGCGCTCGGCACCGTCCTCGTCACCGGCGCCATGCTGCTGCTGGTGTTCACCCTGGTCAAGGCCCCGGAGGTCGGCTGGGACGCGGGCCGCACGATCGGCGGCCTCGCCGGAGCGGCGGCGCTCCTGCTGGCGTTCCTGGTCAACGAGGAGCGCAGCCGGAACCCGCTGCTCCCGCTGTCGATCTTCCGGATCAGGGGGCTGGCCGCCGCGGACGTCACCCAGCTCGTCGCCGTCGCCGGGTTCCTGTCGATGTTCTTCTTCCTCAGCCTGTACATGGTGAACGTCCTCGGCTACTCGCCGCTGGAGACCGGCTCGGCCTACCTGCCGCTCTGCTTCGGCGTGGCCGTCGCGGCGGGCGCGTCCGCCCCGCTGATCGGACGCGCCGGGACGCGCCCGGTGATGATCGCCGGGCTGCTGCTCGCGGCCGCCGGCATCTACCTGCTGTCGCGCATCCCGGTGGAGGGCCACTACCTCGCCGACCTGCTGCCCGGCCTGATGGTCACCTCGTTCGGGCTCGGCTTCACGTTCGTGGCCGTCACCACCGCGGCCAACGCCAACGTCCCGCCGGACAAGGCCGGGCTCGCGGCGGCGCTGCTCAACGCCTCCCAGCAGATCGGCGGCGCCCTCGGCCTGGCGATCTTCTCCGCGGTCGCCACGTCCCGCACGGACGACCTGCTGGCCGACCACAGGCCCGTGCCCGAGGCGCTCACCGGCGGGTTCTCCCGGGCGCTGCTGGCCAGTTCCCTCTTCCTGGTCGCCGCGGCCGTGGTCGCCCTCCGCGCCGCCAACAGCCGGGGTGAGGCGTCCGCGGCGGAGCCGGAGAGGAAGGCCGGCGCCGTGCCGGTCACCTAGCGGAGAGGCCGCCCACGCCGGGGACCCGGATCAGGGTCGCCCCGAACAGGACGATCAGCCCCGACATCGCCAGCACGAACTGGGACGGCGGCAAGCCGAGCGGAGCCGCGCCGGCCCTCCTCAGGAGGTCGGCCGCGGCTCCCGCCACCAGCGCGGCCAGTGCCAGGCCGAACCGCAGGACGGCGTGGAAGGCCGTGAGGGCCAGGTTCCGGTTCACGCCGCTGAGCGACTCCTGAAGGTAGGTGATGCCGCCCACCAGGGCACTGGTCGCCGCCGCGCCGAACAGCACGGCTCCGATGAACGCCCACGCCACCGTCCCCAGCAGGGCCATGAGGAAGATCACCACCCCCTGCACGGCCGTCCCGACCCGGATCTGCACCGCCAGGTTCCGCACCTTGCGGTGGATGATCAGCAGCCCGACGAGGGCGCCGACCCCGAACAGCACCACCAGCGTCCCGAACCCCACCGGGCCCGCCGCCAGGACGTTCCGCACGAACACCACGCCCAGCGAGAACAGCGCGCCCAGCCCGAGCGACACCACCGCCACCCCCGGCAGGACGCCGCGCACCACGGGCAGCCGCACCGCCGAGAGGAGACCGCGGGGCGACGCCTCCTGCTCGCTGCGCTCGACCTCCCGCCGCTCGACCGGCCCCGGACCGAGATCGGGAATCGAGCGGATGGCGAAGTAGCAGCCCAGGTAGGTCAGGGCGTCCAGCCAGAACACCGCCACGTAGCGCCAGTGGCCTTCCAGGCCGATGTGCTGCGAGAAGTAGAGGATCAGCCCGAACGCGCCCGCCCCCACCGGGATCATCCCGTACGAGGTCGCCATCGTGATGCCGTTGGCGATCTCCAGCGTGCCGGTGTCGTGCCGGTTCTCCTCCTCCTCGATGAGGAACGGGATGGACGCGTCCCGGGCCGGCAGGAAGATCAGGCCCGCAACCTCGATCATGAAGGCCCAGAAGTACACCCACACCAGCCACGGCACGATCGGCAGCGCCACCGCCATGCCCGTCTGGACGAGGGTCGACCACATCAGCACGCTCCGCCGCCGCCACCGCGTCACCACCCGCGCCGCCACCGGCGCGCCGAGCGCGGACGGGAGCAGCCGCAGCACCAGGACGCCGCCGACCGCCGTCGTGGAGTCGCTGAGCTCCAGCACGAAGTACATCAGCGCCAGCGTGCCCATCCAGTCGCCGAACGAGGACACCGTCTGGCCGACGATGAGCCGCCGGAAGTCGCGCTTGTTCAGCTGCTCCCTGAGTCCCATGCGGGCTCCATCCCCGGTGTGTCGTGCTTGGGCGGCGCGTCGAGGACGGAGCCCTTCAGCAGGGCGGCGAGCCGGGCCGCGGCGGCGTCCCAGCTCCAGCGTTCGCACGTCCATCGCCGTCCCGCGGCCCCCATCGCGGCGGCGCGTGCGGGGGAGCCGAGCAGGCGGTGCAGGGCCAGGGCGATCTCGTCCGGTCCGGTGGCGTCGACCAGGACCCCCGTCCGGCCGTCGATCAGGGACTCGGGGCTGCCACCGGACCGGCCGACCACCACAGGAAGCCCCGCCGCGGACGCCTCCAGCACCGACAGGCCGAGCCCCTCGGTCTGCAGCCCCGCCCGGTCGTCGCGGCACGGCAGCGAGAACACGTCGGCGGCGGCGTAGTAGCGCGGCAGCTCCGCCGCGGAGACGGGCCCGGTCACCGTGACCGTCCCGGGCACCTCCCGGTCCGCCATCTCGGTGAGCCTGCGCCGCATCGGACCGTCCCCGACGATCACCAGCCGGGCGTCCGGGCGCCGGCGCACCACGTCCGCCCACGCGCGGATCAGCATGTCGTGGCCCTTGCGCCGCACGAGCCGCGCGACGCTGAGCACCACCGGCCCGTCGCCGAGGCCGTGCCGGCGGCGGACCGCCGTCCCGTCCAGCCCCGGCCGGAACCGCACGGTGTCCACGGCCCCGGCGAGCCGCGCCAGCCGCGTCCGGTCGCCGACGGCGTCCGTCAGCTCCGGCAGCGTGGTCGCGCTGAGATGGGTGAGGACGTCGAACGACCGCGCCGCCGCCCTGAGCGCCAGCCGCGTCGGCGGCGCACGGAACCACCCCAGTTCCTGCCCGTGCGCGGACCCGACCAGCCACCGCACCCCGGCCGCCCGCACCAGCGGCGCGTACATCCCGAACGGCGCCGCCGCCGTGATCCACCCCGCCTCGACCCGGTGCCGCACGACGAGCCGCCGCAGCCCCCGGAACAGCAGGTACGCGTGCCGCCGGACGACGGGGAACCCGAGATCGGCGTCGAACTCCGCGGCCCCCGGCCACGCGGGCGCCACGACGACCAGCCGGTCGGCGGGAAGCCGCCGCACCAACTCCCACGTGAACGTCTGCACCCCGCCGGGCTCCGGTGGAAAATGCCCGGTCAGCACCAACGTCCGTGGTATCTCCATGCGTCCACGATTTCCCGCCCAGCCGCCCCCCAACCAACCCCCGGGCCACTCGTCGATATGCCCTTTACCAAGGTCACCAGCACAACCGTCCAAAGGTAAAGGAAAGGGTGCTGTCTTGAAGAGGTTGCTCATGGCACGGTAAACGAGTGACAAGCAGCGAAGGGCGACCAGACGGACGAGGTGTGACCGGCCGAAGGCCCCGCTCGGCATCGGACACCGATGCGGCGTGTCCAGTCGAGCCGTCTTACGGCCTCGCGGGGCCTTCGCCGACAGTGAATGGCGCGTGGCCGGCCGGCACTTCGCTCGTCTGCAGGTCGGAGAACACCAGCGTCAGGTCAAGTGCGTTGGTCTCGATCCGTACCTCGTGGAAGTCGATTCCAAGTGCCGCAGTCCATTTACCGGCCGACTTCGACTCGGCGACCACGCTCGCCCCAGGATAGAGGACGTGCCATTTCACGCCCCAGAGATAGCCGTAGATATCAACGCCGCTCCGGTAGTCGGTGAGACGGTCGTCCAGCGACTGCGTCCAGGCGTCAGCGGACAGGGTCGTCTGGCAGCGGGCCTCAACGCAATACCGGAACAGGTACCGTAGATGGGCAGGACGAACGCCGGTCACAGGATCTCCGGACGGGCGGACGATGACCTCATAGTCGCGCATGTAGTCGACAAACCCGTGATAGACCACGGCCTGTTTGAAAACCTTGTCGAGCAGCTTCTGAAGGTCCACGGCATCCATGGCGAAGTTGTACACCAACCGTTCCGCAGAATGCGAATGTCAAGCCCATGCTCCGGAGCCCTGGCGGTCGCCCTCGCTTCAGGTGATTCGGGTCGCTTCCACCACTTCGTTGGTGTTCAAGGCGTGCACGGTGGCCTGCCAGCACTCGGACGGGCCGTAGTTGGCTCGGTCGAGGATGCATTCCCAGGAGGTCTCGATCTCGTTCCGCAGGTCGGGGGTCCAGTTTCGGATCGGGGCGTCGCGCAGTCCCGCTGCTCGTAGACGGGCGTTGAAATCGTCTTGTGCCTCCTCCCAGCGGGCGAAGGCGTCGTCCTCGGACTCGCCCGGCGGCCTCGGCATTCCCAGGGCCCTGTTCAGGACCAGATGCCACTCGTCGAAGTGTGAGAGGAGCACCCGCTCGCGCGGGACCCGGCAGGTGAGCAGTACCTGGCCGCGCGATCGGCGGCAACTGTCGACCAGATGCTTGCGGCGGGTGCGTGCCCAGAGCCACAGTGCGCCCTCGCCGCTGGTCGGCAGGCGGGCCGCCATCATCCGGTGGATCCAGTCGTAGGCGTCCCTGAACTCGGCCTCCGCCAGGTCCGGGTCCGTCGTCAGGGTGCCCGTCGTGAGCAGGACCTCGAAGGCCTCGGCCGACTGGACGGTATGAAGCAGCAGCCGCTCCGTGTCGAGGTCGTAACCCATCCGACCGGCGGGCACGGCCTGCTCGGGCTCGGCGTCGCGAACGGGAAAGGGGTGCACACCCGGAGGGCTACTGGACGATGACGGTGGTCTGGGCGGCTTGTTCGTCGGCGGTCCAGCCGTCGTGGCCGGCGTTGGACTTCCAGTGCTTGCCCGCGTAGCGGACTTCGGTCAGGCCGTAGGCCTGGGCGTGGGTGACGGCCCAGCTCGCGACCGCCCAGCCCGAGCGGGGGTTGGTGACCTGGACCGCGTTCCACGATTTCGGGTCGGACGGGGAGCCCGCCTTGAGGGGGCCGGGGCCGCCGACCTTCAGGCGGCTGCCGAAGGCGCGGCGCATCTCCAGGAGGGCCTCGGGGCGGCGGGACGTCGTCTTCTTGTCGGGCGGGTACCAGCAGCGGGCCGTGGCGGGCTCGCGGCCGGTGAAGGCGGTCGCGAGGAGCTTGCCGTCGGGCTCGTGCTGGGCGTAGGCGCGGCCGTCGGCGCTGCGCTGGACCTTCTGCGCCGCGTCGTGCAGGTCGCGGTCGAGGTAGTCCTTGACCTTGACGAGGGCGTCGAAGAACTTGCTGGTGGCCTGGACGGGGTCGCGGAGTTTGTCCGGCGTGCCCCAGCCCTGGGACGGGCGCTGCTGGAACATGCCCACCGAGTCGCGGTCGCCGTTCGGCAGGTTGTGGATGTGCGACTCCTGGATCGCGGTCGCGTAGGCGATCACCACGGCGCGTTCGGGGAGCTGCTTGCGGAACGCGACGGCGGCGACGGTGGCGGCGTTCGCGCCCTGCTCCAGGTCGAGCGGCATCTTGCCCAGGCTCGTGCGCACCTCGCAGCCGGACCCGTGCAGGTACGGGCGCGCTCGCTGGAAGGCCACGTAGACGCCCACGCCCACCAGCAGCACGACGACGCACAGGACCGCGGCCCAGCGGACGCCGCGCCGGCGGCGCCCGCCGCTCGCCCCCTCCTCGGGGCGCGCCTTCAACCTCGCCCAAACAGCCACGCGAAGACAGTACTGGGAGATGGCCACCAGTAAGCTCAGGAGGCATGACCGAAACGTTCACCAGCCCGATCTCCGGCGACATCGACGAGTTGTGGGAGCGGCGCGCCGAGCTGACGCCCGACGACGCCGGGGCGCGCGCGGCGATCGTCGCCGCCGTCGACCAGCTCGACTCCGGGGAGGCCCGCGTGGCCCGGATCGACCCCGCGACCGACGAGGTGGTCGTCGACGAGCGGGCCAAGCGGGCGATCCTGCTGAGCTTCAAGGTCCTCGGCATGGCGCGATCGCAGGTGGGCGACTTCCGGTACCACGACCGCATCCCGTTGAAGACGCGCCTGGACGGCGTGCGCGTCGTGCCCGGCGCCATCGCGCGGTGGGGCGCCCACCTGGCGCCGGGCGTGGTGCTGATGCCGTCGTTCACCAACATCGGCGCCTACGTCGACTCCGGGACGATGGTCGACACCTGGGCCACCGTGGGGTCCTGCGCGCAGGTCGGCAAGAACGTCCACCTGTCGGGCGGCGTCGGCATCGGCGGCGTGCTGGAGCCGCCGAACGCCAAGCCGGTGGTCATCGAGGACGAGGCGATGATCGGCAGCCGGTCCATGATCGTCGAGGGGGCGCGGGTCGGGCGCGGCGCCGTCGTCGGGTCGGGGACGAACCTGTCGGCGTCCATGCCGGTCATCGACGTCGAGACGGGCGAGGAGATCAGCCGCGGGCGCATCCCCGACTGGTGCGTCGCGGTGGGCGGCACCCGTTACAAGGAGTTCAAGGGCGGCACGTTCGGGCTTCCGGCGGTGCTGATCCTCAAGCGGCTGGAGGAGGGGCAGCGCCACGACAAGGCGTCCCTCAACGACATCCTCCGCGACCACGGCATCAACACCTGAGCGGGAACTCGGCGAGCCTGAGGGGACGGTCGGTGAGGACGGCGGCCGAGGCGGCGTAGCCGGGGCCCGCGTCCAGGTCGGCGAGCCGGACGGGGGAGACGGCCGCCTCTCCCTCCCAGGCGACGACCTCGGGGGGCTCGTCGGGGCCGGAGACGTGGATGGCGGTCATCGGGGCGGCCAGGCCGTGGCCGGTGGCCTTCAGGAGCGCCTCCTTGCGGCTCCAGTAGGCGTGGAAGCCGCGCTTCCGGTCGGCCATGGTCCTGAGTACCTCCGCCTCGGCGGCGGTGAGGACCATCCGGGAGAGGCTGTCGACGTCGCGGTCGCTCTCCTGCTCCACGTCCGCCCCGACTTCGGCGCCCTCGACCAGGACGAGCAGGACGCGGTCGCCCGAGTGGGAGAGCGAGAAGTCCAGGCCGCTGCCGGGCAGGCGCGGCTTGCCGTGCTCGTCGCCGCAGTGGGGGCAGCCGGTGGTGAAGTGCAGGTCGTGCGGGGGCCGGCCGGTGGCCTCGGCGAGGACCGTGCGCGCGAGGAACCGCCCGGTGACGAACCGGGCCTTGTCCTCGGCGCGCATGAACCGCGCGTAGCGGTCGCGCTCCCCGTCGTCCAGGAGGTCGCGCATCCGGGGGTCGTCGGCGGGACGCGCCCAATGGACGGCGCACTCCAGTACGGGCATCTCCACGAACGCGATGATAGATAACCTTCGACCATGGGGCTTGATCTGTACTCGGACGTCGCGGGCCTGACGGCGGCGGTCGTCGACATCGAGTCGGTGAGCGGCGGGGAGGAATCCCTGGCCGGAGCCGTCGAGGAGGCGCTGCGGACGCTGCCGCACCTGGCGGTGGAGCGCGTCGGCAACAACGTCGTCGCGCGCACCGATCTCGGACGGGCCGAACGCGTCGTCCTTGCGGGGCACCTCGACACCGTCCCGCTGAACGGCAACCTCCCCTCCCGCGTGGAGGGCGACCGGCTCTACGGCTGCGGCACCACCGACATGAAGAGCGGCGTCGCGGTCGCGCTCCGGCTCGCCGCGACCGTCGAGGCGCCCAGCCGGGACGTCACCTACGTCTTCTACGACTGCGAGGAGGTCGAGGCCGCGCGCAACGGGCTGCGGCATCTCGCGGAGTCCCGGCCCGAACTGCTCGCGGGCGACTTCGCCGTGCTGATGGAGCCGACCGGCGGGTTGATCGAGGGCGGCTGCCAGGGCACGATGCGCGTCCAGGTCACCGCGACGGGGGAGCGGGCGCACAGCGCTCGCGCCTGGATGGGGTCGAACGCGATCCACTCCGCCGGGGCGATCCTGGACGTCCTGCGCGCCTACGAGCCGTCACGTCCGGTCGTGGACGGGCTGGAGTACCACGAGGGCCTGAACGCGGTGTTCATCTCGGGTGGCGTCGCCGGGAACGTCATCCCGGACGAGTGCGTCGTCACCGTGAATTATCGGTTCGCGCCCGACAAGTCCCTCGCCGACGCGGAGGCGTACCTCAGGGAAACCTTCGCCGGCTTCCAGGTGACGGTCACCGACGGCGCGCCCGCCGCCCGCCCCGGGCTGAACCACCCGGCCGCCGCCGCGTTCGCCGCGATGAGCGGCGCCGAGGTCCGCGCCAAGCTCGGCTGGACGGACGTCGCCCGCTTCGCCGAACTCGGTGTCCCGGCCGTCAACTACGGCCCCGGCGAGCCGACCCTCGCGCACACACGGGACGAGTACGTCGAGATCCCCCTCATCGCCGAGTGCGAGCAACGTATGCGCACGTGGCTGGAGGGTCCCATTACCGTGGCTTCATGACAACGGAAGTGAATTCCCGCTCGCGCCGGCAGGGGCCGGCCATGCTGCGGGGGCGGGCCGTCCCCCCGACCACGACCGACCAGCGGCTGCTCGACGGCCGCGGCCCGGTCGACTGGGTGCACGCCGACCCGTGGCGGGTACTGCGGATCCAGGCGGAGTTCGTCGAGGGCTTCGGCCTCCTCGCCGAGCTGCCGAAGGCCGTCAGCGTCTTCGGCAGCGCCCGCACCAAGCCGGACTCCCCGGAGTACGAGCTCGCCGTCGACATCGGCGCCCGCCTGCACGAGGCCGGCTACGCCGTCATCACCGGCGGCGGCCCGGGGATCATGGAGGCGGCCAACAAGGGCTGCGACGAGAACGGCGGCCTGTCGGTCGGCCTCGGCATCGAGCTGCCATTCGAGCAGAAGCTGAACGACCATCTCGACATCGGCCTGGAGTTCCGGTACTTCTTCGTCAGAAAGACGATGTTCGTCAAGTACTCGCAGGCCTTCGTCGTCCTGCCGGGCGGGTTCGGGACGCTGGACGAGCTGTTCGAGGCGATCACCCTCGTCCAGACCAAGAAGATCACCCGCTTCCCGATCGTGCTGGTCGGCACGCGGTTCTGGGGCGGCCTGCTCGACTGGGTCAAGGAGTCGATGCTGACCTCCGGCAAGATCTCGCCGCAGGACATCGACCTGTTCCACCTCACCGACGACCCGGAGGAGGTCGTCAAGATCATTATCGAGGGCCACACCCGGGCCGAGCAGGAGATCATCGAGTCCCGCGCCGCGGTCGAGGCGGCCGACAGCGCCGGGGAGTAGCCCCCGCCCTGGACCTGCATGATCGGGCCGATCATGCAGGTCCAGGCGATCCCCGTGCGCGGATCGGCTACCCGGGCGCCACGCTCGTCCACTCGGCCACGATCTCGGCGCCGCCGGGAGCCGTGACCTGTGCGCCGTCGGCCGACACGAAGTAGTCGGTGTCGGTGATCCGCGAGGTCTTCGGGTCGATGACCAGGTTCGCCTTCCGCCCCCCGCCGAAGGAGATCGACAGGCCCTGCCCGCCCTTGACGGGGCCGAGGTCCTTGACGTCGGGGTAGGAGGCGGCCGCGCGGAAGGCGGCGGCGCGGACCTGCGGCGGTGCCGGCAGCTGGGAGAGCAGGGACAGCAGCCCCTCGAAGACGAATCGCTCCTGCGCGGCCGCGTCGGGGCGCCCGGCGCTGGTCGTGACGTCGCTCTTCTTCACGGCGGCGGCGATCCACGCCTTCAGCCCGCCCGGCGTGGCCGGCAGCTCCTGCAGCTGCGCGAGCGTCACGGCGGGCCCGCCCAGCCGGAACGGAGCGGGCCGGGTGAGCATGACCACCCTGCCCTGGGTCTTCCCTCCCTTCCACCAGACCCGGCCGTCGCGCCGGGTCCAGCTCTCCATGGTGGTGCGCGCACCGCCGTCGCGGTCGGTGTAGATCGTCTTGACGTGCCAGTACGTACCGGAACCCGCGGGCGCCTTCAACGCGGTGGTGGCGGCCACGAGCAGGACCTGCCGACCGGAGGGGGAGCCCGTGGCGGACAGGGACGGACTCTCCTTCGCCCCCTCGGCGCCCCCGGTGCCGGCGATCCCGACCACCACCGCGGCGGCCGCGGTGGCCGCGGCGATTCCCGCCGAGGCCAGGATGACGGGCCGCCGTCGTGCGGAACGGCGCGAGGCCTGCTCGGCCGGTCGAAGGTCCTGGTCGATCTCGCTCATCACGAACTCCCGGAGTCGTTGGTGACGGTCGCCCGGAAGGTCCCGCTCCACCGGAGCCGGCAGCAGCCGTGCCAGCTCCTCGTGTTCGTTCGAGTTCGGCTGAGTCGGGGTGGGGTTCATCGGGTTCTCTCCTGAGCGGACCGGACCGCGATCGCGCGGTCATCCTCTTCCTGTCCGTGGCCGGGAAGCGGTTCCCGGCGTTCTCCGGGCGGCCCCGCACTCGCGGTGGCGAGCCTTTCCAGCTTCTTGCGTGCGCGCGACAACCGGGAGCGCACGGTGCCGACCGGCACGCCGAGCGCTTCGGCGGCCTCGGCATAGCCGAGCCCGGACCAGACGCACAGCGCCAGCACCTCGCGCTCGGGCTTGCGCAGCGCCGCCAGGGCCGTGCGCATCAGGGCGAGCCGCTCGCGGTCGTCGATGCGGGACGTGACCTCGTCGGTGAAGTCCGGCACGACGTCGTTCCTCGGAAGCCGCGCCAGGGCGCCGTCATGGCGCCGGGCGGCGCGGCGCACGTTGCGGGCGATGTTGGTCGCGATGCCCAGCAGCCATGGACGCAGCGACCCCTCGACCTCGACGTCGACCCTCTCGCGCAGCCGCCATGACTCCAGGAAGGTCAGCGACACGACGTCTTCTGCGGTCGACCAGTTCCCCGTCAGGCGGAACGCGTGGTTGTACACCGAGCGCACATGTTCGTCGAACAGTTCTCTGAACGCATCCGGATCCCCGGAGTGAACCCGGGCACGCATACTCATCTCCACAGGAAGGACTGTTCGCCGGAGCGACCGGGTTCCCGTGAGCTACCTCACATGGCGACCGGCTCATCCACTGACGATCACGGCCGTCGGGGTCACGATCGCAAGCGCCACCTGCCCGATGACCAGGACCGGGCGGATCCGCGAGGTCACCGTCCAGGGGGACCGGAGGAGCAGCGCGATGACGCCGGCGGCGCCGCTGCCCCAGAAGCACCACCAAGCGATGGGCAGGAGGACGTCGGAGGCCGGATCGCACTGCTCCCCGTAGGTGAGGCATCGGCCGTACTCCGGGGTCGCGAGCACGGCGATCCAGGCGAGCACGGTGACGGGAAGGAGCAGGGCGAGCGTGCTCGCCGCGGCCACTCGCCAGCCCGAGCGCTTCCGAGGGCCGGCAACGGTGTTCTCTATGGTCACGAGCCCAGTGAACAGTTCTCCGGTCGCCTGATCGATCCGTGCCTCTACTCATGTTCGTACGCTGCGGTACTCAGACGGGACCCCGGCGACACCGGCTCAGGGGCGGAGGACGCGGTAGCGCAGGTGCAGGACGGCCTGCGCGGGGTCCCCGGTCTCCGGCGTGGCCAACCGGCGGATCAGGCGCAGTTCGCGGTGGTCGGGCGGCAGGTGGTCGAACAGGCGGCGGCCCTGACCGAGCAGGACGGGGACGACGTGCAGTTCGAGCTCGTCCAGTTCCCCGGCCCGCAGCAGCGCCTGCGCGGCCCCCGCGCCGTGGACCATCACGTCGCCGTCCCCCGCCGCCGCGCGGGCCAGTTCGGCGCATTCGCGGACGTCGGTGACGTAGCGGACGCTTCCCGGCGGCCGGTCGTCCGGGACCGCGTGGGTCAGGACGAAGATCGGCACGCCGTCGTGGTGGTCGCCCTGCCAGCGGCCCGCCAGCTCGTAGGTGCGGCGGCCCGAGATGACGGCGCGGGTGGCCATCGCCTCCCCGTAGACCTGGCCGCTCGGTCCGGGGTCGTTCCTCCGGTCGAGCCAGTTGAAGAGGCGGAAGCCGCCGGTGCCCAGGGGAGCGTCGGGGCCGTCGTGCGGCCCGGCGACGTAACCGTCCAGGGAGATCGTCATGTAGAGCCGGATGGTCGCCATCGGGCGGGTTCCTTTCGTGAGGGCGGCGTCGGCCGCCCTTCCAGCATGCGGGGCGGCGGCCGCGCGGCTGAATCCCAGGTTTCTGGGATGGCGCCCCGATGTAGGGTCGGCGCGTGGTCAACGCGGCGGCGGCGCCCGGGCGCGTCCGCGACGACCTGGTGAGGCTGGCCCACCGCGGTCTGGCGGTGGCGGAGTTCTCACGGGCCGTCGGCGACGTGCTGGGCCGTGCCGTGCCCGCCGAGGGCACCTGCCTCATGACGACCGATCCGGCGACCCTGCTGCCGACCGCGGAGTACGTCGAGAACGGCCTGCCCGCGCCCGAGATGGTCCGGCTCCTGGAGATCGAGGCGCGCGAGCCGGACTTCAACAAGTGGGTCCACCTGGCCCGCGCGGACCGCCCGGCGGCCAGCCTGAGCGAGGCGACCGCCGGGGATCTCGACCGCAGCCCGCGGCAGCGGGAGATCCGCCGTCCCGGCGGCTTCGCCGACGAGATGCGCGTCGTCCTCGCGGGCGGCGCCGCGACCTGGGGCGTGCTCACCGTGTTCCGCGAGGCCGGGCGCCCGTACTTCGCGCCGGACGAGGTGGGGCTCGTGTCGTCGCTGGCCGGGCCGATCGCCGACGGGCTGCGGCGCGGCCTGCTGCTGGAGAGCGCGCGGGCCGGCGACGCCGGCGTCGGCGTGCTGGTCCTCGACGCCGACGACGGTGTGAGCATGGCCGACGAGACCGCGGACCGGTGGCTGGACGAGCTGGGCGCGGGCGTCCGGCCCGGTGCCCGGCTGCCGCTGGTCGTGCACGCCGCGGCCCGCCAGGCGCGGGCCCTCCGTGAAACGGCCGCGGGGGAGCGGTCCGCGCCGGGGGGCCTCCGGGCGGCCAGGGCCCGGGTGCGCACCGGGACCGGCCGATGGCTGATCGTCCGGGCCTCGCTGATGGGGAACGGCCCGGCGGCGCCGGTCGCGGTGATGCTCGAAGCGGCCCGCCCGGCCGAGATGGCGCCGCTGATCGTCGACGCGTACGGCTTCACCGAGCGGGAGCGGCGGGTCACCGAACTCGTCGCGCGGGGCCTGTCCACCCGGCAGATCGCCGGACGGCTGCGCGTGTCGCCCTACACCGTGCAGGACCACCTGAAGTCGATCTTCGCCAAGTCGGGTGCGGCGTCCCGCGGCGACCTGGTGGCCCGGATCTTCTTCGACCATTACGCGGGCCCGCTGGGTCTGGGCGACGTGGCACGGTCCACCGCCGGGTGGCCGTAATCGGTCACATGGCCCCGTTCACGATGTGCTGGGGTTGGGGGAGGGCGCCGTAAGCGGATGCTGACCGGCGGGCCGCGAGGCGATCTCCGCGCTGGTGGGCTACTTCCACGGCCTGATCTCGGGCGCCTGGCACTGCGCCTGGCGGCATCTGGACCGGCCGTCCGAAGCGTTCGGGCGGGTCGGCGACTGGATCGAGGAGACGCTGCGCCTGGAGGCCCCGGCGCTGGCCGACGGGCGGACGGTCACCGCGGAGTTCACCCTGCACGGCGTGACCGTCCCCGCCGGGGCCCGCATGCTGCTGGTGATCGGCGCGGCCGACCGCGACCCGCGCGTGTTCGCCGAGCCCGACCGGTTCGACCTGGGCCGCGACACCACGGCCAAGATCAGTTTCGGGTCGGGGCGACGGCGCCGTAGAGCTGCCCGGCGCCGGGCGCCACGGGAACGGCGCCCTTCAGGCACCCTCGCGGTAGCGCGGGTTGGTGGCATGCCATTCGAAGCCGCCGCCCATCCAGGCCCGCAGCCCGCGCAGGAACCGCTGCAACTCGGGGGAGGGGACGCCCGCGAGCTCCCGGTGGCCGGCCTCGAAGTCGCGGACGAGGTCGTTGTGCAGGCGCACGGCGGTCTCGGTCGCCTCCTCCACCGAGCAGCCCTCGTCCGCGGCGATCAGCAGCACCAGGTTGCAGACCGGGTTCTCGTCGGCGGCGTCCTTGGCCACCGAGTGCAGGTCGTTGACGATCACGCTCGCCGTCCCGGCCCGGAAGGCGGCGCGGCGGACGCGCGGGTCGTAGTACAGCTGGGCCGGGACCTCGTAGCCGCCGAGGACGTCGATGAGCGTCATCGAGGTGTAGAAGCTGTCGTGCTGCCGCGCCGCCAGATACTCCCAGGCGGGCGGGTGCTCGCCCTTCTCGCGCCAGGCCGCGTAGGCCGTCCAGCTCACGAACATGGCGAAGGTGGAGTAGCAGATCCGCTGGACCTGCACGGGGGACGCGTGGCGCTTCAGGTGGTCGACCGCCGAGCCGAGCATCCGCAGGACGACGTCGCCCTGGAGGGCCTCGCTCAGCGGCGGGGTGAACTCGCCCGCGGGCGGGAGGGGGTCCATCGCCGACATCACCAGCGTGAGGCGCTGCGGCAGCATCGCGGGCAGGGCGCCGAGGGCGGTGTCGTCGGCGTAGTAGTCGTCGGCCGCCCACCACCCGGCGTTCATCTGCGCGGCGACGAGCAGGGCGTCCGGGTCGTCGGTGTCGGGGTGGGCGAGGGTGACCAGCCGACCGAAGGCCGCCTTGCCGAGCGCGTCGAGCTCGTGGTCGTCGAACCCGCGGTCGCGCGCCCAGGAGGCCAGCCGGGCGTCGACCTCGGCGGCGAGGGCGTCGTCGGCGCGCTCGGGGAGCGGGCAGTAGAGCGGGGAGTGCGACCCGTCCCCCCAGGCGCGCTCGACGTAGCCGGGCCCGCCGCCGCCGACCGGCCGCGGATGCCTCCCGGCCAGGAGGTCGCCGTAGGACGGCTCCCGGCTGGGACGGGCCGCGGCGATCAGCGACGGCAGGGACACCGCCTCGGTCCCCACTCCGGACGGTCGCTCCGGCCGGGGTTCCGCGGACGAGCCGTACGGCGCGCGCCGGCCGCTGCACCCGTGGTGCGTCGTTTCCATGGTCTGCTCACCTGCCTCCGCCCGAAGGCGACCGGTCCGGGTTGACGGGTTCAGATGCGGTCGGCGGCGATGAGCAGGTACTGGAAGCTGCCGTCGCGGTACGCCTCCAGGAAGGCGCTCTCTATGCCCGTCGCGACCGACGACTTCTCGCGCAGCTCCCAGTACGGGATGGTGTCGGCGGTCAGGTCGACCACGGTGACGGGCACGAGCCGGTTGGCCGCCATCGCCCGGAAGTAGGCGCTGCGCGGGTGGATGTCGCACACGTAGTGGGCGTTGATGGTCGACACCGCCCGGGACGGCAGCCCGTACACGTCGTTGTAGCAGCCGGTGATGGTGACGTACCGGCCGCCGCGGGCCAGCAGCCGGGAGTGCGCCGCGAACAGGTCGTCCAGGACGGTGTACATCGTCGACTCGTTGTTCCAGATCGCCTGGAACGCGCCCGCTTCGAACCCCGTGTCGAGCATGTTCTTGAAGTGGAACCGGACCTTGTCGGACACGCCGCGCTCGGCGGCCTGCCCGTTGGCGAAGTCCACCTGGGCCTGGGAGATCGACACCCCGTCGACCCGGCAGCCGAAGGCGGCGTTGGCCATGATGCTGGAGCCGCCGCGGCCCGAGCCGGCGTCCATCAGCCGGTGGTCGGGCCGGACGTCGCCGAGGTGTTCGAGCAGGAACCGGGCCTGGGCGTTCTCCAGCCGGTGCAGCTCGGTGATGATCGCCTCTTCGCGGGCGTCCTCCGGGGTCTCCAGGACCGACCAGTCCACCTCGCCGATGCCGTAGTGGTGGTGGTAGATCCCCGAAACGTCGCCGAGACGCAGGTTGACCGGGTTGCGCTCGGTGTTCCAGTAGGTGGCGACGTCGTGCTGGTAGACGCTGGCGATGGCCGTCATGAACGCTTTCCTCCACGGGGACGGTGGTTTCGGATCACGGTTTGAAAGCTAATGGTGACCGTCCGTGTCCGAAAGGCCACCCTTCAGCACAGAAGGAAGACACCTCCGTTAGGGGAATGTGCCACCGCGGCCACTGCTGTCCGCCGGCGCCGCGCGACCGGCCGAGCCCGTGCTATCGGAGGAGGGCGCGCGGCTCGCGGTCCGGGCGGTCCGGGCGGCGCGGCTTGGTGACCGCCAGGTAGAGCAGGACCATCCCGACGATCTGGGCGAGGTGGTAGACGGAGGTCGGGTCCAGCGCGACGCGGCGGGTGACGCTCGGGTCGATCGCCTTGGTCGCGGCCGCCGCGGCGCTGGCGACCAGCGCGACGATCACCGGGCCGGCCATCGGGTGGCGGTGCCATGCCGCCCAGCCCCAGAGCGCGAGGATGCACACCATCGTCAGGCTCTCGCAGGCGAGCAGGGCGCCGACCCCGGCGTGCCCGGTCACCGCGAGGACGGTGTAGGCGACGATCCCGATCGAGCGCAGCAGCCAGAACGTCCTGCCGTGGCGCGGGCCGAGCACCTCGGCGACGGTGGCCGCCAGCAGGTAGGACACCGCGACGACGACCATGCCGCTGATCAGGGCCCAGCTCGGCCCCGACCACCGCTCCGAGTGCTTGATCAGCCCGTGGTGGACGGATCCGGCGAGCGCCGCGATCCCGACCCACCAGAAGGCCGTGCGCCAGTGCCGATGCGGCCCCGGGGCCCGTCCCAGGCGCAGCGCGAGCACCACCACGACCAGCCCGAGCGCGAGGTCGCTCAGCGAGGGCGCGGGTTCGGCCAGCATGATTCGCACGCTACCCGCAGGATGCCCGTGAACCCCCCGGCCCCCGACGCACCGGGGCGCATGAGGACGCATGGGGGGCGGGGCCGGGGGTAACCCCCGACTTGTGCACGCCGACCTGGTCGAGGACGGCCCCTACCGGTTCCGGATCGAGCCGACCGGCGCCATGCGCGTGCCCGGCGTGCTGTTCGCGTCGCGGGAGCTGCTGGCGCCCGCCGAGAACGCGATCGAGCAGGTCGCCCACGTTGCCGCGCTCCCGGGAGTGGTGGAGGCCTCGTACGCCATGCCCGACGTCCACCTGGGATACGGCTTCCCGATCGGCGGCGTGGCGGCGACCGATCCGCGCGAGGGCGGCGTGGTCTCGCCCGGCGGCGTCGGATTCGACATCTCGTGCGGCGTCCGGCTGCTGGCGGCGGACACCGACGCCTCCGGCCTCGCCCCCGCCCTGCGGGACCTGATGGACGGCCTCGACCCCGTCATCCCGCGCGGCATGGGCAAGGGCGCGGTGTGGCATCTGCCGGGACGGCGGGACCTGACCGGCATCCTCACGGGGGGAGCGCGGTACGCGGTCGAGCAGGGCCACGGGAACGAGCGCGACCTGCGCCGCTGCGAGGACGCGGGAGCGGTCGCCGACGCCGACCCCGGCCAGGTGAGCGAGCGCGCGGTGGAGCGCGGCGCCCGGCAGGTCGGCAGCCTCGGCTCGGGCAACCACTTCCTGGAGGTGCAGCGGGTCGCCGAGGTCTACGACGCGGACGCGGCCGGGGCGTTCGGGCTGCGGCCGGGCCAGGTCTGCGTCATGATCCACTGCGGGTCGCGCGGGCTCGGCCACCAGATCTGCACCGACCACGTCCGGGCGATGGAGGCGGCGATGCCGCGGTACGGCATCGAGGTCCCCGACCGGCAGCTCGCCTGCGCCCCGGTCGACTCCGCCGAGGGCCGCGCCTACCTGGGCGCGATGGCGGCGGCGGCCAACTACGGCCGCGCCAACCGCCAGCTGCTCACCGAGGCGGCGCGCCGGGTGTTCCGCCGGGTCGCGGGCGCCCGGCTCGACCTCGTCTACGACGTCTCGCACAACCTGGCCAAGCTCGAAGAGCACGTGGTGGACGGCGAGCCGCGGCGGCTGTGCGTGCACCGCAAGGGGGCCACCCGCGCCCTGCCGCCCGGCCATCCCGATCTGCCGCCCGACCTGCGCGAGGCCGGGCAGCCCGTGCTGATCCCCGGGACGATGGGGACCTCGTCCTACGTCCTGACGGGCGTGCCGGGCGCGCCGGCGTTCTCGTCCACGTGCCACGGCGCCGGACGGGTGCAGAGCCGCCACCAGGCCGCACGCGGCGTCGGCGGCAGGCAGCTGCGGGCGGCGCTGGAGGAGCGGGGCATCGCCGTGCGGCCGTCGTCGTGGCGCGGCCTGGCCGAGGAGGCGCCGGACGCCTACAAGGACGTGTCCGCCGTGGTCGAGGCCGCCGAGGGCGCGGGACTCTGCCGGAAGGTCGCCCGCCTCGTCCCGCTGGGCGTCGTGAAGGGCTGACCGGCCGGTCGCCCACGCCCTTCGCCCGGCGCGCCGCCGGTCACACGTCGATCGTCACGGCGCAGGACCAGCCGCGGGCGTCGCGGCCGAACCGCAGTTCGTGCAGCGACACCGCCTTGGGCACGGCTCCCGTCCCCACCGCCTCCGCGGCGTCCCCGGTCGCGAGCCGGACGGTGAGCCCGCCGTCCGGCGCCCCCGTGATCTCGGCGTCCAGGACCAGGACGCCGTCGACGTCCAGGCGGTAGACGACCTCGTCCAGGACGGCGACGAGCAGGTCCGCGTCCGGGCCCGGCGGCACGTCCACCCGGATGCCGCCGGACGGGCGGACGCCGGAGACGTCGGCGAACGACTCCACGAGCCCGGCCACCGCCTCGGCGACGCAGCGTTCCCGCGTCGGGGCCCACGCCTCGATCCTCAGGTCGGCGGCGTGGGGGACGTCCCGGTGCCCGCTTGCGCGCGACATGTCGGACGGCTACCCGGCTCCGATCATGGGAAACCGGCCGGGCCCCACGCGGCCGGGCGCGCACCGGACGCCTCCAAAGATCAGCTGCGGCTCTGACCTGCGGCATGACGTCGCAAAATCGCGCGTGGCGCGGCGCCCGTCGCTCGGCGGGCGGGAACCGTCCCCTCTGGAGGTGGAGCGTGGACAGGAGCGCGAGGGCGAAGGCATGCGCGGCGGCGCTGGCGGGGGCGATGGTGCTCGCCGGGTGCAGCGGGAAGTCCGAGAACGCGGGGAACGCCGGGAACGCCGGGCCGGCGTCGGTGCAGACGTCGCCCCCGGTGTCCGGGGCCGGGTCGGACCTGCAGCAGCAGTACGTGAAGGTCGTGGACGCCGTCCTGCCGTCGGTGGTGAAGATCCAGACCGACCAGGGCGAGGGGTCGGGCGTCGTGTTCGACGCCCAGGGCGACATCGTCACCAACGCGCACGTGGTCGCGGGGGCGAAGAAGATCCAGGTCACCTCGTCCGGCGGCGGCTCCCCGCTGAACGCCTCGATGGTCGGCGCGTTCACCGCCGACGACCTGGCCGTCATCAAGGTCGGCGGCGGGTCGCTGAAACCGGCCTCGTGGGGCGAGTCGAGCAAGGCGCAGGTCGGGCAGATCGTTCTGGCGATGGGCAACCCGCTCGGCCTCGCCGGAAGCGTGACGAACGGGATCGTCTCCGCGCTGCACCGCACGGTGTCGACCAAGGGCGAGGGGGACTTCCAGGGCTCGACGATCGCCGACGCCATCCAGACGAGCGCGGACATCAACCCGGGCAACAGCGGCGGCGCCCTGGTCACGCTGGACGGGCAGGTGATCGGCATCCCCACCGCGGCGGCCTCCGACCCGCAGATCGGCGCCGCGGCGCCCGGCATCGGGTTCGCGACGCCGAGCGACACGGTCAAACGGATCGTCCCGCAGCTCATCGAGTCGGGGAAGGTGTCGAACTCCGGCCGGGCCGCGCTCGGCGTGGTGGTGCGCACGATCGTCGACCCGCAGACCGGCCGGCGGTCGGCGGTCGCCGTCGTGGAGGTGCAGAAGGGCGGCGGGGCCGCCAAGGCCGGGATCCAGAAGGGCGACCTGATCCTCTCGGTGAACGGCACCGCGACGCCCGACCAGACGGTACTGACGACCGTCCTCACGGACCTCAGGCCCGGCGAAACGGTGAAGGTCGAGATCCAGAAGCCGGACGGCTCGAAGAAGCAGGTCCAGGTGACGCTCGGCGAGCTGCCCGGAGGCGGTTGACCGCCCGGACCACTGTCCGGCCCCACCGCCCGGCCCGGGCCGCAGGCCCCCACGGTTGACGGGAGCCTGTACGTGAGTACAGTGTACAAGCGTACAGGCAACTGAACATTCGTACAGGGGGTGGGAATGGCGACGCAGGAGCGGGCCGAGGACCTGACCGGGCGCGCCCGGATCAGGGACGCGGCCCTGCTGGAGTTCGCCGAGCACGGGGTGAAGGGCGCCACGATCCGGGGCATCGCGAAAACCGCGGGCGTGTCGCCCGCCCTCGTCCAGCACCACTACGGGACGAAGGAGGCGCTGCGCGCGGCCTGCGACGAGCACGTGATCGAGGTGATCCGCGAGACCAAGCAGGAGGCCCTGCGCGGCAGGATGGCGAGCCCGAACTTCCTCGCGATCGCCATGCGGACGGCCCTGCCGATCCAGCGCTACCTGGCCCGCGCCCTGACCGACGGGTCGGCCGCCGCGGCCGTGCTCTTCGACGAGGCGGTCGCGTTCAGCGAGGAGATGCTCGAACGGGGCGCGCCCGGCATGTCCCGGCCGGACACCGAGGACCCGCACGGCTACGCGACGGTCATGACCGGCATGAGCTTCGGCCTGATCGTCCTGCACGAGCACATGACGCGGTCGCTCGGCGCCGACGTCCTGATGGGCGACGGCTACCCCCGCATGGCGCTGGCGATGCTGGACGTCCTCGACGACCGGCTCCTGACGCCCGAACTGGTGGCGCAGACGCGCGCCGCCCTCAAGACCCTGCCCGCCCCCGGCGGGCGACCCCCCGACGAGGAGGACCGGTGACCCCGAACACGCCCCCCATAGCCCTCTCCGGCCTGGTCAAGAACTTCGGCCGGACCCGCGCGCTGGACGGCCTGGACCTGACCGTCCAGCCCGGCGAGGTGCACGGCTTCCTCGGCCCGAACGGCGCCGGGAAGTCGACCGCCATCCGCGTCCTGCTCGGCCTGCTGCGCGCCGACGGGGGCACCGCCCGGCTGCTCGGCGGCGACCCGTGGCGGGACGCGACCGAGCTGCACCGCCGGCTCGCCTACGTCCCCGGCGACGTCACGCTGTGGCCGAACCTGTCCGGCGGCGAGGTGATCGACCTGCTCGGCCGGATGCGCGGCGGCGTGAACGCGCGCCGCAAGGCCGAACTGCTCGACCGGTTCGAGCTCGACCCGCGCAAGAAGGGCCGCGCCTACTCCAAGGGCAACCGGCAGAAGGTCGGGCTCATCGCCGCGCTGGCGTCCGACGCCGAGCTGCTGCTGCTCGACGAGCCCACCTCCGGCCTGGACCCCCTCATGGAGGAGGTGTTCCAGGAGTGCGTCCGGGAGGAGCGGCGCGACGGCCGGACCGTGCTGCTGTCCAGCCACATCCTGTCCGAGGTCGAGGCGCTCTGCGACCGGGTGACGATCATCCGCAAGGGCGTCGCGGTGGAGTCGGGGACGCTGGACGAGCTGCGGCACCTGACCCGCACGTCCATCGACGCGGAGCTGGCGTCGGCGCCGGACGGGCTGCCGCTGCCCGGCGCGCACGACGTCCGCATCGACGGCAACAAGATCCGCTTCGAGGTGGACACCCCCGAACTGGACGCGGCGCTGCGGCAGCTCACCGAGGTCGGCGTGCGGAGCCTGAGCAGCCGCCCGCCGACGCTGGAGGAGCTGTTCCTGCGCCACTACAAGGACGAGCTCGCATCGGAGGCGGCCCGATGAGCACGGCGATCCACGAGGCGCGGTCGGCCGCGCCGTCCCGCGCGACGCCGCTGCGGTCGCTCACCGGGACCGGCGGGCTGATCAGGCTGATCCTGCGCCGCGACCGGTTCCTGCTGCCGTCCTGGGTGATCGTGCTGGCGCTGATCCCGATCAACTTCGTGGCGGCCACCGACAGCCTCTACCCGACCGCCGCCGAGCGGCTCGCGTACGGGCGGACGACGGGGACCAACCCGACGTTCCTCGCCCTGTACGGGCCGCTGTACGACACGAGCCTCGGCGCGATCATCGCCCAGCGCTCCGGGTTCATCCCGGTGGTCATCGCGCTGATCAGCGTGCTCACCGTCGTCCGGCACACCCGGACCGAGGAGGAGGCGGGCCGCCGCGAGCTGCTCGGCGCCACCGTCACCGGGCGCGGGGCGGGCCTGGCCGCCGCGCTCGTCGTGACGATGGCGGCCGACCTCGTCCTCGCCGTCCTGCTGACCGCGGGCATGACCGCGCAGGGCCTGCCGTTCGCGGGCTCGCTGGCGTTCGGCCTGCAACTGGCCGCCGCCGGATGCGTCTTCGCCGCCGTCGCGGGCATCACCGCCCAGCTCAGCGAGGGTGCGGGCGCCGCCAGGGGCACGGCGATCGCCGCGCTCGGCGCCGCGTTCGTGGTCCGGATGGCCGCCGACGTCGGCGGCGCCGGCAACGAGCTGTCGTGGCTGGGCTGGCTGTCCCCGCTCGGCTGGGAGAACCGCCTGCGCGCCTACGGCGGCGAACGCTGGTGGACGCTCGCGCTGGTCGCCGTGCTCACGGCCGCCCTGGTCGCCGCCGCGGGCCTGCTGTCGGCGCGCCGGGACGTGGGCGCGGGCGTGCTGCCGCCCAAACTCGGCCCCGCGGACGCCCCGCGCATGCTCTCGGGGTCCCTCGGCCTCGGCTGGCGGCTGCAGAGCCGGGCCCTCTACGGCTGGCTCGCCGGGTTCGCCGCGCTCGGCGTCGTGTACGGCGCGGTGGCGGGCGGCGTCGGCGACATGGTCAAGGACAACCCCGACCTGGAGAAGATCTTCACCCGGCTCGGCGGGCAGGGCGGGATCACCGACGCCTACTTCGCCTCGATCATGAGCATGCTCGGCCTGATCGCCGCCGCCTACACGGTCTCGGCCACGCTGCGGCTGCGCACCGAGGAGACCGCGCAGCGCGCCGAGCCGCTGCTCGCCACCCCCGTCGGGCGGCTGCGGTGGGCGTCCGGCCACCTGGCCTTCGCGCTGCTCGGCCCGGTCGCCGGCCTCGGCGTCGCGGGCCTGGCCGCCGGGCTCGCGCACGGCCTGGACACCGGCGACCCCGGCCGCGAGGTGCCGCGCGTCCTCGGCGCCGCGCTCGCGCAGCTGCCCGCCGTGTGGCTGGTCGGGGCGATCGCGCTCGCGCTGTTCGGCCTCGCGCCGAGGCTCACCGGCGGCGCCTGGGCCGCGGTCGGCGTCTTCGCGGTCGTGACGCTCTTCGGAGCCGGCCTCGACCTGAACCAGTGGGCCCTGGACGTCTCACCGTTCACCCACGTTCCGAAGCTGCCGGGGCACGACTTCACGGCCACGCCGCTGCTCTGGCTGCTCGCGATCGCGGCCGTCCTGTCCGCCCTCGGCATGCTCGGTTTCCGCCGCCGGGACCTCTCCACGGCGTGAACCCTCCTCCGGCCCCACCCGGACGGACCCGTTAGATTGGGCCGGGTGAACTCCCGGAAACCCCTCGCCGTGTGCGTGTTCTGCTCGTCCAGCGGCAAGATCGACCGCCGGTACGTCGACCTCGCCGCCGAGGCCGGCGCCGAGCTGGCCCGGCGCGGTCACAGCCTCGTCAGCGGCGGCGCCCAGGTCTCGTGCATGGGCGCCGTCGCCCGCGCCGCGCGGGACGGCGGCGCCCGCACGGTCGGCGTGATCCCCGAGGGGCTGGTCAGCGTCGAGATCTCCGACGAGGACAACGACGAGCTGATCGTCACCGCCGACATGCGGGCCCGCAAGGGCGAGATGGACCGGCTCAGCGACGCGTTCCTCGTCCTGCCCGGCGGCATCGGCACGCTGGAGGAGCTGTTCGAGGTGTGGACGGCCCGCGTCCTCGCCATGCACGACAAGCCCGTCGTCATCCTCGACCCGACCGGCGTCTACGAGCCGCTGCGCGAGCTGATGAAGGGCCTCACCGAGCAGGGCTTCGCCCGCCCCAAGATCTGGGACGCCGTCGGCTGGACGAGCACCGTCCCCGAGGCGTTCGACCTCCTGGAGCGGACACAGCCCCGCATCGAGTTCTCCCCCGAGGACTACGCCGAAGCCGAACTCTGACCGACGGGCGAACCACTCCGCTCCGGACGCCGGTCAGTCATGTCTGCGGCCCGGAATGCTCTCGTACATGTCGGTCAGCTTCTGGCGGAAGCCGCGGGCCGCGATACCGAGCCTCTGCGGGTCCTTGAGGCCCGCCTTGACGGCCTTCCTCGCCTGGTCCTTCATGATGTGCGGCGGGATCGGGGCGATCTCGCTGTCGACCACGAACTCCAGCACGACGGGACGGTCGCTCGCCAGGGCCTCCCGCCAGGCCTCGGTGACCTTCGCGGGATCGTCGCAGTAGATGCCCTTGAGACCGCAGAGTTCGGCGAACTCGGAGTAGGGGAAGTCCGGGATGCTCTGCGAGCCCTCGTACTTCGGGTCGCCGCCCATCGCGCGCTGCTCCCAGGTGACCTGGTTGAGGTCCTGGTTGTTGAACACCGCGAAGACCAGCGGCGAGCCGGCCATCCGCTCGGCGTACCGCTTCACGGTGAGCATCTCGTTCATGCCGTTCATCTGGAACGCGCCGTCGCCGACGAAGCAGATCACCGGGCGGTCGGGGTAGGCGAACCGGGCCGCGATGGCGTACGGGACGCCGGGGCCCATCGTGGCGAGGGTGCCCGACAGCGACGCCCGCATGCCGTCGCGGAGCTTGAGGTGCCGGGCCCACCAGTTGGTGGCCGAGCCGGAGTCGGCGGTGAGGATCACATCGTCCGGCAGCAGCGGGGACAGCTCGTGCGCGACGGCCTGCGGGTTGATCTTGCCCTCGAAGCTCTGGCCGGCCCGCTTGTCCATGACCGCGTCCCAGGTGCGGACGTTCTCCTCGATCTCCTCGCGCCAGGAGCGGTCCTCCTTGCGGCGCAGCAGCGGGATCAGCTCTCGGAGCGTCTCGGCGGCGTCCCCGACGACGTGCGCGTCCATCGGGTAGCGAATGCCGATCATGCGCCCGTCGATGTCGATCTCCACGCCCCTGCAGCTGCCCTCGTCCGGCAGCCACTCGGCGTACGGGAAGCTCGTGCCGATCATGAACAGCACGTCGCAGTTCATCATCATCTCGTCGCTGGCCTTGGAGCCGAGCAGGCCGACGGGGCCGGTGACGAACGGCAGGTCGTCCGGGACGACCTCGCGGCCGAGCAGCGCCTTGGCGATGCCGGCGCCGAGCAGCTCGGCCGTCTCGATCACCTCGGCCTCGGCGCCGGCGGCGCCTTGGCCGATCAGCATCGCGACCTTGGTGCCCTCGTTGAGGACGTCGGCGGCCTTGCGCAGCTCCTCGGGGTCGGGCAGGACGCGGGGCCTGCTCCACCCCACGCTGGAGTAGACCGAGCCGTGCTCCTTGGGCGGCGACGGCACCGCGTCGGCCTCCTGGACGTCCTCCGGAATGATGATCGTCGAGACGCCGCGGGTGGTCAGGGCGGTCTTGAACGCCCGGTCGACGACATGCCGCATCTGGCCGGGGTGCATGACGATCTGGCAGAACTCCGAGACGTCGGAGAACAGGTTCTCCAGGTTGACCTCCTGCTGGTAGTGCGCGCCCTGCGCCAGGCGCTTCTGCTGCCCGACGATCGCCACGACCGGCTGGTGGTCCAGCTTCGCGTCGTACAGGCCGTTCAGCAGGTGGATCGCGCCCGGCCCGGACGTCGCCGCGCACACGCCGACCTCGCCGGTGAACTTCGCGTGGCCGCAGGCCATGAACGCGGCCATCTCCTCGTGCCGCGTCTGGACGAACTCCGGCTCGCCCTCGGCGCGGTCGAACGCGCCGAGCATCCCGTTGATGCCGTCGCCCGGGTAGCCGTAGACGCGCTTCACGCCCCACTCGGTCAGCCGCCGGAGGACGTAGTCGGCCACTTGCTGCACCATCGCTCTCTCCTTCGTCATCGCTCGTGCGGCGCGCCCGATGCCGCCGGAGACTCCGTCACCACGACGGGTTCCTTCGTCCACGACGGCGACGTCGGATCCGGCCCAGGGACCCACTGCCCGAGTCGGGGGCCCTGTAACAAAGGGCCCGCCCGGGTGCCTTGCGGGGCTCGGATACGGTCGTGATGTGCGCATTCGTGATCTTGCCGTGATCGAAGGAGAACGATGAACGCTGATGTCCCCGCCTCGCGGGAGCTCGCCGGGATCGCCGAACTCGCCGCCCGCGCCACCGGGGACCGGCTGCGGACGGCGTTCCGGTCGCGTCCCGAGGT
>NZ_JBFAGB010000010.1:0-173926 GCF_040639875.1 Actinomadura sp. NPDC023710
CGAAATCCGCCAACGCCACCCCGTCTTCGGCGTCGGCTCCTACGTCGAACTCTCCGCCTCCAACCCCTCCGTCCTCGCCTTCACCCGCGAGATCACCGAGGAGGAGAGCCCGTGGGACGAGATGGACACGGTGCTGTGCGTCAGCAACCTGTCCCGGTTCCCGCAGCCGGTCGAGCTGGACCTGCGGCGCTTCGAGGGCTACTCCCCCGTCGAGTGCATGGGCGGCGTCCAGTTCCCGGCCATCGGCGAACTCCCGTACCTGCTCACCTTGCCCGGGCATGGTTTCTACTGGTTCCAGCTGGTTCCACCTGAGGACGGCGATCTGGGGGCGGGCGCCGCCGCAGGGCCGGGCATGCGCACGGGAAGGGCCGTCTGACCGTGCTTCCTCCAGAGCCGGACCTCGTCCGGGACCTCATCGAGTGGCTGCCCCGGCAGCGGTGGTTCGGCGGCAAGGACGGCCCCATCCACGACCTCACCATCGGCACCGCCACCGAACTGAGAACCGGCGACCCCGCCCTGCACCACCTCATCCTCGACGTCCGCCAGGACGACACCACCGACCACTACCAGCTCCTCCTCGGCGCCCGCCGCGACCTGCCCGACCGGCTCCGGCACGTCGAGATCGGCGGGCCCTGCGGCGACCGGTCCGCGAAGGCGCGACTGTACGACGCCGCGCACGACCCGGACCTGACCCGGGTGCTGCTGGACGCCCTGGCGAACGGGGCGTCCGCGGGCCCGCTGCGGTTCCACCACGCCGACGGCGCCCGCATCCGGACGGACCTGACGAGCCTGCCCATGACCGCCGAGCAGAGCAACACCTCGTTACTGTTCGGCGACGAGTACATCTGCAAGCTGTTCCGCCGCCTGTCCCCCGGCGTCAACCTCGACCTGGAGGTCAACCTCGCCCTCTCCCGGCGGGGCTGCGCGCACGTCCCGGCCGTCCTCGGCTGGATCGAGCTGGACCCGGGGCACGGGGCACGGGCCGGCGGGGGCGGGGAGCCGGTCACGCTCGCCCTCCTGTCGGACTACCTGCACACCGGCGTGGACGGGTGGGGCCTCGCGATCGCCAGCGTCCGCGACTGGTTCGCGCACACGCCGCCGCCCGGCGGCGACGAGTGGGCCGAACTGGACGCGAGTGCCGCCGGCGGCGACTTCGCCGCCGAGGCCGAACGGCTCGGCGCGGCCACCGCCGAGGTGCACCGGGCGCTCGCCGACGCGTTCGGCGTGACGGTCGTCCCGGCCGGAGAGGTCCGCGCGATGGCCGCGCGGATGAACGCCGAACTGACCGGCACCTGCCGAGCGGTGCCCGGCCTCGCGCCCCACGCCAAGGCGCTCACCGAGGCGTTCCTGGACCTGGCCGCGCGGGCCGAGCCGCTGCCCGTCCAGCGTGTGCACGGCGACTACCACCTCGGCCAGGTCCTGCGCACCGAGTCGGGGTGGACGGTGCTGGACTTCGAGGGCGAGCCGGCGCGGACCCAGAGCGAGCGCCGGGCCCTCGCGCACCCGCTGCGCGACGTCGCCGGGATGCTCCGCTCGTTCGAGTACGCCGCGCGGTTCCTCATCACCAAGGCCGGCGCGGTGCCGAGCGAGTCGGGGCCGCGGCTGGAGACCCGGGCGCACGCCTGGGCGGCGCGCAACCGCGCGGCGTTCTGCCGCGGCTACGCGGCGGGCGGCGGACCGGATCCGGCCGCGCATTCGGTGCTCATCCGCGCATTCGAATTCGAGAAGGCCGTCTACGAGGTGCGTTACGAGGCGCAGAACAGGCCGGCCTGGCTCGCCGTTCCGCTGAAATCTCTGGCCCATCTGACCGCATGATCAAAGACACTGAAGGCCGTCTCCAATTTCCCACCATGATCACGTAAAATCGGCCCGCTCTCACAAATTCCGTGCCGATCAACGGGTACCCGATCCCTCGGCGGGATGATGATCACCTGCCGAAATCCGAACGGAAACGGAGAGCAGAGGAATGCCCACTGCACGCCACTCGCAGGAGACCGAAGGCGCAAGCGGAGCGATCGCGGGCCATACCGGCCGCGGTCGGGCGGCCGACCGAAAACGGGGCATGCTCCGAACGGCCGTCACGGCCACGGTGACCGGGCTCGCGCTGACGGTCCCACTGGGTTCCACGGCCTTCGCCGCGCTCAACCCGACGGTGCTGAAGAGCCTGCACCTCGACGCGGCCACCCTGGAGAAGGTCCAGGCGTACGACAAGTACCGGACGCGGGAGAACGTCCAGCGCAAGCGCGCCAAGAAGGCGCTGCGCTTCGCCCGCAAGCAGCTCGGCAAGCCCTACCGGTGGGGCGCGGACGGGCCGGGCGGCTACGACTGCTCCGGTCTCGCGATGGCCGCGTGGCGCAGGGCGGGCGTCACGATACCCCGCGTCACCTACGCCCAGTACCGCCAAGTGGACCGGAAGGTGCAGATGGGGGATCTCCGGCCCGGGGACCTCATCTTCTTCCACGGCCGCAGCCATGTCGGCATGTACGTGGGGCACGGCCGGTTCCTGCACGCGCCCCATGCGGGGGCCAGGGTCCGCATCGACAGGTTCGGCGCGACGCGCAAGAGACAGTTCGCGGGTGCGGTACGGCCCGGCGCGCCCGCCTACAGGGAGTGGTCGCCGTCCGTGCGGGAGCTCGTCGAGAAGATCGACCGGATGAGCACGGAAAAGCGCGCCGACCAGCCCCCTGATAGCGAGCGGACCCCCCAGATTCCGCCACGAAGTAGCAAATCCCCCAAGAAATACCATAAGCCCCCAATTACCGCCCCCGGACACATCCCGGCGAAAAAGGCCGCGCCACCCGGCGGCCACTCCACGAGGCCGGACGATTCCGCGGCACAGGCTCCGCGAAGCGACAGACCGTCGAACGAGTCAAAGCCTGAGCCCCGGCCGAGAGCCGTGGCGCACCCGAGATCCTTCTGGAACGGCCCCGGCAGCGAGCCGTGGGCGAAGTACGTCGCTCCCTAGCCCCTTTCCGCCGCCCCGGTGCCGTGCGCGCGGCGCACGGCGCCGGGGGGCGCGTCACACTTGACCTGGAGGGCACTTCAGGTGCTTGGCTGGATCACCATGGAGTACACCCAGCTCGGCCGTACCGGCCTGAAGGTCAGCCGCCTCGTCCTCGGCACGATGAACTTCGGCCCGTTCACCGAGGAGCCCGACGCCCACGCGATCATGGACGCGGCGCTCGACGAAGGGATCAACTTCTTCGACACCGCGAACGCCTACGGGTGGGGCGCGAACAAGGGCCGCACCGAGGAGATCCTCGGCACCTGGTTCGCCCAGGGCGGCGGGCGCCGCGAGAAGACCGTCCTCGCGACGAAGGTCTACGCCGACATGGCCGCGCCGGACGCGCCCTGGCCGAACCAGGGCGGGCTGTCCGCGCTGCACATCCGCCAGGCCGCCGAGGCGTCACTGAGGCGGCTCGGCACCGACCACATCGACCTGTACCAGTTCCACCACATCGACCGGACGACGCCGTGGGAGGAGATCTGGCAGGCGATCGACGTCCTCGTCCAGCAGGGCAAGGTGCTGTACGCCGGATCGTCCAACTTCCCCGGCTGGGGCATCGCGCAGGCCAACGAGGCCGCCGCCCGGCGCGGCGCGCTCGGCCTGGTCAGCGAGCAGTGCCTGTACAACCTGGTCGAGCGGCGCGCCGAGATGGAGGTCCTCCCGGCCGCGCGGGCCTACGGGCTCGGCGTGATCCCGTGGTCGCCGCTGCACGGCGGGGTGCTCGGCGGCGTCCTGCGCAAGGAGCGCGACGGGGACGGCTCCCGGTCCCGGTCGGGCCGCGCCGCGGAGATGCTGAACGACCCGGCAGAGCGGGCACGCGTCCAGGCCTACGAGGACCTGTGCGGCGAGCACGGCCTGGACCCGGGCGACGTCGGCCTCGCCTGGCTCCTGACCCGCCCCGGCGTGACGGGCCCGATCGTCGGCCCGCGCGTCCGCGAGCAGTTCGACTCCGCCGTCCGCGCCACCGGGCTGGACCTGCCGGAGGAGTTCCTCACCGCCCTGGACGAGATCTTCCCCGGCCCGGGCCCCGCGCCGGAGGCGTTCGCCTGGTGATCCGCGGCCGCGGCCCGCGATGGCGAGACGCCCCCGACCCGGGCCGCGGCGGGGTAGCGTTCCCCCTGTGAACGATCAAGACAGGCCGTCCCTGGCGGACATCCCCCACGACGTCCCGACGTCCGCCCGCGCCTACGGCTGGCTGCTCGGCGGCAAGGACAACTACGAGGTCGACCGGCAGTTCATCCGGGGGCAGCTCGAACACCACCCCGCCGGGCTCGACATCACCCGGCAGAACCGCCTGTTCCTGTACCGCGCCGTCCGGTACCTGGCCGCCGAGGCGGGGATCAGCCAGTTCATCGACATGGGCTGCGGCCTGCCGACCGACGCGAACGTGCACCAGGTCGCCCGCGAGTTCGCGCCGGACGCGCGCGTCGTCTACGTGGACATCGACCCGATCGTCCTCGCGCACGGCAGGGCGCTGCTGGCCGGCGACTCCTCGACCACGGTCATCCAGGGCGACATGCGCGACCAGGACGCCATCCTGGAGGACGCCGAGGTCGAGCGGCTGATCGACTTCGACGAGCCGGTCGCGACCCTGTTCCTGTCGGTCGGCCACCACCTGCCCGACGCCGACGACCCCCGCCACGTCCTGAACGTGATCATGGACCGGGCCGCGCCGGGCAGCCACCTCACCTTCTCCCAGGTCGCGTGCGACGACCCGGTGCGCAGCGCCGAGATGACCGCGCAGGTCACCGGGGCGGGCATCCCGTGGCAGACGCGGACGCCCGCCGAGATCGACGCGCTGCTGTCGGACTTCGACCCCGTCGAGCCGGGCCTGTGCAACCTGGTCGACTGGCGACCGCTGGACGTGCAGCCGCCGCTCGCCCCCGTCCCGCCCGAGCTGGAGCGGTACGAGGGCGCCTCCAGGCTGGACCGCGGCATCTACGAGTACGGCGGGGTCCTCCGCAAGCGTTAGAGCCACCGCGTCGAAGGCCGCCGTCCCGGAACCGGGACGGCGGCCTTTTCCGTGCGGGGCGTTGCCGAAGCGGCAAGAGGAAGGGACCAAGGGGACGATTCATGTTAAGTTGCCACTGAAAATCGTTTTCATTTTCAGGAGCTTCCATGATGTCTGCTCAGCGCGCCCGCGTCCTCGGGGCGGGCGCCGCCCTCACCGTCTCGGCGCTCGGGGCCGCCGCCTGCGGTTCGTCCTCCGGCGCCGGTGCCGCGGAGACGGTCTCGGTCGTGGCCTCGACCAACGTGTACGGGGACATCGCGCGGCAGATCGGCGGTGACAAGGTGAAGGTGACCTCGTTCATCAGCGACCCCGCGCAGGACCCGCACTCCTTCGAGGCGGGCACGCGCACCAGGCTCGCGCTGTCCGAGGCCGGGGTGGTCATCGAGAACGGCGGCGGCTACGACGACTTCATGGGCACGCTGCTGAGGGGGTCCGGGTCGAAGGCCCGGGTGCTCAACGCCGTCCAGATCTCCGGGAGGGCCGCCCCGGCGGGCGGGGAGCCGAACGAGCACGTCTGGTACGACCTGCCCTCCGTCGCGCGGCTGGCCGACCGGATCTCCGCCGCGCTCGCCGAGGCCGACCCCGAGGACGCGCGGACGTTCTCGTCGAACGCCGCCTCCTTCAAGGCGAGGCTGAAGGCGCTGGAGGGGAGGGTGGCGGCGGTCAGGGCCGCGCATGCGGGGGACGGCGTGGCGGTCACCGAGCCCGTCCCGGGCTACCTGCTGGAGGCGGCCGGACTGGTCGACCGGACGCCGGAGGAGTTCGGCGAGGCGATCGAGGAGGGGGACGACGTCCCGCCGCGGGCGCTGCGCGACACGCTGGCGCTGCTCTCCGGCCGGAAGGTGCGGGCGCTCGTCGCGAACGTGCAGACGAGCGGCCCGCAGACCGACAGGGTCCGCGAGGCGGCGGGCGAGGCGGGCGTGCCGGTGGTGCCGGTCACCGAGACCCTCCCGGCCGGCCGGGACTACGTCGCCTGGATGGACGGCACCATCGCCGCGCTCCAGAAGGCGCTGTCGTGATCATCTTGCGCGGCGCGACCCTGTCCTACGGCGAGCGGACCCTGTGGCGCGGGCTGGACCTCGACGTGCGGCCCGGCGAGTTCCTCGCCGTCGCCGGCTCCAACGGGTCGGGGAAGACCAGCCTGCTCAGGGTGCTGCTCGGGCTCCAGCGGCTGTCGTCGGGAACGGTCACGGTGAACGGGCGCCGTCCCCGGCGGGGCAGCGACATCGTCGGCTACGTCCCGCAGCACCGGGCCGTCCCGCCGCACACCCCGCTGCGCGCCCGCGACCTCGTGCGGCTCGGCATCGACGGCCATCGCTGGGGCCCCTGGCGACCGCGCCGGGACGCGCGCCGCCGGGTCGAGGCCGTCCTGGCCGACGTGGGAGCCGCCGCGTTCGCCGACGTCCCGCTCGAACTCCTCTCGGGCGGCGAACTGCAGCGCGTGCGCATCGCGCAGGCGCTGGCCACCGGCCCGCGCGTCCTCCTGTGCGACGAGCCGCTGGCCTCCCTGGACGCCGAGCACCAGAGCATCGTCGCCGGACTGGTGGACCGGCGCCGCCGCGACCACGGCACCGCGGTCGTGTTCGTCACGCACGAGATCGACCCGGTCCTCCCGTTCGCCGACCGGATCCTCGACATGGGCGCCGCCCACGGTGCGCGAACTTCCCGCCGGGAGACGGCATGAGCTGGCAGGAGGCGTGGCACGAGATCTTCAACTTCCACGACTACGGGGCGCTGCTCGGGCTGGTGCGCAACTCGCTCGTCGCGGGGGCGGTGCTCGGGCTGGTCGGCGGGTTCGCCGGGACGTTCGTCGTCATGCGCGACCTCGCGTTCGCCGTGCACGGCATCAGCGAGCTGTCGTTCGCCGGAGCGGCCGCCGCCCTGCTGGCCGGGGCGAGCGTGGCGGGCGGTTCGATCGCGGGGGCCCTGGTGGCCGCCGGGCTGATCGGGGTGCTCGGCGCGAAGGCGCGCGACCGCGGGTCGGCCATCGGCGTGCTGATGCCCTTCGGGCTCGGGCTCGGCGTGCTGTTCCTGTCGCTCTACCAGGGCCGGTCGGCCAACAAGTTCGGGATCCTCACCGGGCAGATCGTCGCGATCGACACGCCGCGGCTGTCGTGGCTGCTCGCGACGTCGGCGGTGGTGCTGGCGTGCCTGGCGGTCATGTGGCGCCCGCTGGCGTTCGCGAGCCTGGACCCGGAGGTGGCGGCGGCGCGGGGCGTGCCGGTGCGGGCGCTGTCACCGGCCTTCATGCTGGTGCTCGGCCTGGCGGTGGCCGTGTCCGTGCAGGTCGTGGGCGCTCTGCTGGTGCTCGCGCTGCTATGCACGCCGGCCGCGGCGGCGGTGCGGGTCACCGCGTCGCCGGTGCTGGCGCCGCTGCTGAGCGCGGCGCTGGCGACGGTGTCGGTGCTGGGCGGGATCCTGCTGTCGATCGGGTCCAGCATCCCCATCAGCCCGTACGTCACCACGGTCTCGTTCCTGCTGTACGGGGCGTGCCGCGCGGCGGGCGCCGTCCGGGCCCGGCGGGGGTGGGCGGCGCGGCGGGACGCGCGGATCGGCACCGTCCCAACATGATCTTTTGGCGCCCGCCCGGGATTGTGTCCCGGGCGAGCGCCGCACCGCGCCCCGCGTTCCCGACATTTCGGATCCCGGATCGCCAGGTCGTTGCGATTCGCTTACCCGGGCGTGGGCATCGCCGCGACCACCACGGGAATCATCTGGACTCTTGCGACGAACGGGGCGATTGGGAGGGGCGCGATGTGGGATTTCGCGGGCCGGGACACCGCTATCGACCTGGGGAGCTCGACCGTGCGCATGCATGTGGAGGGCCGCGGCGTCGTCTGCCGCGAACCGTCGCTGCTCGCGCGCTCCCGCGACACCGGACGCATCCTCGCCCTCGGCGTCCCCGCGCGGGAGATGGCCGGGCGCAACCCCGACGTCACGCTCGTGCGGCCCATCCGCGAAGGCGCGCCGACCGAGACCGACGAGGCCGAGTACCTGATGCGGCACCTGGTGCGCCGCCATCACAGACGCCACTACACGGCGCGCCCGCGCCTGGTCGTCACGGTCCCGAGCGGGCTGACCTCCGTCCACTACCGGGCGCTGCAGTTCTCCGCCTACCAGGCGGGCGCGCGGCGCCTCACGCTCGTGCCGACGCCGATCGCCGCCGCCATCGGGATGGGCATGACCTCCTGCGGGCGGCCCGACATCACGGTGATCGCCGACATCGGCGCGGACGTCACCGACGTGGGCGTCATCGCGTTCGGCGGCCTGGTCACCTCGCACACCGCGCACGTCGGCGGGTCGGCGCTGGACCGCGCCATCGCCGCGCTCGTCCGGCAGGAGCACGGCATCGCGCTGTCGCTGGCGGGGGCGGAGGCGGCCAAGCTGGAGGTCGGCGCGGTGCCGCCGCTCGGCCGCCGCCCGGTGCGGCAGACCGTCGTGCACGGGCGCGACGTCGCGACGGGCATGCCGCGCGGCGTCGTCCTCACCACCGTGGACGTCGCCCGCGCGATCTCCGGACCGGTGGCGCGGATCGTGGACGCGATCGGCGCCGGCCTCTCCGGCTGCTCGCCCGAGATCTCCGGCGACCTGCTCGGCGTCGGCATCACGCTCACCGGCGGCTGCGCCCGGCTGCCCGGCCTGGAGCGGCTGGTCCAGGACCGGACGGGGCTGAGCGCGCGGGTCGGGGACGACACCGGCGACGCGGCCGTGCTCGGCGCCGGGGAGGTGCTGCGGTCCGCCGGGTCGCGGGAGCCGTCCGCCCGCGAGGTCTCCCCGCGCCCGCACCTGCTGACGAGCCTGGCGGAGTACTGACCGCGCCGCCGCGGGCGGGCGGTCGCACTCCCGTGCCGGTTACACTTCCACACTCATGAGCGACGCACCCGACCGCGAGGGACCGGGAAGCCCGCGGCTGCAGGAGGTCTCCGACGGGATCTTCGCCTACATCCAGCCCGACGGCACCTGGTGGATCAACAACACCGGCTTCCTCACGGGCGCGCGTGGGGTGACGAGCGTCGACTCCTGTTCCACCGAGCGCCGCACCCGCGCGTACCTGGCGTCGATCCGGTCCGTCACGGACCGTCCCGTCCGGACGCTCGTCAACACCCACCACCACGGCGACCACACCTTCGGCAACTACCTGTTCTCCGGCGCGACCGTCGTCGGCCACGAGGGCACGCGGGAGGGCGCGCTCAGCTGGGGCATGCCGTTCGACGAGCCGTTCTGGACGAAGGTCGACTGGGGCGACGTCGAGATCGAGCCGCCGTTCCTCACCTACACCGACGGCGTGACCCTGTGGGTGGACGACCTGCGCTGCGAGGTCCGGCACGTCGGGACGCCCGCGCACACCACCAACGACTCCATCGTGTGGATCCCGGAGCGGCGGGTGCTCTTCTGCGGCGACCTGCTGTTCAACGGCGGCACCCCGTTCCTGATGCAGGGCTCCGTCGCGGGCGCGATCAAGGTCCTGGAGGAGGTCGTCGCGCCGCTGGGCGCGGAGACGATCGTCCCCGGGCACGGCCCCGTCGCCGGTCCCGAGCTCATCGACCGGGTGCTCGGCTACGCGCGGTTCGTCCAGGCGACGGCGGCCGAGGCCCGGCCGGCCGGGCTGTCGCCGCTGGAGGCCGCCCGCGAGGCCGACCTCGGCCCGTACGCGGAGCTGACCGACCCCGAGCGCCTCGTGGGCAACCTGCACCGCGCCTACGCCGAGCTGGACGGGCGGGCGCCCGGCGCGCCGATCGACCTGATCGCCGCCCTGAACGACATGGTCGCCCTCAACGGCGGCCGTCCGCTCACCTGCCGCGCGTAGCGGCGCGTCAGCACAACTCGGCCGCGGTGACCAGGCGGATGTGGGCGGTGGCCCAGGCGCGGGTCATCTCCTGCGGGTCGTCCGCCGCGAGCGCGGCGGTGAGGGCGGCGAGCGCCCCGGCGGACGTGCGGAGGCCGGCGCGTTCCAGCGTCCCGCCCGCGCGGACGATGCGCTCCCGCGTCCCGGACGGCAGGCGCAGCAGGCCGCGATGCGCCGCCTCCGCACAGGCGGCGAGTGCCTCGTCCAGGGCCCCGGCCAGTGGGTCGGGCGGCGCCGCGGGCGGGGCCCCGAAGGCGGCGGTGCCGTCGCCGGGGGCCAGGTCGGGGACGACGGGGCCGTCGGCGGTCAGCACGGCGAACGGGTCGATGAGCAGGCCCCCGCGGTCCCTGCGGACGGCGCCCGAGACGAACCGGGGCTCCGCCGCGAGCGCCCCGGCCAGGGCGTCCAGCGCGGCGGGGCGGTGCGGGCTGTAGTCGGCGGAGACGACGGCCGGGGTGCCGGCCGCGTCGGCGACCACGGCCTCCAGCCGCTGCGCCCCGGGGTGGTAACCGATGTCGCGGACCTCGGCGATCTCGACGACGCGGACCAGCTCCGCCTCCACGCGGGGCCGCACGAGGCGGGGCGGCAGCGCGTCCAGGGCCCGCCCCGCGGCGGCCAGGTCGCGCACGAGCAGCGCGGCGGGCAGGCTCTCCCAGGTGTCGCCGAGCGGGGTGACCGTCGTCTTGGCGATCCGCCCGGCGGCGACCCGGACGACCCGCCCGGCGCTGCGCGAGGCGCTCTCGGACACGACGTTCGCGGCGGCGAGGGACCGCAGCGGCGACCCGAGGACGCGGCGCCCGGCGAGGTCGGCGCCGGTGAGCCGGTCGCCGTCCGGGACGTCCCAGCGCCGTTTCAGCACGAGGACGATGCCGGTGCCGGTGTGCGCGAGGTAGACGTCGGCGGTGCGGGCCGCGGGGGTGCCCCCGACGCGGCAGCCGAGGGCGGCGAGGCGGACGCGGCGCAGCGGCGTGTCCGCGGCCTCCTCCGTGCCGAGCACCTGGGAGCGGGCGGCGCCGCCGCGCGCGGCGCGGTGCCGGGCGTGGACCTCGGCGAGCAGCCCGGCGACGCGCGCCGGGTCGTGGTCGGCGCGGCGGTCGTGGTGCGCGGCCAGCTGCTCGGCCAGGTCGCCGAGCGCGGCGGCGGGCCAGTGCAGGCCGGCCGCTCCGAGGTCGGCGGCGGTGCGCCCCAGCGCGGTCGCGAGGACGGGACCGGCGTGCGCCGCGCCCTCCAGGAGGACCTGGCCGGCGAGGTCGAGCGCGGCGTCGAGGCCGTCCCCGCCGGTCCTGGCCGAGCCGCCGACCTCCAGCCGGATTTCCTCGCCCTCCAGACCGCGCTCGTCGGCGGCGCGGAACGCCCAGACGGCGAGCACGGTGACCTCGCCGCGCACCGCCGCCACCGCGTCGGTGTGGACGTAGCCGAGCTCGCCCGGCACCAGGAACCGGACCGTGCAGGTCTGCAGCTCGACCTGCGCCACCGGATCCTGCGCGGTGGGACGGCGGATCTTCGCCGAGTACCCGGCGCGGAGGCCGCGGCGCGCGGCGGTGAGGGCCCGCCGCCCGAGGACGCGGGCGAGCGCGTCGTCGTCGAAGGATCCCGGCGACCAGGCGGCCGCCGGCTCCAGGTCCTCGGGGGCCTCCGGCTCGGCGGCGGTCCGCTGGTAGGCCAGGACGAGGCAGATGCGGTGGCGGCACGTCCCGGTCGCCGCGCAGGAGCAGCGCGCGGCCTCCAGCCCCGCTCCGGCGGGCAGGGACGCCGTGGTGCCGTCGGGGAAGGCGCCGTCGATCCCGCCGTCCGGGGAGACGGTGATCTCGGGGCCGCCGCCGGCGTCCAGGTCCTTGGCGGCGCGCTTGACCAGGCCGCGGTTGGCGAGGGCCGCGAGCGCGTCCGGGGTCAGGGCGAGCAGGTCGGCGCGGGTCATCGGCCGATCCGTTCCGCGACGAACCCGGCGAGCTGCCCCGGCGTCATCGCGCCGACGTGGGCGCCCTCGTCGGCGAGGCGCTGCGCCGTCCTCCGGTCGTAGGAGGGGTTCGCCTCCTCGTCGAGCGCCGCCAGGCCGAGCACCTGCGTGCCCTGCTGGACGAGCCGCCGCACCTCCTCGACGAGCCGGTGCTCGTTCCCGCCCTCGAAGAAGTCGGTGATGACCGCGACGATCGACCGGCGCGGGTTCTCCACCAGGCCGGCGCCGTAGGCCATCGCCCGCGCGATGTCGGTGCCGCCGCCGAGCTGCACCTTCATCAGCAGCTCGGCCGGGTCGGTCACGTCGGAGGTCAGGTCGACGACGGAGGTGTCGAACGCGACGAGGTGCGTCTTGAGGCCGGGCAGCCCCCACAGGCACGCGGCGGTGACGGCGGCGTGCACGACGGACCCGAGCATGGAGCCGGACTGGTCGACGAGCAGGATCATCTGCCACTGCTCGATGTGCCGCCTCGTCCGGGACACGAACCTCGGGTTCTCGATGTAGAGGCGGTTCTCGTCCGGCCGGTAGTGGGCGAGGTTGGCGCGGACGGTGCCGTGGAAGTCGAAGTTGCGGGAGTTCTTCACGCGGCTCGGCCGCCGCGAGCGGGTGCCGTGGAACGCCTGCCGGACCTCGGTGGCCAGCCGCTCCATCAGCTGCCGGACGACGGCCTCCACGATCTTCCGGGCCAGCGCGAGGACCTCGGGGTTCATCAGGTGCTTGGTCCGCAGGACGGCGCGCAGCAGCGCCTCGTCGGGCTCGATGCGCTCCAGGACCGCCGGGTCGGTGACGATCTCGTGGATCTCGTACCGCTCGACGGCGTCGCGTTCGAGCCGCTCGATCGTCTCCTTGGGGAAGAGCCGGTGCACGGCGTCGAGCCAGCCGACGGTGGTCAGCTGGGACGGCCCGGTCCCGCCGGTGCGGTCGCCGGACCGGTCGGTCTCGGCGTCGCCGCCCCCGCCGGAGCCGCGCCGCACGCCGCGCCGGCCGAGGTCGGGGTCGCGCCCGTACAGCCAGCCGAGCGCCGCGTCCCGTTCGGCGGCCTCGCCGTCCAGCGCGCCCGTGCACGACTCGGCGGGCGCGCCGAGGACGAGCCGCCAGCGTTCCAGGTCGGGCGGGATCACGATGCCCCCTCGATGCTCTGGGTGGTGGGCCGGGTCTCCGGATCCGCCGTGAGGCCCGCGGCCGCGAGGGCCCTGTCCACGCGGGCGTCCAGCGCCAGGGCCTCGGCGGTGAGCAGCGGCGCGTCCGGCGCGCGGAGCAGCGCGCGGGCGGAGCCGCGCAGGTCCCGGCGGTCCAGCAGCCCCTGGGCGATGGTCGCGCGCTCGCGGGGCGGAAAGAACTCGAACGCCTGCCGAAGCGCGGGCAGCGCGACGAGGAAGTCGTCCTCGCTCAGCCCGACGACCAGCTCGTCCAGGACGCCGAGGACGGCGGCGCCCGGGTCGAGCACCTCCTGCCTGGCCAGCGCGAACAGCCCGGCGAGCCAGTCGCCGAACGTCGCCGGGCCAGCCGCTCCGCGCACCGCGCGGGCCGGGTCGGAGGCGTCGCCGAGGGCGCGGGCGAGCCCGAACGCGGCGCCGCGCAGGTCGGGCGGGGCGCCGGATCCGGCGGCGACGCGGCGGGCGACGCCGAGCGCCGCGTCCCGGTCGAGGCGCAGCGTGCCGGAGGCGTGCAGCAGCGCGTCGCGGACGGCGGCCAGGGCGCCGAGCCGGCGCAGGTCGGCAGGGGCGGGGCCGCCGCGCACGCCCTCCGCCAGCCACAGGATCCGGTCGGCGCACTCCTCGATGACCGTGCCGAACAGCGGGCTGCCGGCCGTGCCGAGGACGCGGTCGTGCCGCCACAGCCCGAGGACGGATCCGAGCGCGGCGCCGAGCGCGGCGATGTCGGAGGTGCCCGCGATCCCGGCGGAGATCGACTCGGCGATCCGGCCGGACTGGTCGGCGCAGCCGCACAGCGCCGCGTCGAACAGCACGGCGGCGAGGCGCTCCATGTCGGTCCCCGCGGCGTTCATCCGCTCGTCGAGGACGGCCGCCGCGGCGTCGGCCAGCGTCGGCCCGTAGGCGCCCGCCTCGATGAGCGCGGCGTGGCGGCGCCCGTCGCGGTCGGAGGCGTCCACGGTCCAGCGCTCCTCCAGCACCGGGTCGGCGCCCGTCGCGGGGCCGGACTCACGGTCCGCGAGCGGGATCCGCAGGACGCGCAGCCGGTGCAGGGCCCGGCTGCGCTCCAGCCCGCGCGGGGTCGTCAGCTTCAGCGCGACCGGACCGTCGCGGTCGAGCCCGAGCCGCGTCAGCTCGGCGGTCGCATGGCCGACGAGCGGCGGGGCGGGGGTGCCCGGGTGCAGGCGCCCGGTCCGGTCGCCGCTCAGCGCGTCGACCATCTCGGCGACGGCGGGGTGCGCTCCCGGCGCGAGCGCGCCGCGGGAGGTCCACGGGAGCCGCTGGTCGAGGTCGTCGTTCACCAGCGCGGACACCAGGCCGTCGAGCAGGTCGGTGCGGGCCGGCGCCGCATGGCCGCGCAGGCGGGTGAGGCCGCCGGTGAGGGTGCGGGCGGCGATCAGGTCGGCCGTCGACACGACCTGCCCGAGCTTGCGCAGCCGGGCCACGACCGTCTCCACGAGCGCGCCGGCGGCCGCGTCGGGGCCGTCCTCCCAGAGCCGCTGGTAGTACTCGGGCGACGGCATGCCCGACTGGTAGCCGGTGAACGCGTCGAGGCGCCGGAACGAGTAGGGGACGAGGAAGCTGCCGCCGGTGGCGTCGCCGGGCGGCTCGGGCACGCGGGGCCACGCCGCGCCGCCGGACGCGGCGAGCGCTTCGAGGGCCGGCTTGTGGAAGCCGCCGGTCACCACGACGACGGGGCGGCCGCCGGCGTCGGCCTCGGCCGCCCGCACCCACTCCGCCATGTAGGACTCGCGGGCGGTGTCGTCCTCCCCGGCCTCCGCCTCGCCCCGCAGGAGCCCGAAGTAGGCGTCGAGCCGCTCCCCCGCCCCCTCGGCGTCGATCTCGAACAGGTGGTCCCAGAGGATGTCGGTGTTGTCGACGGCGAACTCCCGGCACAGCCGCGCGGTCACCTCGGCGTAGCGGCGTTCGGCGTCGGCGTAGCGGTTGCTGCGGCCGGCGAACGCCGGGTGCCAGGCGGGCAGGTCGATGAACCGCAGCTCCGCACCGGCGGCCCGGCCCTCGTTCAGCGCGACCCATTCCGGGGAGTAGGCGCAGAACGGCGACCAGGACGCGTGCACGCGTTCGGCGTCCCGGTAGTAGCTGAAGACCGCGACGGGCGGCTCGTGGCCGAGGAGCAGCTCGCCGATCCGGTCCCCGAAGTCGGCGGGCCCCTCCACCAGCACGTACGCGGGCCGCAGCCGCCGGATCGTCTCCCGGACGAGCCGGGCGCAGGCGGGGCTGTGGTGCCGGACCCCGACGAACGTGACGCCCATCAGCCGGGCAGCAGGTGCCGGGCGGCGTGCAGCGCCTTCCACTGCTCCCCGTCGCGGCGGGGCGCCTGCTGCTCCAGGTAGCGGCGCAGCCGGGCCAGGTCCTCGGGGTTGTCCTTGGCGGCGGTGCCGGCGAGGCACTCGACGATGTCGGCGGCTCCGCCCTCCTCGCCGCGCAGGAACCAGCCGCGCACCCCGACCTGGTGGGCGACCGACACCGCCTCGGCGGTGCTCATCACCGCCGACAGCCGGTCCATCGCCCGGCCCTCCTCGGTGGTGGCGTCGCGCAGCTCCCGGAAAACGGTGACGAGCACTTCGAGGACGTCCCGGCGCGGAGCGACCTCGACGCCGCTGTGCTCCAGCAGCCGTCCCGCCTCCTGCTCGACCAGGTCCAGCTCGGTCGCGAAGTCGGCGATCGGGAACACGGTCTCGAAGTTGAACCGCCGCTTGAGCGCGGCGCTCATCTCGTTGACGCCGCGGTCGCGGGTGTTGGCGGTCGCGATGATGTTGAACCCGTCGCGCGCGAAGACCATCGCGTCCGCGCTCTGCCCCCCGTGGGAGGAGGGGGCCTTGCCTCCCGCGGAGGCCGCGCGGGACAGCTCCGGGATCGCCAGGACGCGGTCGGACAGCGGCGACAGCAGCGAGTCCTGCACCTCCAGCGGGCAGCGGGTGATCTCCTCGAACCGGACGACCCTGCCCTCCGCCATCCCGGTGAGCAACGGCGCCGGGACGAGGGAGCGCGTGGACGGCCCCTCCGACACCAGCAGCGCGTAGTTCCACGAGTACTTGATCTGGTCCTCGGTGGTGGCCGCGCCGCCCTGGATCGTCAGCGTGGAGGTGCCGCTGACCGCGGCCGCGATCAGCTCCGACAGCAGCGACTTCGCCGTCCCGGGCTCGCCGACGAGCATCAGCCCCCGGCTGGTGGCGAGGGTGACCAGGGCCCGGTCGATGAGGGCGGTGTCGCCGACGAACTTGCGGCGGACGCCGAGCGCCTCGTCCCCGACGATGAACCGCCGCGCGGCCGTCAGGCCGAGCGCCCAGCCGGGCGGCCTCGGCCCGGCGTCGCTCTCGCGGAGCCTCTCCAGCTCGCCGGCGAACCGGATCTCGGCCGGGGGGCGCTGGTAGTCGGCGGGGGTTCCGCCGGTGGTGTCGCTCACTTCTCGGCCGCCTCGGCGAGGGTGGTCAGGTCGGACAGGATCTCGGAGGCCATGACGGGGTGCAGCTCGCCGAACCTCAGCGGGGTCCCCTTGCTGGGCCAGAAGTCGTTGGGCTCCGTCCCGAACCACACGTAGTCGAGGACCTGGTGGTCACCGGTGGCGTCGACGGCGCCGACCGAGATGCCGGGATCGAGGTCGATGACGACGTACCGGTCGTCGGCGACGCGCCGGGAGATCCACCGCTCGCCGCCGGCGTCCAGCGGCACGCCGCGGTCCCAGCCCAGCTTGACCAGGCCGAGGACCTTGCCGAAGGGCACCTTGAGGCCCTCGAACCGCTCCAGCCGGCCGCTGCCGCGCTCCTGCTCGGTCAGCGTGTGGACGGGGCGGGTGAGCTGCGGGAACGGCTGCGTGGTCTCGTAGTCGGCGAAGACCTCCGACCACGCCTTCGCCGTGTCGCCGAGGTCCAGCGGGTGGGCGATGCCGACGCGGGCCGACTCGGGGAGGGCGAACGCGTCGTCGTGGGCGTCGGCGAACGTCCGGTCCTCGGCGATGCGGAACGCGGTGGTCGCGCCGCCGTCCTCCGCCAGCCAGACCAGGCGGCGGGCGATGTGCCAGACGAGCGGGTGCCGGACGATGTGCTCGCCGAACTCGGCGGGCGTCCAGCGGCGCCGCGTCACCATCGCCTGCTCCAGCCTGCGGAGCTGGTCGGCGGCGACGGTGCGGACGTCCTTCTTGAGCCCGGCGAACGCCTTGTGGGCGGCGGGCGCGAGTTCGGGGTCGTCCTTGGCGCCGGGCTTGGGGAGGGACTTGCGCTGCTTGCCGTCCTCGTCGGCGACGAACGGCCTGAGCTGCTCGTCGAACCGGACGAGGAAGCGGCGCGGCCCGTAGTCGAGGGTCATGCCCCCCTCGGCGTCGAGGCCGAAATCCGGGACGAGCCGGTCAGCGAGCTGGTCGGTGGTCAGGTCGAGCCGCTCCGCGACCTGACGGATCCGCTCCTGCGCCTCCGCCTGCAGACCCTTGAACTTCACCTTCTGGGCGATGCCGTGCAGATGCATCAGCGCCACGTCGGTGCCGATCTCGGCGAGCACGCCGAGGCCGTGGACGGCGTTCTTGTGCCCGCCCTCCCCCGGCCACGCCCGGATGACCGGGGTGAGGAGCCGGACGGTGTCGTCGTCGCCGGTGCGTCCGAGCTGCCGCAGGGCCCACGCGTCCTTGGACGGCTTGCCGGCGTCGAGCCACTGCCGGAACAGCGCCCAACCGAACTCGGCCACCGTGCCCGGCGCGCACGCCTCCGCGAGTTCGTCCATCCCGCAGGGGGTCGGGAGGGCGAGCATCTCGACCAGGCGGCCGACCGCGTCCCGCGGGAGGGCGCGGTCGCGGCCCCGCAGCAGCACCTGCGGGAGCGGGACCGGATCCACCCATGTGCCGATCTTGGGCGGCTGTTCGAGGCCCGTCTCCACCGGCGGGGTGGACAGCAGCGTCCGGGTCGCCTCGGCGGCCTCGTCGCCGTGCGCGTCGCGGGCCGCGGCCACCACGCCGTCGAGGCCGCGGAGGTCCTGCACGTACCGCAGGGCGATCTCGGCGTGCCGCCAGTCCCTGGGCTTCTCGCCGAGCGCCCCCGGGACGAGCAGGGGCACCGCGCCGAGCCCGTGGCGGCCGAACCACCGGCGGGCCTGGGCGAGGAGCGCGCCGCGCTTGGCGAGCCCCTCCGCCATGAACTTCGCCACGCCGCCGTCCAGGTACGGCATCAGCGGCTCGCAGCAGGTTTCCGGGAACGCCTTGGCCGTCCGGATCGCCGGGGGCAGTGCGTCGAGTTCGTAGCGGGCCGCGAGCGGCCGCATCCACACGTGGGCCCATTGGACGCCGTAGCCCTTCCAACGGGGCATGAGGGGTCGGATCAGCTCCTCCGGCCCGTACACCATCAGCTGCACGTTGCCGGAGTCATGGCCCGCGGTCGTGTAGTCCTCGACCAGCGCCTCCCAGTCGGGGTCGTCCGGCTTCTCGGTCTTCGGGTCGGAGTCGAGCCACCTCTGCCGCTCGCCGTCCTGCCACACGAGCCGCGGCTCCGGGACGGTGAGGCCCTTCAGCACGGGGCGCCGCGGGTTCAGCCACGGGGGGTCGACGAGCACGGCGGGCAGCTCTTCCGGCGCCGCGTCCGGGACGCGGGCGGACGAGGCGGCGACGCGCCGGACGGCGGCGGCGGTGTCCTCCGGCAGGCCGGGCAGCACCGCGTCGACCAGTTCGGGGTGGGCCTCGATGTGGGAGGCGAGCAGGTCGTCGGCGCCCGCGCGGGCGAGCAGCCGCAGCGCCCGCACCGGGAACCTGCGCGCGGACTCCCCGAGGGCGGCCCGGACGTGCTTGCCGTCGAGCCGGTCGAGCAGCGCCTGGAACGCCTCGTCCGTCGGCAGGATCGCGACCGTCTCGAAGATGCGCTTGCGGTCCTCCGACTCCAGGTAACCGCCGTCCGCCTCGGCGAGCAGGAAGGGCAGCACGCCGGGGCCGACGCCGTCGGCCATGGTGGCCAGCAGCGCCCGGGTCGCCTGGCCCCAGTGCAGGCCGCGCGCCGGGTACGGCGTCGCGAGCTGCTCCGGCCTGCCCAGCGACGACATCACCGCCCACAGCAGGTCGTGGCGGCGCGCCTGCGGGGGCGGGGCCGCGCAGCACGCGTCGACCCAGTCCTCCCGCGTCGGGACGAGGTAGGAGACCAGCCAGCTCGCGCACCAGCCGGACCTGTAGGCCGCGAGCCGCTCGACCGCGTCGGCGTAGTCGGCCTCGGGCGCGACGGCCAGCAGCCCGCGGACGCGCCGTGCCTCCTGATCCGGGATCCTGAGCGCGTACTCGTCCGTGATGCGGTCGGCGCCGACCCAGGTACCGAGCCACTTGCCGCCGCCCTTCCGGGTGGCCTTCGTCCGGCTCAGCTCCACCAGCGCGCACGCAGCGAACGCGAGCCCGTGCTCACCGATCCATGCGTCGACGTACGCCCGGTACACCTTGTCCTGGTCGTGGCCGCCCACGCCCATCGCGGTGACGGCCGCGACCACCGCCGCGCCGGCCGGATCGGCCTGCCCGTCCAGGTGCCGCCGCGCCGCCTCGGTGAGCTCGGGGTCGCCGGCGCCGCCCTCCGGCAACGCCTCGATCACTCCGCGGCTCCGCCCCGCGAACTCCTGGACGTCGCGCGCCGCCGACCCGTTCACCTTGATCTTGGGGCCGGGCGCGCCGCCGCGCCGCGCGTGCAGCGAACGCCGCCACGCGTCCGGGATCGTCAAGGCGTCCTCGTCGGGGAGCTGATCTTCCATGCCGCCCAACCGTAGAGGAGCGCGCCGACAAATCCGTAGGATCCGGTGAATGACCGACGCGGGGGACCTGCGGGCGTGGCGGCGCGGCGACGTCGTCCTCGACCTCTACGAGGTCCTCGACGTGGTGGCCAGCGGCGGGATGGGACTGGTCTACCGGGTGCGGCACCGCGGGTGGGACGCCGAGCTGGCGATGAAGGTGCCCCGCCCCGAGGTGGTGGCGACGCACGGGGGCCTGCGCGAGTTCGAGGACGAGGCGCAGACCTGGGTCGGGCTCGGCCTGCACCCGCACACGGTGAGCTGCGCGTACGTGCGCCGGCTCGGGCCGCTGCCCGGCGTGTTCGCCGAGTGGGTGGACGGCGGCAGCCTCGCGGACGCGATCCGGGCCGGCCGCCTGCGCGACCCCGACCCGCGGCGCGCGACGGGCCGGATCGTCGACGTGGCGATCCAGTTCGCGTGGGGGCTGGACCACGCGCACCGCGCCGGGCTCGTCCACCAGGACGTCAAGCCCGCCAACGTGATGCTCGCGCGGGACGGCACCGCCAAGGTGACCGACTTCGGGCTGGCGAAGGCGCGCGTCCGTGCGGGCGAGGACGGCGTGCCGCGCCCCGACGCCGACCCGCTGGTCAGCTTCGCCGGGCTGACGCCCGCGTACTGCTCGCCCGAGCAGGCGCTCGCCGCCCGGGACCGCCGGACGCCGCTGACGCGCGCGACCGACGTGTGGTCGTGGGCGCTCAGCGTCCTGTCGATGTTCACCGGGGGGCCGCCGGTCCGGTCCGGCGCGCTGGGCGGGCGGGCGTTCGAGGAGTTCGCGGCGCGGGCGCCGGGCCTGCCGCCCTCGCTGACCGCGCTGCTGCGCGCGTGCTTCCGCCCCGACCCCGCGGCCCGCCCTGACCGGATGGACGAGCTGGCCGGCGAGCTCGTCACCGTCTACGCGCAGGTCGTCGGGGCCCCCTACCCCCGGGAGCGGCCCCGCCCCGCCACGCTGCTCGCCGACGGCCTGGCGAACCAGGCGCTGTCCATGCTCGACCTCGGGCACCCCGCGGAGGCGGAGGCGCTGTGGGAGCGGGCGCTGCAGACCGATCCGCACAACCCGCACGCCGTGTTCGGCCGGGGCCTGCACCGCTGGCGCGCGGGGCGGCTGACCGACGCCGAGCTCGCCGGCGAGCTGGAGGCGGTCCGCGCGACGCACGGCGGCGACTGGATCGGCGACCACCTGCTCGGGCTCGTCCATCTGGAGCGCGGCGACCCCGCCGAGGCGGCGGCGTTCCTTGAAGCGGCGGTCCGGCGGGCGCCCGACGCCCCCGAACCCGCCGCCGCGCTGGAACGCGCCCGTCGCCTGCGCGCACCGGGGCCGCCGGTCGTCCTGGAGGGGCACGCGGGCGGCGTCGGCGCCATCGCGCTCGGCCCCGGCGCGGCGACCGCGGCGAGCGGCGGACGGGGCGACCCGTCGGCTCCCGCCCCCGGCTCCGAGGGCGGCACCGAGGGCGGCACCGTCCGGATCTGGGACCTCGCCGCCGGCCGCTGCCTGCACGCGGTGCCGGCGCATGCGGGCGGTTTCGCCGGCGGGGTGAGCGCCGTCGCGCTGAGCCCCTGCGGCCGGTTCACGGCCTCGGGTGGCGGGGACGGGACCCTCCTGCTGTGGGACGTCCGGGCGGGGCGCGTCCTGCACCGGTTCGAGGACCACCCCGGCAGGGTCGCCTCGCTCGGTTTCTCCGGAGACGGCTCGCTGCTGGTGTCGGCCACCGAAGGCGGGGGCGTCCGGGTGTGGGCGACGCTGGGGGGGCGGCACCTGCGCACGCTCCAGACCGAGCAGGATCTCGACCGCGGCCACGGCACCTCCGTCGCCGTGACGGGCGACGGAGCGCACGTCGTGAAGTGGGAGCCCACCACGATGCGGCTCCGCGTCTGGGACACCGGCACCGGGAACCTGGTCCGCACGATGCCGCTGCCGGGGGCGACCGTCGCGCTCGGCCCCGGCGGACGCGTCGCGCTGGCGGTGTCCGACAAGGAACAGCGGCTGGTGGACCCCGTGGCGGGCCTGCCGCTGCGGACGGTCCGCTTCCCCGTCGGCCGGGGCGGGCGGTTCGCGGTCAGCGGCGACGGGGCGCGCGCGCTGACGGACGGCCTCCAGCTGTGGGACCTGAACAACGGACGCTGCCTGCGCACGCTGCCGGGCGACGGTGGCTCCCTGGTCGCGCCCGTGCTGAGCGGCGACGGGCGGCACGCGCTCACCGCGGCGGGACGGGCCGTCCACGCCTGGCGGCTGGGACCCGCGGGCCCCCGCGCACCGTGGAGCCACGCCCGGCCGCGCGCGGCGACGGAGCTCGCGCGCGAGGCGGACACCGCGGGCCTCATGCTCGCCCGCGCACGCGGCCACACCGAACGCGGCGACTGGGCGCGGGCCGCGGCGGAGATCCGCGCCGCGCGGAACGTCCCCGGCCACGAGCGCAACCGCGAGCTGCTCGACCTGTGGCGGGCCGCCGGACGGCACGGCCGCCCCACGGCGGTGACGGGCGCCTGGGAGGTGCGGCCCCTGCCGGACACCGAGCGCCGCCTGGTGAGCGGGAGCGTGCTGAGCAGCGGCGGCGTCCTCGCGCTGCGGTTCGGCGGCTGGTCCCTCGTGTGGCTGGTGGACGTCGAGACCGGCGAGCGTCTCCACGCCCTCCAGGTCGGCGGGACGTCCCTCGAGGCCCTGGCCTTCTCCCCCGACGGGTCCCGGCTGCTGACCGGCGCGAGCGACGGGAGGGTCCGGGTGTGGGACGTCGCCTCCGGCGCCTGCGTCCACGTGCTCGGCGGGCACCGCGCCGAGGTCAGGGCGCTGGCGGTGAGCCCGGACGGGCGGCTCGCCGCGTCCGGCGACGAGCGTGGCGTGGTCCGCGTCTGGGACCTGGCCGACGGCCGGCGCCGGAACGTCCTCAAGGGCCATGGCGGGATCGTCTTCACGGTCGGCTTCGGGTCCGGCGGCCGGACCCTCCTCGTGGGCGACCAGCAGCGGATCGTGACGCTGTGGGAGCTGGACGGGGAGCGCCGCCACATCCTCCCCGGCCGGACGCCCGCCGCCATGAGCGCGGACGGCCGCACCGTCGTGTCGTGCGGGCACACGGTCGGGACGCTGTGGACGGCGGACGGGACCACCGGCGAGGCCGACGGCTACGTCCCGGGCCCGTCCGAGGAGCTCGCCTCGATCGAGGTGAGCGCGGACGGCGGCATCGCCGCCACCGTCGGCCCCGGGCACGCGCTACGGGTCTTCGACGTGCGCGCCGGGCGCCTGCTGCACCGCCTGTCTGACTCGACCACCTGCCTCGCCCCCGCCGCCGACGGCAGGTTCGCGATCTCCGGCGAGTCCGACGGGACGCTGCGCGTGTGGGACGTCCCGGCCGGCCGCTGCCTGCACTCTTTCAGCGCGCACACCGCCGCGGTCGCATGGGCCGGGCTCAGCGCCGACTCCCGTATCGCGACCACGCGAACCCGGGACCAGGGAATGCGCGTCTGGGAACTCGACTGGGATTACGCACACTGAAGGGAACGAGAACCATGCTCCTCAGCTGTTCGGGGTGGGCGTGCACGCGCCTCATCTCGGTGTCGAAGGTGCCGGGCGGCAACCCCGTCGCACTGCGGGACCCCGACGCCTACGCGGTCGAGTTCATGATCTGCGACTTCTGCGGGAGCTACTTCTGCGACCGGTGCCACGCGTCCGGCTCCCGGCTCCGCGCGCCGCGCTGCACGTCCTGCGGGGGCAGGCTCGTCCCCGGCGCGAGGCTGGAGCAGATGAGCGGCCGCGCGCGCCCGGCCGCGGCCGAGCACCACGACCAGGGCGTTCGGCACCTGGAGTCCGGCCGTCTCGACGACGCCGTCAGGGAACTGGACGAGGCCGTCCGCCTCCGGCCCGAGTACGCCGCCGCGCACCGCATGCGCGGCATCGCCCTCTCCGCGACGGGGCGGCGCGCCGAGGCCCTCGCCGCGTTCGAGCAGGCGCTCCAGCGCGATCCGTCCGACGTGGTGGCCCACTTCGAGCGGGCCGGGACGCTCCTGGCGATGGAGCGCGCCGCCGAGGCGGTCGCCGCCTACGACCAGACGATCGCCCTGCGGCCGGACTACCCCGCGCCGCAGATCAACCGGGCGATCATCCTCATGAACTCCGGCCGGGACGCCGAGGCGCTGGCCGCCGTGGACGGCGCCGTCGCCCTCCTCGCCTCCGGTCGCGCCGTCGGCGCCGGCCGCTACGACCTCGCCAGTGCCCACAGCGTCAAGGGCGCGGCGCTCGTCAAGCTCGGCCGCTACGAGGAGGCCCTGCCCGCCATCGACTACGCCATCGACAACGGCCCCGACTCCTGGAACGACCACTACAACAAGTCCTACGCCCTGGAGCGCCTGGGCCGCATGGAGGAGTCGGAGACGGCCCGCGGCATAGCCGACTCGCTCCGCAACGCCTGAGGCGGTCGGCCCGGCCGGTTCCGCAGGTGGGACGATGGGGGCCGGACCTGCCGGGGAGGGCGCGCATGGAGATCGGGGACGGGACGCTGGCCGTGGGCGCCGGGCGGCCGGAGGCGGAGAACTTCGCCCCGGCCCTGCCCGGGCCCGTGTTCGCGGCGCACTACCACCTGGCCGGGGAGGCGAGCGGGCCCTACACCTACGGGCGCGACACCAACCCGACATGGACGCTGCTGGAGCGGGCGATCGGCGAGCTGGAGGGCGGCGCGGAGGTCGTCTCGTTCTCCTCGGGGATGGCGGCGGTCGCGGGCGTCCTTCTGTCGCAGGTCCGGTCCGGCGACGTCGTGGTGCTGCCCGACGACTGCTACCACACGACCCGCGCGCTGAAGGAGCGCCTGGAGTCGTACGGGGCGGTGGTCCGCATGGGGCCGACCGCGGACGACGCCCAGATCGGGCTGCTGGAGGGGGCGCGGCTGATCTGGCTCGAAACCCCGTCCAACCCCGAGCTGGACGTGTGCGACATCCGGCGGGTCGCCGAGGCCGCGCACCGGGCGGGCGCGCTCGTGGCGGTGGACAACACCCTCGCCACCCCGCTCGGGCAGCGGCCGCTGGACCTCGGGGCCGACTTCTCCGTCGCCAGCGACACCAAGTCGCTGAGCGGGCACGGGGATCTGCTGCTCGGGCATGTCGCGACCCGCGACCCGGAGCTGGCGGAAGCGGTCCGGGTCTGGCGCAGGACCGTCGGCGCGATCCCCGGGCCGATGGAGGCGTGGCTGGCGCACCGGTCGCTCGCCACGCTCCAGCTGAGGCTTGACCGGCAGGCGGCCAACGCGCTGGCCGTGGCCGAGGCGCTGCGGGGGCATCCGCACGTGTCCGGGCTCAGGTATCCGGGGCTGCCGGACGACCCGTCCCACGAGGTCGCGGCCCGGCAGATGCGCCGGTTCGGCTGCGTCGTGTCGTTCGCCCTGAGAGACGAGGCGTCCGCCGAGAGGTTCCTCGGCTCGCTGCGGCACGTCATGCAGGCCACCAGTTTCGGCAGCGTGCACAGCTCCGCGGAGCGGCGCGCCCGGTGGGGCGGCGACGCCGTGCCCGCCGGCTTCGTGCGCTTCTCGGCCGGCGTCGAGGACACGGGCGACCTCGTCGCGGACGTCCTGCGGGCGCTGGCGGCGGTCGGGTAGCGCGAAAACCGGGTGATCGGCGCGGGCGGCCGGCGCTAGCGTGGCCGCCCATGAGCGACGCGCGGGCACTTCTGGAAAGCGGCGACATCGCCGGACTGATCCGGCATCTGCGGTTCAATGCCGAGGCGATGGAACTGGGCGAGGTCGCGCGGCTCATGGAGGACGCGGCGGCGCTGTCCGGCTTCGACGACATGCGCGAGGCGGCCGCGGCGATGGCCGCCCGGCAGGAGCCGCAGCAGCTCTACGACTTCGGCTACGCCTGCGTCGAGCGCGGCATCGCCTTCCTGGCGGTCCCGGCGCTGAGGCGCGCGCTGGAGATGATGCCGGACGAGCCCGTCCTGCTCATGGAGCTCGTGTCGGCGCTGGAACGCGAGAACCGGCACGACGAGGCCGTCGCGGCCCTGGAGCCGCGCGTGGACGCGTTGGACCCGTGGCCCGCCCGGTACCTGCTGGCCTACAACGCACTGTTCTCCGGGGACCTCGACCGGGCCGCGCACGAGGCGGCGCGGCTGCCCGCGCCGGACGGGGACTGGGTCCCGGCTCGCGACCGGCTCGCGCGGATGGTCGCGCGGGCGCGGGCCGCCGGCCCGCTCGATCCCCGGGACCTGCGAGGCTGGCACTTCGCGCTGGGCGGCGGCGTCCTCGCCACGATCTCGCCGTACGGGTTCGACGACGGCATGACGGGGCGCTACGCCTACACCTCCGACAGCTACGCCCTGTGCAGGCGGACCCTCGACCGGCTGCGGCTGGTCCTGGACGCGGCCGGGCGGCGTCCCGCGTCGGTCGGCCTGCTGCCCGACCGGTCGAGCCGGATCCTGGGGCTGGCCGCGGCACGGCTGTTCGGGCTGCCCGCCGAGCCGTTCGCCCCGGAGCGCCCGGCGGCGCTCGTGGTCGCCTACGACCTGAACGAGACGGACGCCGACGGCCTGCGGGAGCGGACCGAAGGGCAGGTGCTGTTCGAGCACGCGTCCTGCTGGACCGACCCGCCCGTGGTGAGCGCCGACGTCACCGGGTTCCTGCACCAGGTGGCGGTGGCTCCGTGGGGCCCGCAGCTGCGGGTCATGCCCGGCGGCGAGCCGGAGACCGTGCCGCCGGACGAGCGCCCCGAAGCGGAACTGGCCGCCGAGATCGTCGACGCCGACCCCCTGCCGGACGACGGCGACGGCGGCGCGCCTCCGGACCCCGACGAGCGGCTGGCGGGCTTCGTCCGGGCGGTCGCCGGCCACTGGCTCACCGGGCCGAGGGACATGGTGCGCTCCCCCGGCCCCGTGCCGAGCAGCCGCTTCGCCTAGGGCGCGGTCAAGGTCGTCAGGTCGGCGAGCAGCTCCGAGACGAGCACCGGGTCGACGCCGGCGAGACCGTTCCCGACCGTGCGGGACGGGTCGCCGGGTGACGTGCCGATCCAGACCCGCTCGATCTTCTGGACGGGGTTCAGGTCGACGTAGCCCACCGCGATGCCGGGGCTCAGGTCGACCACGACGCTGACGCCGGGCGCGAGCGTGCGGGAGACCCAGTGCTCGATGCCGTTGTCCTGCGGGGCGCCGCGCCGCCACCCCGTGCGGGTGAGGCCGAGGACCCTGCCGGTGGGGACGGTCGGCCCCTCGAAGCGTTCGAGCCTGCCGCTGTTCCCCTCGCCGTCGGCGAGGGCGAGGACGGGCCGTCCCAGCTGGGGGAACGGCTGCAGGATCTCGTAGTCGGCGAACACCTGCGACCAGGCGGCCAGGGTGTCGCCCAGCAGCACGGGATGGGCGATCCGGACGTCCGCCGAAGCGGCGGGCTCGACGGTCTCGTCGTGCAGGTCGGCGAACGTCCGGTCCTCGGCGAGCCGGAACGCCCGGTCGCCGCTCAGCCAGACCAGCCGGCGGGCGAGATGCCACATCAGCGGGTGCGCGACGAGGAACGCGCCGAACTCGGCGCGCGTCCACGCGCGGCCCGTGACCATGGCCGACTCCAGCCGGGCCACCTCGGCGGAGGCGACCGCGCGGACGTCCTTCCTCAGCTCCGCGAACCGCCGGTAGGCGGCCGGGGCCAGGTCGGGGTCGTCCTTGGCGCCGGGCTTGGGCAGCGCCTTGCGGCGGGCGCCGCCCTCGTCCGACACCTGCGGCTTGAGCTGCTCGTCGAAGCCGACGACGAAGCGGCGCGGGCCGTAGTCGAGGGTGAGGGTCCCGTCGGCGTCCAGGCCGAAGTCGGGGACGAGCCGGTCGGCGAGCTGCCCGGCCGTCAGGCCGCGCCGCTCCGCGATCTGCGCCAGCTTGCGCTGCGCCTCGCCCCGCAGCCCCTTGTACCGGGACTTCTGCGCGATGCCGTTGAGGTGCGTCAGGGCGAGGTCGGTGCCGATGCCGACCAGCGCTTCGAGCCCCTGGACGGCGCTGCTGTACCCGCCGCTGCGCCCCGGCCACTCCCTGACCAGCGGCGCGAGCCGGCGGACGACCACGTCGTCGCCGAAGCGTCCGAGGGCCGACAGCACGAACCCGCTGCCCTTGGGCATGCGCGCCGCCTGCCACGCCTCGAACTGCGCCCAGACGAGCGCGGTCAGCGACTCCGGCTCGCAGACCCGGGCGGCGCCGTCCACGACGCCGGTCACGTCGAGCCGGCCGCCCGGGCTCACCGTCAGGGCGAGCAGCAGGGTGCGGGCCGCCTCGCGCGGCAGCTCCCCGCCTTCCCGCAGGACCGGGCGGGGAAGGGCGTCGGTGTCGAGCCACTTCGGCAGGGACGGCGCCCGGACCGGCGGTTCGACGGGCGCGCCGCCGGACGGCGCCGCGGCGAGGAGCCGGGCGACCGCCTCGGCCGCCTCGTCGCCGTGGACGCGCGCGGCCCCCACGACGTCGCCCTCGATGATCCGCAGGGCCTTGACCGCGCCCCGGCGCGGCCCGACCCGCTTGCCCAGCGCGTCCGGCACGAGGTAGGGGACGGCCGCCACGCCGTGCCGGTCGAACCACGCGTGCGCGAGCTTCTGGGCCGACTTGAGCCGGTAGAGCCAGTCGGCGACCAGCCGGGCCACGTCGGCGGACAGGAACGGCAGCACGACCGGGCCCGTCCCGTACGGGTTCTGCTTGGCCAGCCGGACCGCCACGTCCCAGGCGGCGGTCTCGAAACGCGCCACGATCGGCTGGAGGGAATGGTCGAAGTCCCAGGTCACGTGCGGCTCCCACCCGGCCAGCAGCGGCCGCGCGAGATGCTCGGGCGCCTGCGCGAGGAAACCCGCCCGCGTGGGCTCGTAGCCCATGCGCCCGTCGCGGAACTTCTCGGCGGCCTCCTCCCACTCGCCGTCCTGAAAGGACCCGTAGGGACGGACCGCGGCCCAGCTCTCCCGCTCGCCGGGCGCCCAGACGACGGCGCGGTCGTCCGGCGCGGCCAGCCCGGGGACGATGATCGGCTCGTCGCCGGACGGCACGGGGGCCGGCCTGCGCGCCCACGGCGGGTCCAGCAGCGCCTTCGGCAGATCCATGGGGGTTCTCTTCTCAGGTGAGCGTCGCCAGGTCGGCGAGGATCTCGGACACGGTGACCGGGTCGAGGTCGGCGAAGGAGCCCGTGGCGCCGCCGCCGAGCCACCGCTGCTCGGGTCGGCTCGCCAGGCCGACCGCCTCCAGCCTCTGGTCGGGCAGAGAGTCCACGGCGCCGACGGCGATGCCGGGATCGAGGTCGATGACGATGTACCGGCCCCCGGGGAGCCTCCGGGAGATGAAGGGTTCGATGCCCGCGTCCTGGGGCCCGCCGCGGTCCCAGCCGCGGGAGGTCAGGCCGAGCACCCTGCCGACCGGGACGGTCAGGCCCTCGAAGCGTTCGAGCCTGCCGTTCCTCCCCTCGTCGCCGGCCAGGGCGTGGACGGGACGTCCGAGCTGCGGGAACGGCTGCAGGATCTCGTAGTCGGCGAACACCTCCGACCAGGCGGCGAGCGAGCCTTCGAGGTCGACCGGATGCGCGACCCGGACCTCCGCCGGATCGGCGAGGGTGACGGCGTCGTCGTCGACGTCGGCGAACGTGCCGTCCTCCGCGACGCGGAACGCGATCGTCCCCCGGCCGTCGGACGCGAGCCACACCAGGCGCCGGACGAGGTGCCGGACGAGCGGGTGCCCGGCCAGCAGCTCCCGGAACTCCCGCACGGGCCGGCGGCGTTGCGCGACCATGGACGCCTCCAGGCGGCGGAGCTGGTCGGCGGCGACGGCCCGCACCTCCTTCTTCAGCGTCGAGAACGCCTTGTAGGCGGCCGGGGCGAGCTCGGGGTCGTCCTTGGCGCCGGGCTTGGGCAGCGCCTTGCGGCGGGCCCCGCTCTCATCCGCCACGTACGGCTTGAGCTGCTCGTCGAAGCCGACGACGAAGCGGCGCGGGCCGTAGTCGAGGGTGAGGGTCCCGTCGGCGTCCAGGCCGAAGTCGGGCACGAGCCGCTCGGCGAGCTGCTCGGCGGTCAGCTCCAGCCCGGCGGCGACCTCCTCGATCTTCTCCCGTGCCCTGGCCTTGAGCGCCTTGAACTTCACCCGCTGCGCGACGCCGTGCAGGTGCATGAGCGCCACGTCGGTGCCGATGGCGGCGAGGACGTCCAGACCGGCGACGGCCTTGGCGTGCCCGCCGTCGCCGGGCCACGCCCGGATCACCGGGGTCAGGCGGCGGACGGTCTCGTCGTCGCCGGTCAGGCCGAGCTGCGCCAGCGCCCACCCGTCCTTCGACGGCGCGCCCTGCGCCTCCCACAGCCGGAACAGCCGCCGGCCGAACTCGGCGAGCGACTCCTCATCACATGCGCCGCGGAGCGCGGGCACCCCCGCGTAGACCTCACCGGGCCGGGACATCGCGAGCATCGTCAGAACATGCCGCGCGGCGGCGTCCGGCAGCGCCCGCTCGCGGCCGCGCAGCAGGATCTGCGGGAGCAGGCGCACGTCGGCCCAGTCGCCGATGTGCGGCGGTTTCGCCGGGAGGACGTCCAGCGGGTCGGCCGTGACCAGGGCCTCGATCGCGTCCGCCGCCCTGTCGCCGTGGACGCGGGCCGCCGTGACCACCGCCTCGGCGCCGTGCCGGGCGGCGACGAACCGCAGCGCGGCCTCGGCGGCGCGGCGCTGGGCGCCCGCCTTGCCGAGCGCGGGCGGCAGCAGGGCCGGGACGGCAGCCGTGCCGTGCCGCCGGAACCAGGTCTGCGCGGTCCTGCCCGCCTGCTTGAGCCGGACGAGCCAGTCGGCCATGAGCCGCGCGATCTCGTCGCTCAGGAACGGCAGGAGGACGGCGCCCGCGCCCGCGGGGTCGCGCCGCGCCGCGTGGACGGCCGGGTCCAGCGCGTCGAGCTCGAACCGGGCGACGACGACCCGCATCCATTCGTCCACGTACCACGGGTCGGGCGGCTCCCAGCCCGCCAGGAGCGGGCGGACGAGGTCCTCGGGCGCCTCGATGAACAGCATGGGCTGCTGGTGGGCGGGCAGCGCCCCGTTCTCGAACTTCTCCACCTGGACGGGCCATTCCATGCGTTTCGCCCATCGCCAGAGATGGTGGAGGTCCTGCGTCCAGGCGTCCCGCTCGCCGGGCTCCCAGATGATGGAGCGCGTGCCGGGCGAGGCGAGGTCCTTGACGACGATGGGCCTGGCCTTCGTCCGGGGCCGGGTCCACGGCGGGTCCGCGAGCAGCGGCGGCAGGGCGCCGGCGGGCGCCTCGGGTACCCGCACGATGGTCTCGCGAAGCGCCTCGATCGCCGCGCGCGACTCCTCCGCAAGCTCCGGCAGCATCTCCTCCACCAGCTCGGGATGGGTGAGCAGGTGCGCCCGCAGCACCTCCTCCGCCTCCGGCGTCCGCGCGGCCGGGGCGAGCAGGCGCAGTGCCCGCCGCGGATACGCCCGCGCGGCGGCGATCACCGCGGGCTGGACGTACTTGTGGCGGACCCGGTCCACGAGCGCCTGGAACGCCTCGTCCACGGGCAGCCGGGCGAGCACGTCCAGCAGGTTCCGGTACGTCTCGGTGTCGGTGTACCGGCCCTCCAGCGCCCCGGCCACCAGCGGCACCGCGCCGGACGGCCCGACGCCGTCCGCGAGGGTCGCGACGACGCTCGTCCTCCGGTCGTAGTAGCCGAGCGGCAGGGCGGCCGGATCGACCTGCTCCGGCCCGCCGAGCGAGCAGAAGAGCATCCACCGGTGCTGCGAGTGGGGCGGCAGGCCGATGACCGCCGGGTCGGCGCGGACCTCGTCCACCCAGTCCTGCCTGGTCGGCACCAGGTAGGAGACGACCAGACGCTGCAGCGGCGTCCTGCGCCGGCCCGCCAGCTCCTCGACGGCCGCGGCGTACACGTCGTCGTCGGCGGCGGCCAGCAGGGCGCGCAGGTGCCGCGCCGCGCCCTCCTCCGCCCACCAGCCGCCGTGGTAGTCGGACGGCCGGGCCCACCGCGCACCGGTCCAGGTCGCCTTGCTTCCCGCCTGCTGGTAGTCGGCCGTGACGTCGCACAGCTCGGCGAAGGCGCACGCGGCGAACGGCAGGCCGTGCTCGGCGGCCCACGCGTCCCGGAACGGGTCCTTCCCGCCGACTGCGAGCAGGCCGCGTTTGGACACCGCGACGGTCGCGACCACCGCCGCGCCCAGCGCGTCCGCCTCGCCCTTCAGGTAGGCGCGGCCGTGCTCGGCCAGCTCGGGAGTCGTGCCGGGCAGGGCGAGGACGTCCTCGACCTCGGCTCGGGCGGCCTCCACCAGCGCCCGCGCCCTCCCCGCCGCCGCGGCGTCGGTCCGCGCCCGCGGCCACGGACCCGGCCGGTCCCGGCGGGGATGGGCGATCCGCCGCCACGCGTCCGGCATCTCCCAGGTGCTCTCGTCGGCCGCCACCGGCCCCGCACTCGCCATGAGCCCACACCGTAGGGGAGATCACCGACAAAGGGGATCAAGATCCGGAGCGCATGTCCTGCTCGACGGCGTCGGCGGCCTTGCGGGCGGCGACCAGGACGGGGTCCCAGACGGGTGCGAACGGCGGCGCGTAACCGAGGTCGAGGCCCGTCATCTCCTCGACCGTCATCCCGTTCCACAGCGCGATCGCCAGGCCGTCGACGCGCTTGGCGGCGTTCTCCTCGCCGACGATCTGCGCACCGAGCAGCCGGCCGGAGCGCCGCTCGGCGATCAGTTTGGTCGTCATCGCGGCGGCGCCCGGGATGTAGCCGGCCCGGGTGGTGGACTCGACGGCCGCGCTCAGCGTCTCGAACCCGGCCGCGGCCGCCTCGGCCTCGTTCAGCCCGGTCCGCGCGACCTCCACCCGGCAGATCTTGGAGACGGCCGTGCCGACCACGCCGGGGAAGGTGGCGTAGCCGCCGCCGATGTTGATCCCGGCGACGCGGCCCTGCTTGTTGGCGTGCGTGCCGAGCGCGATCGCCACCGGCGCGCCCGACACCAGGTGGCGGGTCTCGACGCAGTCGCCCGCCGCCCACACCCGATCGGCGCGGGTGCGCATCCGCCGGTCGGTGACGATCCCGCCGGTCGGGCCGGTCTCGATCCCGGCGTCCTCGGCCAGCCCTGAGGCCGGCCGCACGCCGAGGCCGAGGACGACCAGGTCCGCGGGCAGCGTGTGGTCCCGCGTGCGGACCGCGGTGACGTGCCCGTCCGGGGAGGCGTCGAAGCCCTCGACCGGCTCCCCCAGGTACAGCCGCACGCCGATGCCGCGCATCGCGTCCGCGACGATCGCGCCCATGTCCGGGTCGAGGGTGCGCATCGGCTGGTCGGCGAAGTCCACGAGCGAGACCTCCAGGCCGCGCATCACCATCGCCTCGGCCATCTCCAGGCCGATGTAGCCGCCGCCCACCACGACGGCGCTGCGCGGGCTCCCCTCCTCGAGGGCGCGGCGGATCGCCACGCCGTCGTCGAGGATCTGCACGCCGTGGACGCCCTTCGCGTCCACGCCGGGCAGCTCCGGGCGCGCGGGGACGGCGCCGGTCGCGATCACGAGCTGGTCGTAGGGCTCCCAGCGCTCGCCGCCGCCGTCGAGGGACCGGATGCGCACCCGGCCGCCGCCCGGGTCGATCTCCACGGCCTCGGTGCGCAGCCGCAGGTCGATGCCGCGCTCGCGGAACTCGGCGGGCGTGCGGGCGACGAGCGCGTCCAGCTCGTCCACCACGCCGCCGACGAAGTAGGGGATGCCGCACGCCGAGTAGGACGCGTGGTGCCCGCGCTCCACGGCGACGATCTCCAGCTCGTCCGGGCCGCGCAGCCGGCGGGCCTGCGACGCGGCGCTCATCCCCGCGGCGTCGCCCCCGATGACGAGCAGGCGTTCACGTGCGGCCATCCCGGTCCTCCCGTTCGCCGGTTCCACCCGGAAGATCGACTCACCCCAGACCGTAGACCCGGCGGGCGTTGCCGTAGGCCACCAGCCCCGCGACCCGCTCGGCGTCGCGGGCCGTCCAGGCGCCGTCCTCCACTCCCCCGGCCAGGAACCCGGCGAGCCCGCGCCGGAACAGCAGCGCCCCGAGGTGGTAGAGCTCGGCCAGCCCGAACGCGTCCGAGGAGTACAGCACCTTCCCGAACGGCGCCAGTTCCAGCAGCTCGGCGATGAGCGCGGGCGAGCGGTGCCCGAGGTTGTGGGTCGCCAGGCCCGCGTCGACGTACACGTTCGGCAGCACCTGCGCCAGGTACCCGGCGTGCCGGTGGAACGGGTAGTTGTGCAGCAGCATCGCGGGGACGGGGTCCATGGCGCGCAGCAGCTCGATGAGCAGCAGCGGGTCGCCGCGGCGCAGGTCGGCGTCCGCGTCCCCGTAGCCGACGTGGAACTGGACGGGCAGCCCGGCGTCCACCGCGCACCAGACGAGGAACCGGTGCAGGACCTCGTCGCACACGCGCGGCGGGGCGCCGCTGCTCTCCGCCGCGAGCATCAGCCGCCCGGCCGCGCCGGCGACCTCCGCCTCCGACGGCCGCACGCCCGACAGCTCCAGCCCGGCCCGGTAGGCGGCGATCGACTTGGCCCCCACGGCGTCCGCGGCCTGGAGCCGGGACCGCACCTCGCCGGCGAACCGGCCCGCCTGGACGCCGTCCGCCGCCGCCCGCTCCGCGACGGACTCCAGCCGGACGATCTGGTGCGCCTCCGCCCCGGCCAGCCGGCCGAGGCCCGGCGGGTCGAGGATCACCTCCGGTGAGTAGCCGGTGTCGACGCAGAGCGCGTCGAGTCCGGCGGCGGCCAGGAACCGCCGGTTGACCTCGGCGGCGCCCAGCTCGGCGCGGCGCGCCAGGTACTCGTCGGGCTCGGCGTGGGCGTCGAGGTCCAGGATCGGCGGGCACCAGCGCCGCAGCGCGAACCCGACCTGGGTGTCGAACATGCTCACGCCGGGCGGCCCCGCGGTCTCCGCCTCGGTGAGCGTCTCCTCGAACGCCGTCCTGCCGAGGTCCTTGCCGAGGACGCCATGGCAGTGGTGGTCGACCAGCCGCAGCGACTCCAGATACTCCAGCACGGCTCCCGCATCCTCCCTGAAACACGACTGCGTTCTCTCTACGATGCCCTTACGGAGCGTGTTCACCTCCGCCGCCACCCCACCAGGAGCCAGCCACCGTGGAACCCACCTCTCAGACCGCCCTCCAGGGAAGCGACGCCGGAGAGCAGGCTCTGGACGGGCACGAGCGCGCCCGGCTCGGCGCCCGCGCGGCCGAGGCGGCGCGCAGGCTGGCCGGCGAGGGCATCGTCGCGATCGCGCTGACGTGGGTGGACGTCAGCGGGATCACCCGCACCAAGACCGTCCCGGTGGAGCGGCTGGAGCACGCCGCGGCGTGGGGCGTCGGGATGTCCCCGGTGTTCGACGTGTTCCTGCTGGACGACTCGATCGTGTCCGGGCGCCACATCGGCGGTCCGAGCGGGGACCTGCGGCTCCACCCCGACCTGGACCGGCTCGTCGCGCTGGCCGCGCTGCCGGGCTGGGCGCACGCGCCCGCGCACCGGTACGCCCAGGACGGATCCGTCCACCCGCTGGACGCGCGGGCCCTGCTCCGCCGCGAGGCGGCCCGGCTCGCCGGGCGCGGCTTCGCGGTGAAGGCCGCGTTCGAGATCGAGTGGGCGGTGTCGGACGGCGGCGGAGAGGAGTTCTCCGCCGCCTGCAAGGGCCCCGCGTACGGGATGACGCGGATCACCGAGCTGGCCGGCTACCTGCGCGACCTCCTGGAGTCGCTCAAGGCGACGGGCGTGAGGGTCGTCCAGTTGCACCCGGAGTACGCGGCCGGGCAGTACGAGGTGTCCGTGGCCGCCGAGGACCCGGTCGGCGCGGCCGACACCGCCGTGCTCGTCCGGGAGACGATCCGGGCGGTGACGATCCGGCATGGGATGGCCGCCTCGTTCTCCCCCAAGGTCGAGGCCGACTCGGTCGGCAACGGCGCGCACGCCCACCTCAGCCTGTGGCGGGACGGCACGGCGGACGGCGCGGTGAACGCGATGGCGGGCGGCCCCGGACCGTACGGGATGACGCCGGCCGGGGAGGCGTTCGCCGCGGGCATCCTGCGCAGGCTGCCCGCGCTCCTCGCGGTCGGCGCGCCGTCGGTGGCGAGCTACCTGCGGCTGGTCCCGTCGCACTGGTCGGGCGCGTTCGCGTGCTGGGGGCTGGAGAACCGGGAGGCCGCGCTGCGGTTCGTGACGGGGGCCGAGGGCGAACAGGCGACCGCCGCGAACCTGGAGGTCAAGTGCCTGGACGCCGCCGCCAACCCGTACCTGCTGCTGGCGGCGCTGCTCGCGGCCGGCCGGGACGGCCTCGGCGCCGATCTGAGGCTGCCGGAGCCGGTCGAGGTGGACCCCGCGGGCCTGGCGGAGGAGGAGCGCGCCGCACGGGGCATCGCCCCGCTGCCGGCGTCGCTGGCCGAGTCGGTCGCGGCGTTCGAGGCCGACGCCGTCCTGCGCGAGGCGCTCGGCGAGGCCGTCACCGACACGGTGGCGGCGGTGCGGCGCGGGGAGATCGCGCTGCTGGACGGGGCGACGCCGCAGCAGGTGGCCGCCGCCACCCGCTGGCGGCACTAGCGCCGCTCCGGCGCACCGCCGCGTCCGGCCGCCCGCGACCGGGCCCCACGAGCGGGCGGCTCGAACTGCCGGACGCGCATCTGCGGCCTGCCGCGCTTGCAGCGGGCGCAGGTGACCGCTCCTAACATTTACTGGTCGGCTGCGGGACCGGAGGCTCGGGGTAATGCGCATCACTGGGTACAAGAGTCACGGGGTGGCGGCCGCCGCCGCGCTGGTCAACGCCGTGACGAGCGCCGAGGGGGACGACTCCCCGGACGCGCTGCGCCGCGTCCTGCGGGAGAACCAGTTCTTCTGGCAGGAGTTCGAGGACGCCGACGCCGCCGACCTCCGGCGCTGGGGGCGGGTCCTGCGCCCCTTCTTCGAGGCGGGCCGGCTGGAGGAGGCGACGGCGATGCTGAACCGGCTGATGCTGGAGATCCCCATGCACCCGCACCTCGCCGACCACGAGCCGCACGGCCTGCACATGCACTACGCGCCGCCGTCGTCCCGGCTGGTGGAGCGGTTCCGCGCCACCACGCTGATGAACCTCGCCGAGCTGATCGTCGAGCACGGGCTCGGCCGGACGGGCGTCTGCGCCGCCGACGGCTGCGACCGCGTGTACGCCGACACCTCGCGGGCGGGCCGGCGCCGGTTCTGCTCGGAGGCCTGCGCGAACCGCACGAACGTCGCCGCGTTCCGCGCCCGCCGGCGGGAGTGATCCGCGTCCCGCGCCGGTGGCCCGACACCTCGCCGTTTTGTGATCTTTGTCCATTCCTGTGACCTTTGCCCGCCTGCGGGAATGACAGTGCGCATGTCGCTCGTGTTCTTGCGCCGCCGTTCCGGCGAGGGTGATCGCGGCGGCCGCTCGCCGCTGCGCGTGGCGACGGAGGTGCGGTCCACCGCGTACCGCATCGCCCGCCTGACGATCACCGCCACGCTGTCGTTCGTGCTGGCCCTGACGGTGCTGCCGGCCGGCGGGCCGCAGCCGCTGCTGGCTCCGCTGACCGCGCTGCTCGTCGTGCAGTTCTCCGTCTACCAGACGATCAAGGCGAGCGTCCTGCGGGTCGCCGCCGTCACCTCGGGGGTGCTGATCGCGGTGCTGGCCGCAAGCACCATCGGGTTCTCCTGGTGGACGCTCGGCCTGACGATCCTCGCGGCCCTGGTCATCGGGCACGTGCTGCGCCTCGGCGAGCACGTGCTGGAGGCGCCGATCTCCGCGATGCTGATCTTCGCGCTGGGGTCGGCGAGCGAGGCGGGCGCCGCCGACCGCGTCCTGGAGACGCTGATCGGCGCCGCCACCGGGCTGGCGGCGACGCTGCTGGTGCCGACGGTGCGGGTGCGGCCCGCGGAGGAGGCCGTCCAGGACGTCACCGAGAAGCTGCGGGAGCTGATCGCCGGCATCGCCGACGGGCTGCGCGGCGAGCGCACCGAGGGCGAGGCGGCCCGCTGGCAGGCGGACGCCGAGCGGCTCGCCCGCGACCTCGGGCGCACCGACCGGGAGCTCGGCGCCGCCGAGGAGAGCGTCCGGCTCAACCCGCGGACGCGGGCGCGGCGGCTCATCGACGCCGGCGTCGCGCTGCGCAACGCCATGGAGACGCTGGAGCACTTCACGCTGTCGCTGCGCGGGCTGACCCGCTCCCTGGCCGACGACGAGCGGCTCGGCGACCGGGGCCGGCTGCTGACCGACCCCGAGCTGCGCCGCGAGCTCGGCGACGCGCTGGCCGGGATCGCCGCGAGCGTCGCCTCCTACGGCCGGCTGGCCCGCTCGGACCTGACCCGGGACGCCCGGCCGTTCCTCGCCGAGCACGAGCTGGAGGTGCGGGTGGACGTGGCCCGCGAGCGCCGCGCCCGGCTCACCCGGCGGCTGCACGAGCGGGCCGCGGCCGGCGACCTGTGGCCGCTGTACGGGGAGGTGTCCATGGACATCGACCGGCTCATCGAGAACCTGCGCGTCGAGCACCGCGCCCGCGCCCGCGAGCACTGGCGGCGGCACCGCGGCGCCTCGCGGCACCTGCCCGAGCGGCCCGTCCAGGTCGTCCAGCAGGCCGGGCAGCAGCTGCGCCGGGCGGCCGGGTCCGCGGTCGCGGCGGCCGAGCGCGGCGCAGGCGAGACCGAAACGCGCGTCAACCGGCCCGAACAGGACGAAGACCCGCCCTCGGGGGGATGAGGACGGGCCTTCGCGCGGGGTCGCGGACCCCGGTGGGACGGTCAGCGGAAGGTGGGCTCCAGGACGTCGACGCCGCGGGTGTTGTCGGCGACGTAGACGTACTTGCCGTGCCAGTACGGCTGCCAGGACGCGGCGTCCGCCGGGCGGTAGTAGGCGACCTGCCGCGGGTTCGTCGGGTCCGAGACGTCCAGGAACCGGGTGCCCTGCGAGTAGAACGACTGGGCGATCACGCCGTCGCGCACGTCGAAGTAGTGCGCCGAGCAGTCCGTGCTCTCGGGATCGCTGCCCTCCTTGCCCGCCACCCCCCACGTCGCGACGGTGTTCAGCCGGAACTTGTGCTCCGGCGTGGACCGCCAGCCCTCACCGCCGTAGGAGCCCTTCAGCGACGCGATGACGAGCAGGCCGTCGTTGGCGCAGCCGTCGTTGAACGTCTCTTCGGTGACGTACAGCAGCTTCCCGTTGCCCCACCTGCGCGGGTCGGCGGCCTGGTCGCGGGTCTGCCCGACCGCCCGGTAGCTGTTGTGCATGAAGGTGGAGTTGGTGGTGGCCTCGTCCAGGCCGCCGCCCGCGTACGGGACGGGGTCGACCGCGGTGGCCTTGCGCCACTTCTTCTCCACCGGGTCGTAGTGGCGGCCGGTGGTGTGGTAGCCGCGCACGCCGCCGCGCCCCGACGCCCAGGCGACCCCGTCGGAGTCGACCTGGATGTCGTGGGTGTAGTCGGTCTTGCCGTCGTTGCGGCCCGTGTCGATGGGGTCCTTGTGGACCTTCGGCTTGGCCGGGTTGCGGACGTCGGTGACCCAGACGGGGCGCCCGCCCCAGTCCGCGGGCATCCAGCTGGCCTTCGCGGGGCCGCCCGTCCACAGGTACTTGCAGTCGTTCACGCAGGTCGTCGTGTGCCCCGCGGGCACCGTCACGTAGGTGAGCTGGCGCAGGCTCTCCGGCTTGGAGGCGTCCACGACGTAGATGCCCGACTCGCCGGTGGCGGTGGTGCCACCGAACGCGCGCGGGTCCCGGGACAGATAGATGATCTTGCGTTCGGGATCGAAGTCGGTGTCCTCGGTCTCCCACATCCCGGGCATGTTCAGCTGCCCGACCAGTTTGGGGACGCGGGGGTCGGCGCTGACGTCGTAGGCCTTCAGCCCGAACTCGCCGGTCGCGTACATGATCGTCCGCTTGTGCCGGCCCTGGCCGTAGTCCATGAACATCAGGGAGATGGCGCCCTTGGCGTCGGAGACGCCGCCGACGCGCCGCACGCCCTTGACCGCCTCGGACTTCGTGCTCGCGGGGGCCGCGCGGTGGTAGTGCCCGGCGTGGCCGCCGGCGCCCTCGCCCGCGGTGGCGGCGGCCTGCTTGGTCTGGGTGCTCTCCGGCTCGGGCGGGCAGGCCCAGGCGCTGCCGGCCGTCAGTGCCACGGACGCCGCGACCGCGACGCCGCCCTGCAGCAGGCGTCCGGAGGGAAAGGATGTGCGGGGGAGCATCGCGCCTCCACGGAATGGATCTTCGCAAGCGCCAGTGTGACCGGCGCCGCCGACTTGATCAACAGGTCGGCGGTCACGAAATGGACTCAGCACCGTAAGGACTGGTGAGACCTGACAACGTGGTCTACCCTCCCCTGGGGTCGCCCAGCTCCCGGGAGAGGCCAGTGAAGAGCTCAGCCCGCACCGCCGCCCTGGTCGCCGGCGCCGTGGTGGTGCTCGTGGCGCCGGTCGCGGCCCTGAAGGCCTGGAGCGAGCCCGCCGACCCGCGGATCTCGGTCGGCGCCGCGGCCCCCGCGACGCTGCTGCCCGGCGACGTCCGCGACGCATCCGGCCGGATGATCGCGAACGCGGTGTGGACGGGCCTGGTCTCCTACGACCCGAAGACCGGCGCGCCCGCGAACGCCGCCGCCGCGTCGGTCACCAGCCCGGACCGGCGCGTCTGGACGGTCCGGCTCCGTCCCGGCGCGACCTTCCAGGACGGCTCGCCCGTCACGTCCCGCTCGTTCACCGGCGCCTGGACGGCCGTGCTGCGCGAGCGCTGGGCCGGGTCCCGGCAGTTCACCGAGGTCGCCCGCGTCAAGGGCGCCCGCGCGGGCGAGGACGGGGTGCCGGGCCTGAAGGTGAAGGACGACCGGACCTTCGAGGTGACGCTGGACCGCCCGCTGAACGGGTTCCCCGCCCTCCTCGGCGACCCGGCGTTCTTCCCCATGCCCGAGAGCGTCCTCGCGTCGCGCGACTGGGCGTCCTACGGCCGCGCCCCGGTCGGCAACGGCCTCTTCCAGGTGAGGTCGCGGAGCGCGCGGGAGATCGTTCTGCGGCGCCGATCGGGCGAGGGCCGGTCCGTGGTCGTCAGGGCGATGCCGGACGCGAAGCGCCAGTACGCCGCGGCCGGCGCAGGCGAGCTCGACGTCGCCACGCTGGTGCCGCCGGACCGGCACGAGTCGATGGAGGCCGACTTCGGCGACCGGCACCTCGCCGTCCCCGGCCGCGACGTCACCTCCCTGGCGTTCCCGGCCCGGGTGGAGCGGCTGTCGTCCCCGACCGTCCGGACGGCGCTGTCGATGGCGATCGACCGGTCCGCCGTCACGGAGGGGCCGCTCGGCCACCAGTACTCCCCCGCCGACTCGCTCGTCGCGCCGGGCATCCGCCCCGGTCACCGCGACGGGCAGTGCCGGTTGTGCGTCCACGACTCCAAGGCGGCGGTCGCCGCGCTGGCCGACGCGGGCGGGCTGGAGGGCCCGCTGAACCTCTGGTACGAGGCGGGCCGGGGCGACGACGCGTGGGTGAAGGCCGTCGCGCACGGGCTCGGCGAGGAACTGAAGCTCGACGCCCGCCCGCATCCCGTCGCCGGCCTGCGCGAGGCCGTGGACTCCCACGAGGTGGACGGCCCCTTCGTCGTCCACACCACCGCCGCCTACCCCGCGCCCGCCGCCGCGCTGGCGCCGCTCCTGGACGCCGGAACCGGTTTCGACGACGAGTACGCGTCCGGCCTGCTCACCGAGGCCGAGCGCGCGGCCACCCCGGAGGAGGGCGTGATCCCCGCGCGCCTCGCCGAGAGCGCCCTGCTGCGCGACATGCCCGCGATGCCGCTGTGGTCGCGCCACGACCACCTGGTCTGGTCCGAGCGCGCCCGCGGCGTCACCGCCGACGCCTTCACGGGCCTGCGCCTCGACCGGCTGACCGCCCGGGACTGACGCGTAGCCTGACGATCATGACGAACGTGCTGATGCTCTGCGGGAGCCTGCGCAAGGGGTCCACGAACGAGGCGGCGCTGCGCACCGCGCGGGCCGTGGCGCCGGACGGGCTGGACGCGACGCTCTACGCCGGCATGGGCGACCTGCCGCACTTCAATCCCGACGACGACCGCGAGCCGCTGCACCCGGCCGTCGCGGACCTGCGCGCGGCGATCGGCGCCGCGGACGCCCTGCTCATCTGCACTCCGGAGTACGCGGGCGCGCTGCCCGGCTCCTTCAAGAACCTGCTCGACTGGACGATCGGCGGCGGCGAGATCTACGAGAAGCCGGTCGCCTGGCTGAACGTGGCCTCCCCCGCCGCGCCCACGGGCGGCGGCGACGCGCACGCCTCGCTGCGCAAGGTGCTCGGCTACGCGGGCACCGAGATCGTCGAGGCCGCGTGCGCGCGGATCCCGGTGACCCGGCCCGACGTGGGTGAGGACGGCCTGGTCCGCACCGCGGAGCCGCGCGCCCGGCTCCGCGGGGCCGTGGAGGCGCTGCACGCCGCGCTCCGCCCTTGAATTATTAGACCAGTCTACCTAGAATCGCCCCATGGCACCTCGGGGCGAGACGCGTGAACGCGTGCTGCGGACGGCGGCGGAGCTGTTCCAGCGGCAGGGTTACCACGGCACCGGGCTCAACCAGGTCCTCGCGCAGAGCGGGGCGCCGAAGGGCTCGCTGTACTTCCACTTCCCGGACGGCAAGGAGCAGCTCGCGTCGGAGTCGGTCGCGCTGTCCGGCCGCGCGGTGGGCGAGGCGCTCGCGGGGGCCCTCGTCGCCGCGCCGGACGGGCGGGCCGGGCTGGCGGCCCTCGGCGACCACTTCGCGCGCGCCCTGCTGGAGTCCGACTTCGGCAAGGGATGCCCGGTCGCGACGGTGGCGCTGGAGACGGCCGCCGAGAGCGAGACCATCCGCGCCGCCTGCGACGGCACCTACACCGAATGGCAGGGCGGGATCGCGATGGCCCTGCGCGGCTGGGGCGTGCCGGACGAGCGCGCCGATCCACTGGCCGCGCTCGTCCTGTCGTCGGTCCAGGGCGCCGTCATGCTCGCCCGCGTCCGGCGGGACGTGTCCGTCATCCACGAGGTCACCCGCCAGCTCGCCGACCTGATCTGAATCTGAAGGAGAACCGATGCGCGTTCACCATCTCGACTGCGCTCCCATGCGGGAGATCGAACCGGCCGACGGGCCGCAGAGCCCGCTGCGCCCTGCGCGGGCCGTCGGCCACGTGCTGCTGGTGGAGACCGACTCGGCCGGGCTCGTGCTCGTGGACGCCGGGATCGGGCTCGGCGACATCGAGCGCCCGTCCGAGCGGCTGCTGGACGACTGGGTGGAGATGGCGGGGCCGACGCTCGACCCGTCCGCGACGGCCGTCCGGCAGATCGAGGGGCTCGGGTACGCGGCCGCCGACGTCCGGCACGTCGTCCCCACGCACCTGCACCGCGACCACGCGGGCGGGCTGAGCGACTTCCCGGACGCGGCGGTGCACCTGTTCGAGGCGGAGCTCGCCGACGGCGGCAAGACCCCGGCGCAGCTCGCCCACGGCCCGAAGTGGGTCGCCTACGCGGGCGCCGAAGGCGAGACCTGGCACGGCTTCGAGGGCGTCCGGTCGCTGGAGGGCGTGCCCGAGGACGTCCTGCTGGTGCCGCTCGGCGGCCACACGCCGGGACACGCGGGCGTGGCGGTCCGCGACGGCGCCCGCTGGCTGCTGCACGCGGGGGACGCGTACATGTACCACGGGGAGGTCGACCGCCCCGAGCCGGTCGCGCATCCGCTGATGGAGCTCGTCCAGGCGGGCGGCGAGGTCGACCGGGAGCTGCGGCTCGCGAACGTGGCTCGGCTGCGGGAGCTGGCGCGCGGCGGCGAGGTCGAGGTGTTCTGCGCCCACGACCCCTGGGAACTGGCGCGCTACCGCTGAGAGAGGCGGTGGGCCAGGGCGGTGTGGCGGCGGCCCGCGCCGGCGGTGCGGACGGCGGCGGCGAGGGCCCGGCGCGACCCGACGAGGACCACGAGCTTCTTGGCCCGGGTGATGCCGGTGTACAGGAGGTTGCGGCGCAGCATCATCCACGCGCCGGTGGTGAGCGGGATGACGACGGCCGGGTACTCGCTGCCCTGCGAGCGGTGGATCGTGATCGCGTACGCGTGGGCGAGCTCGTCCAGCTCGTCGAAGGCGTAGTCGACGCTCTCGTCCTCGTCGGTCACGACGGTCAGTGACTGCTCTTCCAGGGACACGGACGTGACGACGCCGACGGTGCCGTTGAAGACGCCGGCCTCGCCCTTGTCGTAGTTGTTGCGCAGCTGGGTGACCTTGTCGCCGACGCGGAACACGCGGCCGCCGTAGCGGCGCTCGGGACGGGCGTCGTCATGCGGGGTCAGCTTCTCCTGCAGCAGGGAGTTCAGCGTGCCGGCGCCGGCGGCGCCACGGTGCATCGGGGCGAGGACCTGGACGTCGCGGCGCGGGTCGAGGCCGAACCTGCGCGGGATGCGGTGGGCGACGACGTCCACCGTCAGCTCGGCGGCCTCGTCCTGCTCGTCGCAGGGGAACAGGAAGAAGTCGGGGTAGCCGCGGGTGTGGGGGTGGTCGCCGGAGTTGACGCGGTGCGCGTTGACGACGATGCCCGACTGCTGCGCCTGCCGGAAGATCCTGGTCAGCCGGACGCGCGGGACGACCTCGGCGCCGAGCAGGTCGGCCAGCACCTCGCCCGCGCCGACGGACGGGAGCTGGTCGACGTCCCCGACGAGCAGCAGGTGCGCGCCGCGCGGGACGGCCCTCACCAGCTTGTTGGCCAGGATCAGGTCGACCATGGAGCACTCGTCGACGACGACCAGGTCGGCGTCCAGGGGGTTGTCCTGGTCGAACTTGGGGTCGCCGCCCGGCTGGAGCTGGAGCAGCCGGTGCACGGTCGCGGCCTCGTGCCCGGTCAGCTCGGCGAGCCGCTTGGCGGCCCGGCCGGTCGGCGCCACCAAGACGATCTTGGCGTGCCTGGCGGCGGCCAGCTCCACCACCGAGCGGACGGTGAAGCTCTTGCCGCAGCCGGGGCCGCCGGTCAGCACGGCCACCTTCGACGTCAGCGCGAGCTTGACGGCGTCCTCCTGCTCGGGGGCGAGCGCCTGGCCGGTGCGCTGCTTGAGCCACGGCAGCGCCCTGTCCCAGTCGACGCCGGCGAACGCCTTGAGCCGGTCGGCGGGGGCGTCGAGCAGCTCCAGCAGCCCGCGGGCCAGGGAGCGCTCGGCCCGGTGGAACGGGACGAGGTACACCGCCGGGATCGTCGCGGCGTCCTCGCCGTCCCCGGGGATGGGCTCCCGGACGACGCCCTCCTCGCCCGCCAGCTCGTCCAGCGCCGGGACGATCAGCTCGCGCCCAACGCCGAGGATCTTCTCCGCCGCCGTGACGAGGTTGGGCTCGGGCAGGAAGCAGTGCCCGTCGTCGGCGGCCTCCGACAGCGTGTACTGCAGGCCCGCCTTGATCCGCTCGGGGCTGTCGTGCGGGATGCCGACGGCCTGCGCGATGGTGTCGGCGGTCTTGAACCCGATGCCCCACACGTCCGACGCGAGCTGGTACGGCCGCTTGCGGACGGTGTCGATCGAGGCGTCCCCGTACTGCTTGTAGACGCGGACCGCGAGGGACGTGGAGACGCCGACGCCCTGCAGGAAGACCATCACCTCCTTGATGGCCTTCTGCTCCTGCCAGGCGTCCCCGATCCGCCGGGTGCGCTTGGGGCCGAGGCCCTGGACCTCGACGAGGCGCTCGGGCTCCTCCTCGATGACGCGCAGGATGTCGGTGCCGAAGTGCACGACCATCCGGTCGGCCATCACCGGGCCGATGCCCTTGATCATGCCGGAGCCGAGGTAGCGGCGGATGCCCTGGATCGTCGCCGGCAGGACGGTCGTGTAGGAGTCGACCTCGAACTGCTTGCCGTACTTCGGATGCGAGCGCCACCGCCCGACCAGGCGCAGGCTCTCCCCCACCTGCGCGCCGAGCAGCGCGCCCACGACGGTGAGCAGGTCGGGACCGCCCTTGGCGGTCGCGACGCGCGCGACGGTGTAGCCGGTGTCCTCGTTGGCGTAGGTGATCCGTTCCAGCACCGCCTCCAGCTCCGCCGGACGCGGCGCGGCGGGTGGGTTCGGGGAGGTCGGCACGGTCACCATGATGGCCGATCGGCCCGGCGGTATCTCCCGGAAACCGGCCACCTCACCCCAAGATCATGTTAACTTCCCTGCTCACCCCATTTCGATCATGTGGGGCCGGGCGATCTGGAGGGGGACGCGGTGGGGCAGGGGCTCAGTCGGCGGGACTTCGGCAGGCTCATGGGATCCGCGGGGCTCGGCCTCGCGGTGCCCGCGCTCGCGGGCGGCTGCGGGACGCCGTCCCAGCAGGCGGCGACGCGGGCGGGCGCGCGGACGTGGCAGGTCTCCGGGACGGCGGGCGCCGGGCTCGGCGGCTTCGACACGGCCGTGAAGTCGCTGATGCAGGCCCGGAACATCCCGTGCGGAGCGCTCGCCGTCATGCGCAAGGGCAAGCTCGTGCTCGCGCGCGGCTACACCTGGAGCGACGACACCTCGCTCAAGGTCCAGCCGACGTCGCTGTTCCGGCTCGCCAGCCTCAGCAAGGCCGTCACGGCGACGGCGGTCGCCCGGCTCGTCCAGGACGGCCGGCTCAGCCTGTCGGCGCGCGTGACGGACCTCCTGACGCTGACGCCGCCGCCGGGCCAGTCCCCCGACCCGCGCCTCGGCCAGGTGACGGTGCGGCGGCTGCTGCAGCACCTCGGCGGCTGGGACCGCGACATCTCCGGCGACCCGACCTACCGCGACCGCACCACGGCGAAACTGCTGGGCGTGCCGCTGCCGATCGGCCGGGAGCACATGGTGCAGTACGGGACGGGCCTGAAACTCGACCACGACCCCGGCACCACCTTCGCCTACAGCAACTACGGATACCTGCTGCTCGGCCAGATCATCGGCAAGGTCGCGGGGACGGGTTACGAGCAGTACGTCCAGCAGAACGTGCTGGGCCCCATGGGGATCACCCGGATGCGGCCAGGTACGTCCTTGAAGGCCGACCGCGCGCCCGGGGAGGTGCCCTACTTCTCGCAGCGGACCGGACCGTCGGTGTTCGACGAGGCCGGGACGACCCTCCCGGCCCCCTACGGCACGTTCAACGTGGAGAACCGCACCCCGATGGGCGGCTGGCTCGCGTCCGCCGTCGACTACGTGCGCTTCACCCAGATCCACGACGGCGGGACGAGCGTCCTGAACTCCTCCTCGATCGCCTCGATCTTCGCCAAGCCGGAGACGGGCCTGAACTCGGGCGGGTCCTACTACGGCTTCGGCTGGTACGTGCGCGACGTGACGGGAGGCCGGAACACCTGGCACTCCGGTGCCCTCGACGGGACCAGCACGATCGTGACGCGCCGCTACGACGGCGTGACCTGGGCGCTGCTGTTCGACCAGCGCGACGACCCGTCCGGGCTCACCTACGACTACGACGACTTCAGCGCCCCGCTGCACAAGGTCGCGAACGCGGTGACGACCTGGCCGGCCACGAACCTGTTCGGCACGTACTTCTGACCGCCCGCCCGCGCTAGTACCGGCCCCGGCCGGATCCGGCGGCGGCCCGCCGGGCGGGCGTCGCGCCCGCCGCGACCTCCAGCACGCCCGTCTCGGTGACCAGCGCGGTCACGAGGCGGGCGGGCGTGACGTCGAACGCGGGGTTGAACGCGCCCACCCGGTCCGGGGCGGTCCGCGCGCCGCCCCAGGCCAGGATCTCCCCGGCGTCGCGCTCCTCGATCGGCACGCCCGCGCCGTCGGGGAGCGCGAGGTCGACCGTGCTCCACGGCGCGGCGACCACCAGCGGGATCCCGGCCTCCCGGCAGGCCAGCGCCACGCCGACCGAGCCGATCTTGTTGGCGGTGTCGCCGTTGGCGGCGATCCGGTCGGCGCCGATGACCGCGACGTCCACCAGGCCGCGCAGGACGGTGCTCGGCGCGGCCCCGTCCGCCTGCACCAGGCAGGGGATGCCGGCCTGGTCGAGCTCCCACGCGGTGAGCCGCGCGCCCTGCAGGAGGGGGCGGGTCTCGTCCGCGTAGACGAGCTCGACGCGTCCCCTGCCGTGCAGTTCCCGGACGACGCCGAGGGCCGTCCCCCAGCCGGCGGTGGCGAGCGAGCCGGCGTTGCAGTGCGTCAGGACGCGCAGGGGCCGGTCCCCGACCCGGGCGAGGATCCAGTCGGCGCCGAAGGCCCCGATGGCCCGGTTCCCGCGCACGTCCTCGTCCAGCAGGGCCTGGGCCTCGGCCGCCACCGCGTCGGCGCCCAGCGGAACGAACGGCAGGACCCGGTCCACCCCGGCGGCCAGGTTCACCGCCGTCGGGCGGGCCTCCCGGACGCGGGCGATCGCGGCGTCGCGTCCTGCGCCGTCCCAGCCCTCGCGCGCGGCCTGGCGGACCGCGATGGCGACGCCGAACGCGCCCGCCACGCCCAGCGCGGGGGCGCCCCGCACCACCAGCCGCCGGATCGCGTCCACGAGCGCGTCGACGTCCTGAACCGCGAGGAACTCCACCCGGTGGGGCAGGACGGTCTGGTCCAGCAGCCGCAGGGCGTCGCCCGTCCATTCGATGGTCGGCGCATCGATCGTCATGTCTCCATGATGCACAAAAATGTCGTGAAGCCCGCCCCTATCGGGCTTTCGGCCCTGCCGGCTCCGCCGTGTGACCTGCGACAACTTGACACAGTCGAACTTATGTTCGAGATTTGTGCGGGAGGCGGCGAGAGGAGGGCGAGCGTGCCGGAGGCGGCCCTGCGGGATCTTGCGGCGGCGCTGGAGGACGCCGGACCGGCGGCGCTCAAGGGCGCCGGAGCGGCGGTGTCCGGGGGCGCCGGAGCGGCGGCGCCGCACGCGACGGTGCCGGTGCTGCCCGCGCTGCGGACCGTGGTCCCCGCCGGCGGGCTGCGTCCCGGCTCGGTCGTCGGGCTTGACGGTCCCGGCGCCGCCTCCCTCGGCGTCGCGCTCGCCGCGGGCGTGTCCCGGCACGGCGGCGAGGACGGCGCCGGCGGCTGGTGCGCCGTCGTCGGCCTGCCCGGCTTCGGCGTGGCCGCCGCGGCGGGCATGGGCGCCGCGCCCGAGCGGCTGCTGCTCGTCGACGAGCCCGGCGACCGCTGGCCGGACGTGGTCGCCGCCCTGGCCGAGGCCGTCGAGCTGGTCCTGCTGTGCCCGCCGGAGCGGCCCGGCGCCGCCGCGGTGCGCCGGCTGACGGCGCTGGCCCGCAAGCACGGCTGCGTCCTCACGCTGACCGGCGCGTTCGCCCGCGACTGGCCCGGCACCCGGCTCCGCCTCCGCGTGGAGGACCCGGTCTGGGAGGGCCTGGCCGAGGGGCACGGCCGGCTCACCGGCCGCCGCGTCCAGGTCGTCGCCGAGGGGCGCGACGCCCCCGGTTCCGGTCGCCGCGCGGCCCTCTGGCTCCCCGCGGCCGACGGCACCGTCCGGCCGGTGGAGACCGCGCGGCCGCCGCTGGAGCTGGTGCCCGGCTCCGTGGCCGCCGGCGCGCCCGTCCACCCGCGGCCGTCCGGCCCCCCGCCGCTCGTGCGGGTGCCGGCCGAGGAGGGGATCGCGTGACCAGGGTCCTCGTGGCGTGGTGCCCGGACTGGCCGGTCACCGCGGTCGGGATCGACGCGGCGGCACCGGGCGCCGTGGTCGTGCAGGGGCGGGTGGCGGCCTGCTCGGCGGCGGCGCGCGCCGAGGGGGTGCGGCGCGGGCAGCGGCTCCGCGACGCCCAGCGGCGGTGTCCCGAGCTGGTGGTGCGCGAACGCGACACCGACGCGGAGGGACGGCGCTTCGAGGCGGTCGCGCAGGCGGTCGCGGAGCTGACGCCGCGCGTGGAGGTGGTGCGGCCGGGGCTCTGCGCGATCCCGGCGCGCGGCCCCGCCCGGTTCTACGGGGGCGAGGACGCGCTGCGCGTCCTGGTGCAGGACACGGTCGTCGAGGCCGGCCACGACTGCGGGTCGGGCGTCGCGGACGGGCTGTTCGCGGCCGAGCTGGCGGCGCGTGCCGGGCAGGGCGGCGTCGTGGTGCCCGAGGGCGGCGCGGCGGCGTTCCTCGCGCCGTACCCGCTGTCGGTGCTCGACCGGCCGGAGCTGGCCGACCTGCTGCGACGGCTCGGCGTCAATACCCTCGGCGCCTTCGCGGCACTGCCGTCCGGGCACGTCGCGGGCCGGTTCGGCACGGACGGGGCGCTCGCGCACCGGCTGGCGCGGGGCGAGGAACCGCGCCCGCTCGCACCGGTCCGCGCCGCCGCCGACCTGTCGGTGCGCGGCGGCTTCGACCCGCCCGCCGAGCAGGCGGAGCGGGTCGTGTTCGCGGCGAAGAGGCTCGCGGGCGAGCTGCACGAGGGCCTCGCGGCGGGCGGGCTGGCGTGCGTCCGGCTGGAGGTCGCGGTCGGGTTCGCCGACGGGCACGTCCTGCGGCGGCTGTGGCGGCACGACGGGCTGTCGGCGCTGGCCGTCGCCGAGCGGGTGCGGTGGCAGCTGTCGGCCCACCGGCCGGCCGGGCAGGACGGGGGCGGCGAGGACGGCTGGGGCGGCGTGACGTGGGTCGAGCTGGCGCCCGACCAGCTCGTCCCCGACCTCGGACGCCAGGAGGGGCTCTGGGGGCGCACCACCGTCACCGACCGCATCGCGCGGGCGGCCGACCGGATCCAGGCGCTGCTCGGCCACCACGGGATCGCGCGGCCCGTGCTGGTGGGCGGGCGCGGGCCGGGTGAGCGGGTCGTCCGCGTCCCGGTCGGCGACCTGGCCCCCGCCGAGCCGCGCGAGGGGCCGTGGCCCGGGAGCGTCTCCGGGCCCGCGCCCGCGGTCGTCCCGGCGGCGCCGGCTCCCGCCGAGCTGGCCGACGCGTCCGGCGCGGCGGTCGTGGTGTCGGCGCGGTGCGAGGTGTCCGCGCCGCCCGCGACGCTCTCCGTGCGCGGGCGTCCCGCCGCCGTGACCGGCTGGACCGGCCCGTGGCCGGCGGACGAGCGCTGGTGGGACCCGGCCGCCGCGCGCCGCCGCGCCCGGTTCCAGGTCACCACCGACGACGGCGCCGCCTACCTGCTCGCCGTCGAGGGCGGGCGCTGGCACGTCGAGGCGGTTTATGACTGAGCGGCCGTCCATGACCCATGGGCACCTCGGCTGATGGGATGGCACAATCCGCCGATCCCGTGGCGGGAGTTCGAGGAGCGGCTGTCGTGGCGGCCCGGCGAGCGGGCGCCCGAGCCGCCGCCGGAGCCGGCCGGCGCGCCCCGCCGCGCCGAGGCGGAGGTGCCGTGGGCGGAGCTGCACGTCCACTCCTCGTTCAGCTTCCTGGACGGTGCGAGCGACCCCGGGTCGCTGGTCGCCGAGGCGGCGCGGCTCGGCGTGCGGGCGATGGCGGTCACCGACCACGACGGGATGTACGGGGCCGTGCAGTTCGCGCAGGCCGCGCGCGAGGCCGGGATCGGCACGGTGTTCGGCGCGGAGCTGGGCCTCGGCCTGCCCGGGCCGCGGACCGGCGAGCCCGACCCCGCGGGCCGGCACCTGCTGGTCCTCGCCCGGGGCGCCCCCGGGTACGCGCGGCTCTGCTCGGCGATCACGTCCGCGCAGCTCGCGGGCGGGCGCAAGGGCCGTCCCGTGTACGACGCGGAGGCGCTGGCCGGTGCGCACGGCGGCCACTGGGCCGTCCTCACCGGCTGCCGGAAGGGCCCGGTCCCGGCCGCGCTGGAGGCGGGCGGCCCGGACGCGGCGGAACGGGAGCTGCGCGAGCTGGTCGGCGCCTACGGCCGCGAGAACGTGTTCGTCGAGCTGGTCGACCACGACCAGCCCGACGACGACCTGCGCAACGACGCCCTGTTCGAGCTGGCGCGCCGGGCCCGGGTGGACGTGGTGGCGTCCAACAACGTGCACTTCGCCGCCCCCGGCGCCGACGCGCGGCTCGCGCAGGCCATGGCCGCCGTCCGGGCCCGGCGCGGCCTGGACGACATGGTCGGCTGGCTTCCCGCGAGCGGCACCGCGCACCTGCGCGGCGGCGCGGAGATGGCGAGACGGCTGGCCCGGTTCCCCGGAGTACGCGAGCGGACGGTCGCGCTGGCGGACGAGTGCCGCTTCGACTTCGACGTGGTCGCGCCCCGGCTGCCCGACTGGCCCGTCCCCGACGGGCACGACGAGGCGAGCTGGCTGCGGCTCCTGGTGAAGGAGGGCGCGCTCCAGCGGTACGGGCCGCCCGAGCGGGAGCGGATCTCCGGCGCCTACGAGCAGATCGCCCGGGAGCTGGACGTCATCGAGCAGCTCCGCTTCCCCGGCTACTTCCTGATCGTGCACGACATCGTGGAGTTCTGCCGGAGCAGGGGGATCCTGTGCCAGGGGCGGGGGTCGGCGGCCAACTCGGCGGTCTGCTACGCGCTCGGCATCACCGGGGTCGACGCCGTCCGGCACGGCCTGCTGTTCGAGCGGTTCCTGTCGCCCGGGCGGGACGGCCCGCCCGACATCGATCTGGACATCGAGCACCGGCGCCGCGAGGAGGCCATCCAGTACGTCTACGAGAAGTACGGGCGGGAGCGGACGGCGCAGGTCGCGAACGTCATCAGCTACCGCCCGCGCATGGCCGTCCGGGACGCGGCACGCGCCCTCGGCTTCTCCCCCGGCCAGCAGGACGCGTGGTCGAAGAGCATCGACCCGCGCGACCCGGTCGGGACGGAGACCGGCATCCCGGCGCCGGTGAGGGAACTGGCGGAGCGGATGCTGGCGCTCCCCCGCCACCTCGGCATCCACTCCGGCGGCATGATCATCGCGGACCGGCCCGTCGGGGAGATCTGCCCGATCGAGTGGGCGGCGATGCCGGGCCGCAGCGTCCTGCAGTGGGACAAGGACGACTGCGCGGCGGCCGGCCTGGTCAAGTTCGACCTCCTCGGCCTCGGGATGCTCGCGGCGCTGCACGACTGCTTCGACCTGGTGGCCGAGCACCACGGGCGCCGGCACGACCTCCAGTCGATCCCCCCGGACGACCCGGAGGTCTACGACATGCTGTGCGACGCCGACACGGTCGGGGTGTTCCAGGTCGAGTCGCGGGCGCAGATGGCGACGCTGCCCCGCCTCAAGCCCCGCGAGTTCTACGACCTGGTGGTGGAGGTGGCGCTGATCAGGCCGGGGCCGATCCAGGGCGGGTCCGTGCACCCCTACCTGCGGCGCCGCAAGGGCCAGGAGCCCGCCGAGTGCCCGCACCCGCTGATGGAGCCGGCCCTGTCCCGGACGCTCGGCGTGCCGCTGTTCCAGGAGCAGATGATGCAGCTCGCCGTCGACTGCGCGGGCTTCACTCCGGCCGAGTCCGACCAGCTCCGGCAGGCGATGGGCGCCAAGCGCGCCCCCGAGCGCGTCGAGCGGCTGAGGCGGCGGCTGCTCGACGGGATGGCCGAGCGCGGCATCCCGGCCCCCATCGCGGAGAGCGTGTACGAGAAGATCCTCGGCTTCACCGGGTTCGGGTTCCCCGAGTCGCACGCGCAGAGCTTCGCCCATCTGGTGTACGCGAGCGCCTGGCTGAAGCGCCACCACCCCGCCGCGTTCACCGCGGCCCTGGTGCGCAACCAGCCGATGGGGTTCTACAGCCCACAGAGCTTGCTCGCCGACGCCCGGCGGCACGGTGTCGTGGTCCGGGGCGTGGACATCAACGCCAGCGGCGTCCATCCCACTCTGGAGGAGCCCGTCGAGGTCGGCTCCGGCCACCCCCACGCGCCCGCCGCGCCGCAGCCGGCGATACGGCTGGGGCTGTCGGGCATCCGCAACCTGGGTGACGACACCGCCGAGGCCATCGCGGCGGGACGCCCCTACACGAGCATGGAGGACCTCGCCCGCCGCGTGCCGCTGTCGGCCGGTGCCCTGGAGGCGCTCGCCACCGCGGGCGCGTTCGACCGGTTCGGCCTGTCGCGGCGCGAGGCGCTCTGGGCGGCGGGCGCGCTGGCGGGTTCCGGACCGGGGCGGATCGAGGGCGTCACACCGGGCGCGTCCGCTCCCGCCCTCCCCGCCATGACGCCGATCGAGGAGACCCTCGCCGACCTGTGGGCGACCGGCGTCTCCCACACCCATCCGGTCGCGCACGTCCGGGAGGCGCTGGACGAGCTGGGCGCGCTGCCGTCCGCGCGGCTCGCGGGGACGCCGGGCGAGACCAACGTCGTCGTCGCCGGGCTCGTCACCCACCGGCAGCGCCCGCCGACGGCCGGCGGCATCGTGTTCATGACCCTGGAGGACGAGACCGGCATCATCAACGTGGTGTGCCCGCCGCAGGTGTTCCAGCGGCACCGCGGCCTCGCCGTCGACTCGCAGGCGCTGCTGGTCAGCGGCCGCCTGGAGCGCGTGGACGGGGTCGTGAACGTGCGTGCGACCCGGCTGCGACGCCTGCCGGTCCCCGGCCGCGTCCGGGCCCGGAACTTCCACTGAGACGAGATCGGACGGCCCCCGCTAGAACCTCACCGCCTCCTCTGTCATCGTATGGAGGCGTTGGGGCCGCGTGCCGCCGTGGGGCGGTCGCCAAGACGTGGCTCCGTGGGGGCGGAAGGTGAGACTCCATGGACGCGACCTCCCTGGGTGAGCTGCGGCCGGACGACCCCAGCCGGATCGGCCCGTACCGGATCGAGGCCAGGATCGGCGAGGGCGGGATGGGCGCCGTCTACCTCGGCCGCGACGCCGACGGGCGGGCCGTGGCGGTGAAGGTGGTGCGGGCCGAACTGGCGGGCGACAAGACGTTCCTCGCGCGGTTCCACGACGAGGCCGCCAACGCCCAGCGCGTCGCGTCGTTCTGCACGGCGCAGGTCCTGGAGCACGGCGAGGACCTCGGGCTCGCCTACATGGTGACCGAGTACATCGACGGGCCGTCGCTGCTCCAGCACGTCAGCGCGAACGGGGCGCTGTCGCCGGGGATGCTGCACGGCGTCGCGGTCGGCGTGGCGGCCGCGCTCGTCGCCATCCACAGCGCGGGCCTGGTGCACCGCGACCTGAAGCCGAGCAACGTGCTGCTGTCGATCTCCGGGCCGCGCGTGATCGACTTCGGGATCGCCCGCGCGCTGGACATGGCCTCCTCCCACACCCGGACCGGGCAGGTCGTCGGCACGCCCGGCTGGATCGCGCCCGAGCAGATCACCACGCAGCAGGTCACCCCGGCCGTGGACGTGTTCGCCTGGGGCTGCCTGGTGGCGTTCGCCGCCAGCGGGCGCAACCCGTTCGGGCAGGGCTCCTTCCAGATCATGGCGGCCCGCGCCGTGCACGCCGACCCCGAGGTCGGCGACCTGCCTCCGTCGCTGGCCGGGCTCGTCCAGGCGTCGCTGCGCAAGGACCCCGCGCAGCGCCCGAGCGCCCGGGACCTGCTCCTGGCGCTGGTCGGCGGATCCGGCGAGGCCGCCGTGACGACCGAGCTGGGCGAGATGTGGACCTCCCCGCCCGCGGGGACCCCGGTGGTCCCGCCCGCCGCCGGCCCGTCGGCCACGTCCCAGGACGTCCCGGCGCCGGTCCCGGTCCCGCAGCCCCGGCCCGAGCCGCGGACCGAGCCCCGGACCGAACCCGTGTACGAGCGCCGTACCGACCCGCCCACCGCGCGGGAGTTCACGGCGCCCCCGGCCAGGGGCCGGGGCCCGTCGCGGCGCAGTGTGTTCGCCGCGTCGACCGCTGCGGGGGTGCTGGTCGCGGGGATCGTCGCGGGCGCCGTCTACTACACCGGCCGGGAGTCCGGCGGCGCGCGGAACGCGTCGGCGGGCTCGGCGGCGTTCCCGACCACGCCGATGTTCGTCCGGATCGACACCGCGCCCGGGTGGCCGACGTCGTGCAACGCCGACATCGGCGTCTACCGGCCCGGCGACGCGTCCGCGAAGACGCTGGTGGGCGGGCCGAGCTGCGACGTCCTCCCCGAGCGGTCACCGGACGGCAAGCGCGTGGCGTTCACCAGAATGGGCGACAGGAGCGCCGAGGCCTGGGTGGTGAACGCCGACGGGTCCGGCGCCCGGAAGGTGACCGGCATCGTGCGCGGCACCCGCGTGACGTGGTCGCCCGACGGCGCCCGCCTGGCCTACATGGGCGAGAGGAACGGCGTCCGGCAGATCTTCGCCGTCGCCGTGGGAGGCGGCCCGGCCACCCAGCTGACCACGGACGGCTCGCTCAAGGACGACCCGATGTGGTCGTCGACGGGCAGGCTCGTGTTCTGGAGCAAGCGCGACGCCGACGTGGAGCAGATGTACAGCATGGACGCGGACCGGCCGGGCGGCGCCTGGACGCGGCTGAGCAAGGACGGTGTGCGCGCGGTCGACCCGGAATGGTCCCCCGACGGGTCCAAGGTCGCCTTCGTGCGGGGCCCGGCCACCAAGAGCAACATCTGGATCATGAATGCCGACGGTTCCGGCGCGCACGCGCTGACGTCCGGGACCGCGCGCGACATGGACCCGGCGTGGTCGGACGGCGGCCGCTGGCTCGCCTACGTGCGCGGCGCGGTCACCGACCCGGTGATCCGGGCCGTCCGCGCGGACGGCACCGGCGACCGCGCCGTCACGCCCGAGGGCGGGGTGCTCGGCCACCCGAACTGGTCGTGAGGCCGGTCCCGGTCCCCGCGCTCAGCCGGTGATCATGTCGAGGCGGCGCAGGATGACGCCCTCGCGCAGCGCCCACGGGCAGATCTCCAGCTCCGGCAGCTCGAACAGGTCCATCGCCGCGTCGGCGACGATCGCGCCGGCGAGCAGCTGGGGGGCGCGCCGCTCGGACACGCCGGGCAGCTCGGCGCGCTCGGCGGAGGGCATCGCGGCGAGCTTGTCGGTCCAGTCGGTGAGGGCCTCGCCGGCCAGGACGCGCCGCTGGTAGGGGCCGTCGGCCGTCGGGGCGGCGCCGCCGATCCGGGCGAGCTGCTTGAACGTCTTGGACGTGGCGACCGCGTGGTCGGCGGCCCCGTACCGGGCGACGTCCGCGACCCGCCGCGCGATCTCCGCGCGGACGTGCCGGCGCACGTTGCGGACCTCCTCGGCGGGCGGCGGGTCGGCGGTGAACCAGTCGCGGGTGAGGCGCCCGGCGCCGAGCGGCAGGGAGAACGCCGCGTCCGGCTCCTCGTCGATGCCGGAGGCGACCTCCAGCGAGCCGCCGCCGATGTCCACCACCAGCAGCCGTCCCGAGGACCAGCCGAACCAGCGCCGGACGGCGAGGAACGTCAGCCGCGCCTCCTCCTCGCCGGACAGCGCCCGGATGTCGATCCGCTTGTCCTCGCGGATGCGCGCCAGCACGTCCTCGCCGTTGGAGGCCTCCCGGACGGCGGAGGTGGCGAACGCGACCAGGTCCTCCACGCCCTTGTCCTCGGCGATCTGCAGCGCCTCGTCGACGAAGTCGCGCAGCAGCGTCTCGCCCTCTTCGGAGAGCCGCTCCGCGTCCAGATGGTCGGCGAGCCTCAGGTCGGCCTTGTGGGAGTACGCGGGAAGGGGCCGCGCGCCCTGATGAGCGTCCACCACCAGGAGATGCACCGTGTTCGAACCCACGTCCAGCACACCGAGTCGCATGGCCCGACGCTATCGGACCGATCCATGGCGCGGGCAGGCCCCGGCTGCGGCTAGGGTCGGCGGCATGGAGCCGGGTCAGGAGCGGCGGTGGCGCGTACCGCCAGGTCATGTGGTGGTCAAGTGCGCCGCCGCGGCGGCCGTCACGGCGCTGCTCGTGCTGTACGCCCACGACCCCCAGTTCCGGTTCCTGGCGGGCGCGGCGGCGATCGGCCTGAACGTGCTCGCGCTGCGCGACCTGATCGCCCCGGTCCGGCTCGCCGCCGACGGCGACGGCCTCACCGTCGTGACCGGCTACGCCCGGCGCCACCGCCTGCGCTGGGACGAGGTGGTCTGCATCCGGGTGGACGAGCGGCGCCGGCTCCTGCTGCACACGCGGATCCTGGAGATCGAGACCGCCGACGACCTGTACCTGCTCAGCGCGTTCGACCTGGGCGCGGACGTCCACGACGCCGCCGACGAGCTGTACCGGCTGCGCGCCCGCACCGACCGGTGACCTAGAAGGCGGGCAGGTCGTCCGGCGTGGGGAACGAGCTCTGCGCACCGGGGCGGCGGACGGCGGCCGCGCCGGCGCGGGTGGCGTACCGGGCCGCGTCCCGCAGGGAGTCGCCGCGGGCGAGGCGCAGGCACAGCGCGGCGGTGAAGGCGTCCCCGGCGCCCGTGGTGTCGACCGCCTCCGACCGCGGGGACGGAAGGGCGGTCGTGCCCCGCCCGTCGGCGACGACGACGCCGTCGGCGCCGACCGTGACCGCCACCGAGCGGGGCCCGGACCCGGCGAGCGCCGCCGCCATCCGCCCGGGGTCGCCGTCCCCGCCGAGCAGGAAGGCGGCCTCGTGCTCGTTGACGACGAGGGGGTCGCAGAGGGCGAGCAGCTCGTCCGGGACGGGCGCGGACGGCGAGAGGTTGAGCACGACCCGGCGGCCCGCCCGGGCGGCGACGCCGGCGGCGGCCTCCACCGCGGGCAGCGGCACCTCCATCTGGAACGACACGACCGGGGCGCTCTCTATCAGCGCGCGGGCCGCCTCGACGTCGGCGGGGCCGAGCCTGGCGTTGGCGCCCGGCGAGACGATGATGCTGTTGTCGCCGTCCGGGCCGACCGTGATCAGCGCGACGCCGGTCGGGACGCCCGGCGTGGCCGCCAGGTGCGCGAGGTCCACGCCGTCGGCGGCCAGGGCGTCGCGCAGCAGGGCTCCGTGCCCGTCGTCGCCGACCCGGCCGACGATCGCGGCCCGGCCGCCGAGCCGCGCCGCGGCGACCGCCTGGTTGGCGCCCTTGCCGCCCGGGTGCGTGGCCAGGTCGGATCCGAGCACGGTCTCCCCCGGCGCGGGCCGCCGCTCCACGCCCACCACGAGGTCGGCGTTGAGCGATCCCACCACGGCGACGTCACACCTGCGCTGTCCCACCAGTAACCGACTACACGCGCGAGGGCGTCCGCGCAACCGCTAGCCCGAGCGCAGCTCCGCCAGGTCGACGACCTCGGCGAGATCCTCGACCGACGGGTAGTAGCCGCTGCCGACGGGCACGCCGTCCCGCGTCACCAGCAGCGCCGTGGCCCCCCGCACGCCGGCGAATTCGGCCCACGCCCGGTGCGCGCCTGTCAGCCGCACCGCCGTCACCCGCAGGCCGCCGGGCCCCGTCCAGCTCCCCCGATCCTCCCCCATGCACGGAACGTTACGCTCAGTCGCACACAGTCACGATCTTGGGGGTCCGGCGGCGGCGACCGGCCGGAGTGCCGCGTTCGTGTTGCCGCGCGGGGGCGGTTGTCCGATCATGACCCGGTGACCGACTTCTCGGACGGCGCCTCCGCCGGTCTCGACACGTCCTCGCCCAACGTGGCGCGGATGTACGACTACTGGCTCGGCGGCAAGGACAACTTCGCCGCCGACCGGGAGGCCGCCGAGCGCGTGGTGAAGATCTCCGAGGGGCGCGTCGTGCGGGGCGTCCGGCTCAACCGCGCCTTCCTCGGCGGCGCGGTGCGGGACGCCGCCGAAGCCGGCCTTCGGCAGTTCCTGGATCTCGGGTCGGGACTGCCGACGCGGGAGAACGTGCACGAGGCCGCGACGCGGGCCCGCCCGGACGCGCGGGTCGTCCATGTCGACAACGATCCGGTCGTCTGCGCGCACGGCCGCGCCCTGCTCGCCGACGCGGGGAACGTCGGGTTCGCCGAGGCCGACCTGCGGCGGCCGGACGACGTCCTCGGCCATCCGGTCGTCGCCCGCCTGCTCGACTTCTCCGAACCGGTGGCGCTGCTCCTGGTGTCGGTGCTGCATTTCGTGGACGACGCGGAGGACCCGCACGCGCTCGTCGCCCGCTACCGGGACGCGCTGGCGCCCGGCAGCCGGCTGATCCTTTCGCACCTGGCCTCGGACGCCTTCCCCGAGCGGATGGCAGAGGCCGAGCGCGTCTACGAGGGCGCCAGCGCGCGGCTCGGCGCCCGTCCCCGCGCCCGGATCCTGGAGTTCTTCGACGGGTTCGACCTGCTGCACCCGGGGCTCACCGGGCCGCGCGAATGGCTGGACGGGGGCGTCAGAACCGACGGAGAGCGGTTCGCCGGGCTCGTCGGCGTCGGAGAGCTGCGCTGATCCTGGAGCCGGCTAGTCCGTCTCGAGCGTCGCCGGGTCGGGCCCGAACCGGATGCCCTTGTCCATCTCGCCGAGCGTCTTCAGGTCGTCCGGCGTCAACTCGAAGCCGAAGACGTCGATGTTCTCGGCGATCCGGGACGGCGTCGCCGACTTCGGGATGACCACGTTCCCGATCTGCAGGTGCCAGCGGAGCACGACCTGCGCGGGGGTGCGGCCGTGGGCCCGGGCGATGCGGTCGAGCGCGGGGTCGTCCAGCAGCCCGTGCCCCTGCCCGAGCGGCGCCCACGCCTCGGTGCGGATGCCGTGGTCCCGGTGGAAGGCGCGCATTCCGTCCTGCTGGAAGTACGGGTGCAGCTCGATCTGGTTGACGGCGGGGACGACGTCGGCCTCGTCGATGACGCGCCGCAGCGTCGGCACGGTGAAGTTGGAGACGCCGATCGACCGGACCCGCCCGTCGTGCTTCAGCCGCTCCAGCGCCCGCCAGGTCTCCAGGTACAGGTCGCGGCCCGGCATCGGCCAGTGGATCAGGTAGAGGTCGAGGTACTCCAGGCCGAGGCGGCGCAGGCTCGCGTCGTAGGCGCGCATCGCGTCGTCGTAGCCCTGCTCGCTGTTCCAGACCTTGCTGGTGACGAACAGCTCCTCGCGCGGCAGTTCCGAGGCGCGCAGCGCGCGCCCCACGCCTTCCTCGTTGCCATAGGCGCTGGCGGTGTCGATGCTGCGGTAGCCGTTCCGCAGGGCGATCGTCACGGCGCTCTCGGCCTCGTCGTCGCCCACCTGGAAGACCCCGAAGCCGAGTTGCGGCATCGCGGTCCCGTCGATGAGATCCACGTTCGGTACGGTCACGGTGTCCCTCCTTCCTCGACTGTGTGCCGTGCGCTCTCCTGCCCGGAGACGTGCCGCCAAACATGGCCGGGCCGATCGCGCGCCCGGCCCGCGCGCGGGGCTAGGCGCCCCGGTTCCAGTCGCTCTGGGACCGGGCGACCTCGACGAGCGCGTCCTTGAAGACGCCGAAGCGCTCGTCGCCGAGGGCCCGCCGATGGCGGTCCTCGATGCCGGAGAGGATCGCGCGGGCCTTGGTGATCTCGTCGCGGCCGCGCTCGGTGGGCACGACCCGCTTGGCGCGGCGGTCGCCCGGATCGGGTTCTCGGCGGACGTACCCGAGCTCCACCAGCTCGTCCACGATCGTGCCGACGATCTGCTTGTGCTGCCCCGAGCGGGCCGACAGCTCGGTCGCGCGCACGCCCTCCGGTTCGAGGAAGGCCAGGACGGTGCCGTGGCGCGGCCGGACGTCGGGGTGCCCCTCCTTCGCGAGCCGGCGGAACAGCTCCTCCTGGAGCGCCCGCGTCAGCCGACCCGCCAGCATGCCCAGGTCGGGCTCCCCTCGCCCGGCGTCCATGCGTTCCCTCCGATGCACTACGGTCAAGACCTTTGACTGTCAATAACCGTGACTGTAGCGCACCGGAGGCGGACGCGAACCGGCTCATCCGGCCGTCAGGACACGCTCCCCTCGAAGGTCCAGTCGCCCGAGCCGACCTCGAAGACGGCGCGGCCGTTCTGGACGCCGATCCACGTGGCCTCCTTCGGCGCCTTCGGCCTCGCGGATCCGCCGAGGAGCGGGTACTCCACGCGGGCCCGCGTGCTCGGCGGGACGGTGACGTCCATGCGGAGCTGCTTGCCGGTGCGGCGCCACGAGGACGCGGCGTGCCCGCGCGGCGTCTCGTAGGTCGCGGCGGCGCGGGTGACGTCCCCGACGACCGCCGGCCGGACGAGGAGCGTCGCGAACCCGATCGAGTCGTCGGTCTGGCCGAGCCCCGCGAGGCCGGCGTGGAACCATTCGTCGATCGCGCCGAGCATGAAGTGGTTCTGCGAGGCGCCCGAGGTGGGCCCGTCCCAGTTCTCGGTCAGCGAGGTCGCGCCGTGCACGACCTGGTAGCCGTAGCTGGGGTTGCCGGTCTGGGTCGCGACCGCGTGGATGACGTCGTCGCGCCCGGCGGCGGACAGCACGTGGAACACCGACGGCAGCGCGATCTCGCCGACCGTCAGGTGGTAGCCCTTCGCCTCGATGCTCTTCACCAGGTGGGCGAGGACGGCCTCCCTCCTGCCCGCCGGGACGACGCCCATGTCGAGGGCGAGGGCGTCGCACGCCTGGCTGCCGGACCCGTAGGTGTCGCCGGTGGCGTACTTCGCGTCGAACGCCGAGCCGATCTCCCCCGCGAGCGTCTCGTAACGCGCGGCGTCGGCGCCCTTTCCGACGACCTTGGCGATCCGTGCGAGGGCGGTGACGGCGCGGTGGTACCCGAAGGTGGCGGTCACCCCCTTCGGGGTGCTGTCGTCGAAGGTGATCCAGTCGCCGAGGCCGTAGTCGAGCAGGTGCCCCTCCGCCTTCGCGGACAGGTAGTCCACGTAGCGGACCATGTTCGGGTAGTAGGTGCGCAGCGTCGCCTCGTCGCCGTACGCGCGGTACATCTGCCAGGGCGCGAACACGATGACGTTGCCCCAGTTGGGGTCGTCCCTGAACCCGCCGGAGAACACCGTGAACTCGGGCGCGATGTCGGGGACGAGGCCGTCCCCGGTCTGGGCCTCGGCTATGTCGCGGACGAGTTCGCCGTAGTAGGCGGTGACGTCGTAGTTGCGGGCGACGGCGGGGAACACCAGGTTGGCCTGCTCCAGCCAGCCGAGCTTCTCGCGGTGCGGGCAGTCGGTGAGGACGGAGTACATGTTGCTCTGCACGGCCCGGTCGATGATCTTGTGGATGTCGTTGAGGAGGCCGTGCGAGCTGGTGAACGAGCCCGCCCTGGCGTTGCCCGCGCGCAGGACGATCCCGGTGACCGTGCCGTCGTCCGGCTCCCCCGGCAGCCCTTCGAGCTGCAGGTAGCGGAAGCCGTGGTAGCAGAACCGGGGATGCCACGTCTCGGTGCCGTCGCCGGAGAGGGTGTAGGTGTCCCAGATGGGCGAGCCGGTGGTGTGCTGGCTGACGGTCCCGTCGGCGTTGAGGAGCTCGCCGGGGCGCATCGTCACCTTCGTCCCGGCCGGGCCGCTGACGCTGAGCCGCGGCCAGCCCGCGAAGTTGGTGCCGAGGTCGACGACGTGGACGCCGTCCTTCGGGCTCGTGATCTTCTTGGTGCGCAGGGTGCCGACGGGGACGATCGCCGGCGCCATGCGGGCGGCGAGCCGGGCGGTGGGCGCGGCGACGCGCACCGCGGCCGTCCAGTCCCGCCGGGTACGGCGCGCGTCGTGGTCCTCGCCGCCGTACCAGTTGGTGAAGGTGGTCGCGCCGAGGGCCGTGCGCCAGGACGCGTCGGACGCCACGACCTCGCGCGACCCGTCGGTGTAGGTGATCTCCAGCTGGCCCAGGAACGCCGGTTTGCCGTCCGACCGGGTCAGCTTCTCGTAGCGGCCGGGCGTCGGCGGCACGTGCGCCATGCCGGTGCCCAGTTCCACCTCGACCGTGTTGCCGCCCCGGTGGAGCAGGCCGGTCACGTCGTAGGTGGTGTAGACGATCCGTTCCTTGTACTTGCTGTAGGGCGGTTCGAGGACGGCGTCGCTCACGGGCCGCCCGTTCACGGTGACGTCCAGGACGCCCAGCGCCGTGGCGTAGAGGCGGGCCGCGCGGACGCGCCTGCCGATCGTGAACTCGCGCCTGAAGACGGGCAGGGCCTCGGGCTGCCGGCGCAGCGGCGGCGGCGCCTGCTGTCCCTCGACCGTGGCGGCCGTGTCGAACGCCGTGCCGTCGCTGGAGGTCTGGACGGTGAAGTCCTCCGGGAAGTTGGGGGTCCTGCCGTCGTCGGTCGTCTCGTCGGTGCGCGGGTAGAGCAGGACCCGGTCGAACCGCTGCTCCCTGCCGAGGTCGATCTGGACCCAGATGGGCGCGTCGAGGGCCTGGTCCTTGCGCTCCAGGCTCGTGTAGCCGAAGGGCGCGGCGTCGCTGGTGAGGTTGCCGTCCGTGACGGCCCTCGGCTCCCACTGGCCACCGACGGTGTAGCTCTCCGACGCGGTGACCGGCGCCTTCGCCGCCAGGTTCGGGCCGGACGCCCCGTCGAGCACCTGGACCTCGGCGAGCTGGAGCCGCGACACCTTGTAGGGCCAGCCCTCCTTGAGCGGCAGCCCCAGCCGGGTCACGTCCAGCCGGACGTACCGGGCGGTGCGGGCGGCGAACGCGACCGTCGCGGGCGCGGGCTCCGGGTCGGCCGACCACACCGCGTTCCCGATCCACCCGGCCGTCCAGTCGGCGGGGGCGAGCAGGCCCATCTCGAAGTGGGACGGCTCGCTCCACGCGGACGCGCGGCCCTGCCCGTCCCACACCCGGACCTGCCATGAGGCCCGCTGCCGGGACTTCAGCGCGCGTCCCGCGTACACGGTCGAGACGGCGCCCCCGGCGACCTTGCCCGAGTCCCACAGGTCGGGGCGGGCGAGGCGGGCGTCCGCGCTCGCCACCCGCACCTGGTAGGCCGTCTGGACGGCGTCGCGCGGCCCGGCGGCGAAACGCCAGCCGAGCGTCGGCGCCGTGTCGTCGATGCCGAGCGGCGACGGCAGATGGTCGACCCGCAGGTCGATGGGGCGCAGCGCCCAGTGCGGGGCGGCCGCGGGCGCCGCGAGGGCGGGCGCCGCGACCGCGCCGCTCGCCGTGACCGCCGCGGCGGCGACACCGCCGGCCTGGACGAACCTTCTGCGCGACAACTCGTTCATGCTGGGCTCCTCAGGGGTGGGTGGAGCGGAGGGTGAAGTGAGCGGGACGGACGGGGGCGGCAGGAGAGGTGGCGGTCAAGCGCGGTCGCTCTGCAGTCGGTGCGAGCCGCGCAGGCCCTCGATGTACACGTACTCGCCGTCGGTGTGGACGCCCTTGGCGCGTGCGCGGGTGCCGTCCCAGACGAGGCGTCCGTCGACGCGGACCTCGATCCGGGCGCCGAACGTCGGCACGCCGGCGCGGCCGACGGTGGTTCCCGGAGCCTTCAGGTGCGCGGTGTACGTCCCGCCGGCGACCTTCCAGGAGGCGTCGACCGCGCCGACCGGCGTGGTGATGCGGCCTTGCGCGAACGTGAGGTCGGCCGGGTGCGGGACGAAGTCGAACGACCGTCCGCCCGTGCCGGTGGGGTTCAGGCCGAGCACGGAGAACGTGAGAGCCGGTGTCGGGCCCGTCGCCCAGGCGTGCGCGAGGCTGACGTAGGAACTGCAGAAGACGCACCCGTCCCCCGGGTTGCGGAACGACTCCCAGAAGGTGCTGCCGGTCCCCTCCGGGTGGTTCAGCATGTAGCCCCACTGGCGTCGGATGATGTCCACGCCGGCCTGGTCGGCGGCCTGGCCGCCGGCGGCGAAGTGGGCGTTCACCTCCATGGATCCGGAGAAGACGCCGGGGTTGCCCTTGTTCTCGGGGGCGGTCGAGGTGATCTCGTTCCAGTTGCCCTTGAGGGACTCGCTGATGCGGCGCGCCTGCCGCCGGTCCGCGAGGCCGTACCAGACGGCGAGGGAGTTGTCCGCCTGCGGGTGGATCGTCGAGTTCGGATAGAACTTGTACGCGCCGGCGGCCTCGTCCCAGAAGTTCGCGTTGATGGCGGTGCGGAGCGCGGCGGCCCGCTCGGCGTAGGACGCGGCCAGGGAGTCGTCTCCCTGCGCCTTGGCGAGCTGCGAGCCGGTGTCGAGGACGCGCCACATCAGCACGTTCGCGATGAGGTTCTCGCCCTTGGCCAGGATCCGGACGGAGTCGGACGTCCCGGTGATGGACACCAGGCCCTTGTCGTCCATCTTCCGGGTGATGAAGTCGACGCCCTTCCGGTACCGGTCCCAGACGCCGGACACCCAGCCCGTGTCGCCGGTGTAGCGGTAGTAGTCCCAGCTCGCGGCGAGCGTCCACAGGTGGTAGGTGTCCGAGCCCCACTTGTCCAGCTCGGGCCCGGCGTAGGGCAGCTCGCCGGTGTCGCGCTGGTGCTGGTAGACGGTGGTGAGCGCGTTGCGGGCGGACTCGGTGTCGTTGAACGCCGCGTAGGCGCTCGGGATCTCGATGCCGAGGTCGCCGGGCCAGACCGTCCGGTCGCGCTTGGCGCCGTCCACGAGGATGGTGTCGCCGACGCCGATGTCGCCGGTGCTGTCCCACAGCGCCGCCGGGGGCTCCCAGACCCGGCCCGTCTTCGGGGAGATCGTGTTGAGCTGGACGGTGTAGGCGCCCGCGTACCAGATGCGGTTGAGCAGCTCGTCGCTCGAATAGAAGTAGTTCGCGTACTTCGACGGGTCCTTCATCGTCGGCGCGGGCGTGAAGTACAGCGACACCTTGTCCAGGTCGACCCGGCCGCCGGAGGACAGGAAGATCGTCAGGTAGCGGAAGCCGCCCCGGAGCAGTTCGGGGGGCGTGGTGTAGGACGTGGCGCCGTCGACGTCCACGGAGACGGCGCCGTCGCGGCTGCGGGGGCCTCCGGTCGAGGCGTCACTCGTCGTGTCCACGTAGGTGGACGACTCGGAGAACGCGACGCCGACCTTCTGCGGGCCGTCCGACCCTGCGAAGTGCAGCGTGGTGAGTCCGCTGACCTCCTTGCCGAAGTCGAGCGTGACGGACGATCCGGCCCCGGCCAGGGTGGTCGTGCCGCCCTTCAGGACGGCGCCCGGGTCCGCCACGGTGCCGCTGGACCTGAAGACCGACACCGGGTGGAGCGTCCGTGACGAAGGGGAGAAGTTGTAGCGCTGCCACGGGGTCGCGTCGCGGCCCGGCTCGGCGTAGGCGGTGCCGAGCGGGGCCGCCTGGGCGGCGGTGAGGGCGGACAGTCCGAGAGCGACGGCGACTACGCCGCGGCGGCGCCTGGATACGCTGGTGTGCATGGGTTCCTCGCGATTCCGGTCTTGACGGGACAGGGGATGAGGGGTCCACCGTGCGGGAGGGCGGGCCAACGCCCTCCCGCACGTCCGGGGTTCAGCGGGCGGGGACCACCGCCTCGCCGTAGGGGACGAGCCGGACCGGCCCGATCAGCCCGTACCTCTGGCGGGACGCGCCGCTGTACACACCGGGATCGGAGACGCGGAGCCGGTTGTTCAGCGTCGTGGCGACCTCGACCTCGATCGTGTTGGCGCCGCGGCGCAGCCAGGGGCCGATGTCCACGACCGGGACGATCACGCTGACCGGGAGCCGGTGGCCGTTGACGGTCACGCGGCAGGTGTCGAGGACCTCGCCGAGCTCCAGCACCGCGCCACCGCCCGTCCAGTCCACGGTGGTGCTGTAGGTGCCGATGCCGGAGACGTCCGCGAGTTCGGGGATGTCCGGCCACGGCTTGAGCCCGTCGAGCTCCAGGTCGTGCCGCTTCACGCCGTCCGGCGTCATGTCCTCCACCTGGAGCCGCCAGGAGGTGAGGGTCCGCGCCTCGGGCACGGGGCCGATCACCGTCCGCACGGTGCGGCCGCCGGGCAGCGTGGTGGAGTAGGCGCCGGCGGCCCCCGCGCGGGCGACCAGGCGCTGCCGGTCGACGCGGAGCTCGGCCTGCGAGGCGGTGGCGGACGGGGCCTCCCCGCCGCGCGCCAGAATGATCACGGTGGCCTCGGCGGGCTGCAGCGCCACCCGCAGCGTGATCGTCTCGCCCTCCTCGCGGTAGACGGCGACCCGCTCGGTCTCGCCCGTCCACAGGTCCAGCCGGTACGGGACGGCCTCGCGGTCGGACCGGGTGAAGGTGACCTCGTGGTCGATCGCGGCGACCGGCGGCTTGACCGTCTCGGCGTGCTTGCCGTTGCAGAGGTAGAAGTAGTCGGCGCGGCCGTCCCGCCGGTGGGCGGTGAGGAGCGTGGACGCCTCCGCGTAGGCGACCGTCGGGCGCAGGCCGAGGTCGGCCAGCGCACCGGACACGTCGGCCTCGGCGGCCACGACGCGGACGCGCGGCTGGGCGAACACCTGCGCGAGGACGGCGCGCAGCTGCTCGTTCTCGCCGTCGCGCGCCAGGCCGGGGACGGTCGCGGCCGACCAGTCGCCGAGGAACACCAGCGGCAGGCCCGCCTTCGTCAGCCTCAGCATGGTGCGGGCGGTGCCGAGCGGCAGCGTGCACTCGTTGCCACCGAAACGGTCGCCCTCGACGAACACGACCTTGTAGGCGGGACCGCCGGGGGCGAGCCGCCCGCCGGACACGGTCGCGGACGGCAGGTCGAGCAGCGGCGCGCTGATGAGCTGGTGCGTCCAGCCCAGCGGGACGCCGCTCTTGGTGAACCACCCTGCGCCGATACCGGTCTTGGTGTAACCCTTCTGGCGGAACACGGCCACGTCGATGCGGCTCGTGCCGGCCTGCATGGCCAGGTGGACGCGCGCCAGGTAGCCGGCCACGTCGGGGGCGTGCCGCCAGGTCGGCTGGCGCGGCCCCCACGACTCGGAGAACCCGACGCCGCCGTTGTATGGGGTGAAGGCCGCGAATCCCGGCCACGCCGCCCCCGGCGCGGTGGCGTAGGAGAAGCCGTGCAGGACGGTCTGGTTGAGCCCGGCCGCATAGGCTCCGCCCATGGTGCGGAGGAACTTGCCCCAGGTGGTGTTGTAAGCGCCGCCCTGGTAGGCCCCCGCCTCGCAGGAGAGGACCTTCCGTCCCCCCATGTCGCGGCCTCCGGCGAGAGCGCGGTAGTCGTCCAGGTTCTTGAACCCGAGCGACTCGCCCTCCGGGACGTCCAGGATCGCGGCGGTGTGGATGGCGTCGGTCTCCAGCCCGTACGGCTGCGCGCGGTACTCCAGCCCGATCGAGTGCGCCCACTTCGCGATTGCCTCGAAGTGGAACTCGTTGAACAAGTCGGAGACCGTCTGCCAGAAGTCGTGGCGGACGTGGGCGGTGGTCGCCGCGTCGTAGGCGAACCTGGTGTTCTCCTTGAGGCGGACGATCACCGGCAGGTACGGCATGAGGTCGTAGCCGCGGCGGCGCCGGAACTCGGCGGGCAGGTCGGGCGTCCAGTTGAGCGCAGCCGTCTCCAGCTCGATCGAGTCCTCGAACAGCGTCGCGCCCGCCCGCCTGATCAGCTTGCGGATGTCGCGGGTGAGCAGGCGCGCCTCCCAGAACGCGGTGACGGCGCGGGTCCCGGCGCGGCTGAAGTGGTCGACGACGCAGCTGTCCGGGGAGGAGTGCGGGCCGGACTCCGGCCGCTGCCCGGTGCCGCGCCGCCAGTAGGAGAACAGCAGCCAGTCGCCGCCCTCCGGGGCCGTCCAGGTGATCCGCTCCCCCGTGACCCTCGAGGTCAGGTCGGTGAACGACGCGGGGTCGAGGCCGGTCTCCTTGCGGGTGTCGTTCGCGGCGGCGGTCCGCACGGCGTGGACGGCGACGAGGTGCCGCCTCGTCACGCCGCCCTCGGGCGCGGTGACCGGCTCGGGGACCGGGCCGTCATGGGTGGCGCCGCCCGCGACGGGCACCGTCCCGTACGCCAGTTCCTGGACGGCCGCCTCGTCGTCCGGCGTGATCGTCGGGACGGCGGCGGGCCATGCAGGGCCGATCGTCAGGTCGACGGTCACGCCGCGCCGCCCCGCCTGGTCGAGCGCGGCCTCCACGCCGGCGTTCCAGGCCGGGGTGCCCCAGCCGTGGCCCGCCGGGTCCAGGACGGACTTGTCGCGGATGCTGTGGTGCACCGCGACGATCTCCGCGCCGCCGAACCCGGCGTCCGCGATCTGGTCGATCTCGCGCCGGATCTCCGCCGGGTCGACCAGGCCGTCCGGCCACCACCAGCGGAACCGGGGCCGCACCGCCGCGCCGGGGCGGGCGAACCCGCCCGCCGCCGGCCCCGCAGGGAGGCCGGGCGCGGCCTCGGCGTACGCCTCGCCCCCGAGGACCGGGCCCGCGCCCGCCACGACGGCGGCCGCGGCGCCGATCTGGAGTGCGCGCCTGCGGGTGAGCCCCTGCCCCGTGCGTTCGTCGTTCACTGTCTTCTCCTGGTCACTGTGGTGCGGCCGGAGCCGACCGGGCCGATGGTGAGGAGGCGGCCGGTGGCGTCCCGGCCTGTGGCGCGGGGGGCGCGGGCCTGGGGTCCGGTGACGCGGAACGCGCGGGGGTCGTCGTCGCCGAGCTCCACGACCACGCGGGCGACCGTGCCGGGCGGCACGTCCACGTCCAGGAGGTACCGCTCGCCGCGGTCGAGCGCGACGGAGACCGGGCCGCGGATCGTCGGGACCCGCCCGGAGATCCGGCTCAGATCGCCGGGACGCGGCCGGACCTCGATCTCGGCGGCTCCCGGCGCGGTGATCCGCACACCGAGGACATGGCGCGGGATGACGTTCGCGGGCGCCGAGCCCCAGGCGTGCGAGAACGTCATGTTGGGCTTGAGGGACGGGTCCCACGCCTCCGCCACGATGGTCGCGCCCAGGTCGTCCAGCATGTGCAGCCACGAGCTCATGCCGGTGGCCGTCATCAGCGCGATCGCCGCCTTGGCCTGGCCGGTGGCGAACAGGGCGTCCAGAAGGAACTGCGCGCCGTAGACGCTGACCTTCATGCCGCCGTCCGCGAGGGTCTCGCCCAAGGCGCGGACGACGGAATCGGGAACCGCGCCGGGCCCCGCGACGCCGAGCGCGACCGGGAACACGGTGGCGTGCTGCGCGCTGTGGGTGGTATCCACTCCGTCGAAGAACCGCCCGTTGGACGCGTCGAGCAGCTTCTCCCTCATCGCCTTGGCCAGCGTGTCGGCGCGATGCCGCCAGCCCTTCGCGTCGGGCGTCTTGCCCAGGGCGTTCGCGATGTCGGCCATGGCGGTGAACGCCGCGTACTGGCAGGCGTTCACGACCGTGTTCACGTCGGTGAACACGTACCCGTCGCGATTGGACGTGGGCCAGTCGACGAGATCCTGGGTCGGCGAGCCGGGGTTCTTGTGGACGAGCCCGTCGTCGCCGAGGTGCGACGTCAGGTGCTTGGCCGCGAGGATCGCGTAGTCCGCGGCGAGCTGCTCCGGGTCACCGGTGTGCAGGTAGTCCTGCCAGGCGGACATGACGTTCATCAGCCGGTACTCGGTCGGCCAGGTGGGGTTGCGGGCAAGGTGGGCGTCGGACGCGCGGGCCAGCGCGAACGAGCGCTGCACCGCGTACTCGGACGCCTGGTTGATGAGCGCGTCGCCCTCGTAGGGGCCGCGTTCGCGTGTCGGCGTGTCGGTGTAGAGGTCGCCGCGCGTCGCCTCGATGGAGTACCGGCACAGCTCGTACACGCGGTCGAGGTCGGGACTGGAGCTGGAGAACGACGCGTCGGAGTCGCGCCAGGCGGCCCGCCAGGCGCGTCCGGTGACGGCCTGCGACAGGTCGAGGGCGTCGTCGCAGATGAGCTGCGCGTAGCGAAACCCTCGGTAGCCCCAGTGCTCGATGGTCTGGAGGCCGTCGCGGAGCGTCCAGACCTCCTTGTAGGTGACGCCGGCGCGCAGCGCGTGCTTGACGGTCCCGTCGGCGTTCAGCTCCTCGCCGAGCCGGACCTCGACGGTCTGCCCGGCCCTGCCCCGCACGGACAGGCGCAGACCGCCCGCGATCTCCCGTCCGAGATCGACGAGCCAGGTGCCGGAGGAGACCTTCCGCACGGACGCGGGTTCGGCGTCGTGCAGCCCGACCGGTTCGACGAGCGCGGGCTCCAGCCCGTCGATGACCGCCTTCACCGCCGCCGGTTCCCAGCCGGAGTCGTCGAAGCCGGGCCCCGTCCAGCCGGCCGGCTCCTGCCGCATGTCCCAGTACTCCTGGGGACCCACGTAGAAGCCTGAGCCGATCGTCCCGCCGTCGCGCAGCAGCCCGGCCTGGCGGCGCGCCTTCCACGCCGGGCCGCTGCCGACGGTGGTGGACGTCCCGTCGGCGTAGGTGACGACGAGCTCGGCGAGAAAGCGCTTGTCCTCGGTGGTGTACGCCAGGGCGGCGAGCGCGTTGCGCCGGCCCGGTTCCAGCGCCTCGGTCAGGTCGAAGGAGTGGTACTTCGGCGCCCCCGCCCCGCCTCGCATGGAGGCGAAGCCGGCCACCTCGCCGTTCACCCAGATCTTGGCCGGATACTGGCGGATGGCCGCCGGAGACTGGGCGGCGACATGGAGCACGGCGGCCGCGATCGGCTTGCGTTCCGGGACGAACTCGGTGCGCAGCAACGCCCAGTCGTCGTCGGGCGACCCGGCCGAGGACAGCGTCGACTGCCCCTTGGCGAGGGTCAGGGCGCCGCCGGCGACCGTGCCGGCGCCGAAGGTGCCGCGCCCGTCGGCGAAGTCCTCGTCGAGGATCGTTTCGCCGTCCGGGCCGGTGAAGGTGACGCGGTCCCACACGTTGGCCTCGGTGGAACCGTTGCGCATCCCGACCGTGCCCGTCCGGTGCGTGGCGTCGGTGGCGGTGTCGACCTCGGCTCCGTCGACGGACGTCCGGAAGGTGGAGCCCGTCATCTCGACCGCCACGTCGTACCAGCGGCCCGTCTCGATGGGCATCGGGAGCCGCTTCTCCTCCAGCACCTGGTAGGCGCCGTTCACGCAGACGTGCTTCTTCAGGACGCCCGGAGATCCGGCGCGGAGCTGCCACAGGTAGTTGGCGCTCGTCCCGGACGCCCGGAACCAGAGGCTCGCCGCGACCGAGGTGATCTGCAGCCGGGCCCTGAGGACGCCGTCGCCGGGTGCCCGCGCGGCCGTCGTCCAGATCGGCTCGGCGGACCACTCGCCGACGCCCGTGGCCAGCAGGGCGGGCTCGGACCAGCGGGACGCCCTGTGCCCGTCGAACGTCCGGACCCGCCACCAGTACGCCGTCCGCGGCGACAGCGCCGGGCCGCCGTAGGGCACGGCGACGGACGCCGCCGACGCGGCCTTCCCGCTGTCCCACGCGTGCGGGCCGTGCTCCAGGCGGGCCGGCGTGGTGGCGAACTGCACCTGGTAGTGCGTCTGCCTCGTCCCCGGGCCCAGGTCGGCGACCTGCCAGCTGAGCCTCGGCCGGGCCGTGACGCCGAGGCCGTCCGGCATCAGGGAGGTCAGCAGCCCGGACGGCGTCCGGGCCGCCGGCGACGACGCCGACGCGGCGCCGCCGGCGGACCCGAGGACGACCGTGCCCGCCACTCCGGCCACCGAGGCCCCGAGGAAGCCCCGCCGGCTCATCCCGCTCATTCGTTCGGTCATCGCCCGGCTCCTCAGCGGTGCTCGGAACGGAAGGTGAGGTGCCCGGAGCCGGCCTCGAAGACGGCGTAGCCGTCCTCCATGCCGGTGAAGCGGGCGCCGCCCGGTCCGGAAACGCGCACGTCACCGGCCGAAAGCGCGGGGACGTGGATCTCGGCGCGGACGTTGACCGGGACGTCCGTGTCGAGCGAGAAGCCGTGCCCGTCCCGCTTCCAGGTGACACCGACGTCTCCGCGCTGCAGCGGGACGGTCCCGGACGCGCGGTCCAGCCCGGTCAGCGGCGGCCTGATCCGGACGGCCGCCGAGGCGGGGGCGGTCACCGAGACGCCGAGCAGGGTCCGCTGCACCTCGACCAGCGACGTCGCGCCCCACGGGTGGGAGAAGCTCTGCCCGGTCTCGGGGGCGTCCCACGACTCCCAGGTGAACGTGCCGCCGCGCGCGAGGATGTTGCCCCAGCCCGGCCCCTCCACGTCGGTGAGGCGGGTGACGACGTCCGCGGGACGCCCGCCGAGCGCCTCCAGGAGCCGGTGCGCGGTCATCGGCCCCATCTGCATGCCGAGCCCGGCGATGTAGGACTCGACCTCGTCCCGGCCGCCCGCGGGGGCGACGCCGTAGGCGAGCGCGTAGGCGTTGGCGATCTGCGAGGCGTGCGCGCTCTGGGCGCCGTCGCTCGTCAGGCCGTCGACGTAGACGCCGTCCGGGCGCCGGAGCCTGGCGTTGATGTTGCCGGTGAGCGTCCCGGCGTCCTTGCGCAGCGCCTCGGCGTCCCCGGTCCTGCCGAGCGCCTCGGCGGCGCGGGCGGTGGCGTTCAGGACGTCCACGCCGAGCACGTTGACGACCGTGCGGGCGGCCGTGTCCATGTCGTGCCCGTAGCGCATGGTCGCGGGCCAGTCGATGATGCCGTACCTGTACTGCCCGGAGCCCCCTTCAAGGTTGGTGACCAGGCCCGTCCCCTCCGCGATGTAGCGGCGGACGTAGCCGGCGACCGCGCTCATCGCGGGGTACGCCTCCGCCAGGGTGGACGAGTCGCCGGACTGCTCGTAGTAGTCCCAGATCCAGCCGGGGAACATCTCGGTGTAGTCGGGGATGTCGCGCTTGCCGTCGCCGTTCGGGTAGACGGCGTTGAGGCGCCCGTCGGGCCAGTACCGCGCCTGCGAGGCGATGAACTCGCGGATCGCCTGCCGGGTCAGCCGACGCTCCCCGTAGGCGCCCATCATGGCCAGCGAGGTGTCGGCGGAGTCGCCGAGGAACTGCCCCTTCTCACGGGTCGGCGTGTCGAGGAACTGGGACTGCGACCCGTATAGCGCCGACCGCGCCATCAGGTCGTAGGCGGCGTTCACTCCCGCGTTGGACGTGCGGAGGCGGCTGTTGCGGGTCACCTCGTTGTGCTGGAGGACGGCGGAGACGTCGTCCGCCCCGGCCCCGGAGTCCGGTGCGATCTCCAGGTAGCGGAAGCCGACATAGGTGAGGGGCCGGAAGGTCTGGTCGCCGTCGCGCTGGGTGTAGCCGTAGCTGAGGTCGGTGTCCTGGTTGTCGTCCTTGGAGCGGGAGACCGTCCCGTCGTCGTTGAGGACGTAGGAGGCGTGCAGGTCGACGTGCCGTCCGGCGACGCCGTTCCGGAACCGCACCACCGGCACGGCGGGGATCACCTTCCCGAAGTCGGCGACCAGCGTGCCCGAGCCCAGCCGCGTGACCTTCACCGGCCGGACGGTCCGGTACGACAGCGCGGTCTCCTGTCCGTGCAGGTGCTGGAACCCGGACGCGGGATGGACCCCGACGACCTGGGGGTCCTGCCAGGCGGACGCGTCGTGGCCCGGCTCGTCCCACCCGAGCGGGGCGGCGGTGCCGTCGATGTCCTCGACGTAGTCGCCGGCGTCTCCGTTGCGCTTCGGCGCCTTCTTCCAGGGGGCGCGCGTCACCTTCCACGTCCCGTCGGTGACGACGACCTGGCGCGTCCCGTCGGCGTGGTCGATGACCAGCCTGACGAGCAGGCCGGGCTCGCCCTTCGGGCGCCCCTGCCCCGACCCGTACCAGTGGTAGAGCGCGCCGATCGTGGCGGGCCGCCCGGCCTTCACCTTCGAGGTGACGTCGACGGTCTTGTAGAAGCCGTCGTCGGCGTACTCGAAGGCCGGGCCGCGGTCGACGGCCTCGCCGTTCAGGTGCAGCTCGTACTGCTGACCGGCCGCGATGTGCACGCGGGCCCGCACCACCTTCGACGCGCCGACCGTGAAGTCCTTGCGAGCGAGGGTGTAGTCGTCGGCCTCCGCGGTGGTGCGCCGGATCCAGGTGGCCTGCCAGTCCCGGTCGGCGAGCCCGGTGTCGAACGCGGCGGGCCGCGCCCACGGAGAGCGCTTTCCGGAGTCGTCCCAGGTCCGGACCGTCCACGTGTAGGACGTCTCCGGCGCGAGCGACGGCCCGGCGTACCTCACGTACTCCTGGCTCCCCGACCGGACCCGCCCGCTGTCCCAGACCGCCTTGCCGGACGGCCCCCGCACGGTGATCTCGTAGGCGCTCTGCACCTCCCCGGGGTCGCGGTCACGGGGCGTCCACCCGAACAGCGGCGCCCCCTCCACACTCAGCGGGCGGGCCTGGTCTCCCACGGTCAGCCCCGCCGGGGCCTGCGGCGCGTGCCCTGCCTTCAACGCGGCCTGCGCGGTCCCCGGCAGCCCGGTGACGACCGCCGCCGTCACGGCGGCGACGGCGACGGCGACGGCGACGACACGGCGATCGGCGGAACCCGTCACATCACGGCGAATCACGAGAAGCAACCTCCAGTTCGTTGCTGCGGCTTGCAGAACCCGCCGGACGGGGCCGGGGCGGACCACGCCCGCCTTGGGCGTCGTCCGCCCCGGCCCTTCCGACCTACGGCCGTACCGAGAACCCGCTCATCTGGACGTTCGCGCCGACGCCGTCCCAGCTCCTGGTGATGTCCAGGCGCACATAGCGGGCGCTGACCTTGGCGAAGGTCGTCGTCCCGCCCTCCTTGGGCGTGTCCGCGGCGGTGGCCACGGTGCGCCACGTCCGGCCGTCGGAGGAGACCTGGACGCCGTAGTCGCGCGGCCCGTAGTTGGAGCGCCCGCCCACGACGACCGAGCCGAACTCGACCGGCGCGCCGAAGTCGACCCCGTAGCGCACCGGGTCGGCGAGGGTCGGTCCCTGGCCTGCGGCGCGGCCCCACGACACCCAGAACGTGCTCGGCGACCCGTCCACGGCGAGCTTGGCGGGGTACCGGTCCTGGCCGGCGTCGGCGACCACCCGCGGGAACGGCGTGCCGCCCGGGTTGAGGGCGAGGTCACCGGAGTGCCGCAGGGTCACCGCCGTGGCGGCGGACGGCCCGGCGTCGCTGCGCGCGGTCACCTTCAGGGTGCTCGCGCCGGACGCGACCCCCTTGTCGCGCAGCCCGACGGGCACCGTCACCGAGCCGCCGGCGGGAACCGTGACGCGGCCCCGCTCCGGCTCGGCGCTGATCCCCTCGGCGGCGGACGCGGCGACCGTCACGTTCGCCGCGCGCCCGGAGGCGTTGGTGACCAGCACGGTCGCGCGGTTGTAGCCGCCGTCCGCCAGCGGCAGCTCCGGTTCGAGCGCCTCGACGGTCAGCACCGGCCGGTCGCCGCCGGACGGGGTGAGGGTGGCGGGGCCGAACAGCCCGTAGTCCATCGGCGCCCGCGACGAGGCCCCGGTGCCGGGCGCGGCGCGGACCGCGTTGAGCAGCGTGGAGGCGACCCGCACGGTGATCGTGTTGGCCCCGGGCCGCAGGTACCGGCCCACCTCGACGTGCCGCAGGTCCGCCTGGTTCAGCGGCGGAAGGTCGTGCCCGTTGACGTTCACGCGGACGGTGTCCACCGGTGTTCCGAGATCGAGTGCGGCGCCGTCGATGCCCTTCCAGCCGTCGTCCAGGGTGACGTGCGCGGTGTAGGTGCCCACGCCCGAGACGTCCGCGAGGTCCACGGGATGGCCGTTGGCCTTGGTGATCGCCGACCAGGCGGGCAGCGCGCCGCCCGCCCCGGCCTTCACCGTGACCGGCCCGAGCGCCCTGTGCGCGGTGTCACCGGGCTTGCCGGAGGGGCCGGGGCCCCAGGAGTCCACCGCCAGCGACCACTCGTCGAGCTTCACCGGCTGCGGGACGGCCGCCGCACGCTGTCCGCCCGCCGGGCGGGGGCTGTGCGGGCTGCCGGTGAAGGTGGCGTCGTGCCGCGGCGTGACCGCGATGACCGTGGCGTCGTTCCCGGCCAGCCGGACCGGGACGGTGACGGTGCCGTGGCCGGACGTGTAGTCGGTGATCGGGGTGATCTTGCCGGTCCAGGTGTCCAGCCGGTAGGGGACGCCGTCGCCGGTCAGGGTGATCTTCTGCGCGGTCGCGGTGTTCGTCTGGTTGTACAGGTAGTAGTAGTCGGTGGAGCCCGCCTGGCGGCGCACGTCGAGGATCGCGCCCGATCCGTCGTGCGGAGTGGCGGCCGGCGTGACGCGCAGGCGCCGCAGCGCGTCCGGCGCGTCCGCCTCGCTCGCGACCCGCACCACGCCGCGCTGCCGGAGCAGTTCGGTCATGGCCGACTTCAGCCGCGCGTCCTGCCGCACGGCGTCGCCGCCACCGGGCACGGTGCTCGGCATGTCCCCGACGATGACGACGGGCAGCCCCTGCCGCGCCAGCCGCACCAGCTTCTCCGCGGCGTCCACCGGCATCGTCTTCTGGTCGTTCAGCAGCACCGCGTGGTAGGCGGAGCGGTCGCCGAACAGGGCGCCGCGGGAGTAGGCGGCGTCCTTGCGGCGGAGCAGCGCCGGGCTGAGGTACTCGTAGGTGTATCCGGCCGACGCCAGCGCCGAGGAGCTCTGGATCAGCTTGTTCGACCCGCTCCCGGTGGTGCCGGTGCCGTTCATGCCGAAGTCCTGCCAGTACACGGCCAGGTCGAACCGGGGCTTGCCCTGCCGCAGCACGAGCTGCATCCGGGCCAGGTTGTCGTTGACCGCGCGGTAGTCGGCCCAGTTCGGGCCGCCCTTGTCACCGAACGCCTCCGAGTAGGAGGTGTTGCCGCCGTAGGTCATGCCGGGCCAGGCCGACTGCGGCCCGGCGCCCGCGGGTCCCCTGCTCAGGTAGGGGAAGCCGTGCCAGACGACCTGGTTCACGCCGCCGGCGAGGCCCCGGTAGACCGCCTGGAGGTTCGAGGCGTCCGATCCGGCGCCGGCCGTCGAGCCCCACACCGAGCCGGAGAAGGCGCAGCACTCGTCGGACACCACCGGCTGCCCGGACACGTGCGCGCCCGTGGCGACGACCCGGTAGTCCTGCACGTTGCTGTAGGCCCCGACCGACTGCCCGAACGCCAGGGACTCGCCCTCGGGCACGTCGACGTGCGAGGCGGCCTCCGCGACGTCCACCGGGATGCCGTAGGGCTGGATGCGGGTGGTGATGTGGTGCTTGTGGGCCCACTCGCGCAGCACGTCGAGCCGGTTGCGGATGTAGAGGTCGCTGAGGGTCTGCCGGTAGTCGGTGCGGACCCGGGCGCCGACGCCGCCGCCGAAGTCGAAGAACGGCTTGTCGGTGATGCCCTGGTCGCCGGCGCCCGCCAGGGCGGGGAGCACCTCGACCGGGGAGTAGCCGCGCCGCTTCGTCCACTGGTCGACCAGCTCGGACGTCCACTTCTGGGTGGTGCCCAGTTCGAGCGAGTCCTCGAACAGGTCGCTCTCGCCCATCTGGGCGAGCAGCTTCCGCACGTCGGGGGTGAGGATGTGCTCGTCGTAGAAGTCCGTGGTCGCCTTCGCGCCGGCCTCGCTGAACGGGTCGAGGGCGTAGTTGGTGCCGGTCGCGGTGTAGCCGGACAGGGACTGCCCGCTGGGCGTCTGGTAGAAGGCGATCAGCGCGTAGGTGCTCTCGCCGTCGCCGGGGAAGTCGACCGTGAGGCCGCCCTGCGCGTCCACCTTCGAGGTGACGTCGGTGACGCCGGCGCGATCCAGCATCCGCGAGCCGGTGGAGGTGGCGCAGTCGGCGTCGGAGCACTTGGCGACGAGCGCGGCGATGAGCGTCTTCTTCGCGCCGGCGGGCGGCGCGACGTTGAAGTTGGCCGGCAGCGCACCGGACCTGCTGGTGCCGCCCTTGCGGAACTCGTGGGAGAAGACGACCTGCTGCTGCGCGCTCGGATCGTTGACGTCGTTCACGGTGGGAACGGTCGCGGGCCAGCGGGGGCCGATGGTGAAGTCCAGGCCGAGCCCCTTGGACTTGGCCGCGGCCAGCATCGTCCGGGTCTTCTGCGCCCACAGCGGGGTGCCCCAGCCGTAGGTCTTCAGGAACTCCGGGGAGTTGTTGCCGGTGCCCTCCACGTTGAACGGGGCGACCTCGGCTCCGCCGCCGCCCGCCTTCCTGATCTGTTCGAGCTCGTCGGCCAGTTCCTTGTCGTCGGTGTGGGCCAGCGGCTGCCACCAGCGGTACTTGGGCCGCACGGACGCCGGGGGGTCGGCGAAGGTCCCGCGGGTCAGGGCCGGCGCGTCCGGCCCCGACGGCGGAGCGGCCTCGGCCGCCCCGGCGATCGCGAGCCCGGACAGGGCCAGGAGCGCGGCCGCCGGCAGCGCGACCAGCCGGGCCTTGGAATGGGTCATGAGGCGTAGCCCTCCAGCTCGATGACGCGGCTGTAGTTGTGGTCGTTGGAGTCGTGGACGAGGAGCCGGAGCGCCGACGCCCGGACGGGCGCGAAGGTCTTCTCGACCGTCCCGGCGGTGCTGCCGGTGACGGTCGCGACCGTCGTCCACGTCCCGTCCACCCGGGCCTGGAGGTCGAAGTCGCGGATGCCGGTCTTGGCCGCCGGGTGCGCCGGGTCGTCGAGCGTGAAGACCTTCACGCGGCCGACGCGGCGCGGCTCGTCCCAGGTGGCGGTGAGGGTGTCGGGGAAGTCCCCGGCGGTGTCGTCGTTCCAGCCGCCGACGCCGTTCAGCCAGACGCCCGAGTCGGTGCCGCCGTCGTTGGTCCACGTCGGCGACGAGCCGCTGTGGGTGCTGGAGGCCGACATCTCGGCGACGCGCACCAGGTTGCCGGTGACGCGCACCGGAGCCCGCACGCTCTCGTCGTCGACGGTGAGGGTGACGGTCCCGTCCGTCGCGCCGCCGGTGCGCCCGATCGTGACCGGGACCTCGGTGGAGCCGCCCGCGGGGATCGTGACCCGTCCCGGGGCGGCGGCGGTGAAGCCGTCCGACGCGGCGGCCTTCACCGGGACGGTGACGGCGCGGCGCTCAAGGTTGGTGACGCGGAATCGGGCCTTCGAGGACTCGCCGTCGATGACGGGGACGTCGGCACCGAAGGGGGGTTCGACGGCGAGCTGGGTCCAGTCCTGTCGCACGGAGCCGGGGGTGCGGACGGTGAACGTCCAGGACCCGGATCCGACCTCGTACACGGCTCGCCCGTCCTGGACGCCGAGGGATCGGGCGCCCGCCGGGGCCCTGGCGCCGGCCGCGCCGAGCAGCGGCACCTCCACGCGTGCGGGGGCGCCCGGCGGGACGGTCACGTCGAGCCGCAGGTCGTGCCCGGAGCGGCGCCACGCGCTGGAGACCGTGCCGCGCGGCGTCCGGTAGGCGGAGGAGGCGCGGGTCAGGTCGCCGACGACGGCGGGCCGGACCACGAGCTTGCCGAACGCGACCGAGTCGGCGGCCTGGCCGATCCCGGCGAGCCCGGCGCCGAACCACTCGTCGATCGCGCCGAGCATGAAGTGGTTCTGGGAGCCGTAGCCGGTCGGGCCGTCCCAGTACTCGGTGAGCGCGGTCGCGCCGTGCACGACCTGGTAGCCGTAGCTGGGGTCGGTGACCTGCTGCGCGACGCCGAGGATGACGTCGTCGCGCCCGGCCGCCGACAGCACCCGGAACAGCGCGGGCAGGGCGATCTCACCGACCGTGAGGTGGTACCCCTTGCCCTTGATGGAGGCGACGAGGTGGTCGAGGACGGCCTGCCGGTTCGCCTCCGGGACGATGCCGAGGTCGAGCGCGAAGGCGTCCCCTGCCTGGCTGCCCGAGCCGTAGGTGTGACCGGCCTCGTCCAGGTACTCGGCGTTGAAGGCGCCCGCGATGTCGCCCGCGAGCCTGCGGTAGCGGGCGGCGTCGTCGTCCTTGCCGAGCAGTCCGGCGACGGAGGCGAGCGCGGCGGCGCTGCGCTGGTAGCCGTAGGTCGCGGCGACCCCGCGCGGCGTGGTCTTGTCGACGGCGGCCCAGTCGCCGAGGCCGTAGTCGAGCAGGTTCCCCTTCGCCTTGGAGGTCAGGTAGTCCAGGTAGCGCTGCATGTTCGGGTAGAAGTCGCGCAGCGGGCGGATGTCGCCGTAGGTGCGGTAGTGCTGCCAGGCGGCCAGGATGATGGCGCTGCCCCAGTTGGGGTCGTCGCGGACGCCGCCGGAGAACTGGACGTACTCGGGCGCGATGTCGGGGACGAGCCCGTCGGAGGTCTGCGCCTCGGCCATGTTGCGCAGCAGCGCCGGGTAGTAGGCCGCGACGTCGTAGTTGCGGGTGACCGACCCCTGGACGAGCTGGGTCTCCTCCAGCCAGCCGAGCTTCTCCCGGTCGGGGCAGTCGGTGAGGATGCTGAACATGTTGCCCTGGATCGACCGGTCGATGATCGTGTGGATGCCGTTCAGCAGCAGGTCGGAGCTCTCGAACGATCCGGCGGAGGCGTTGCCCGCGCGCAGCACGACGGCCGACGCGGTGTCCGCGTCCGGCGCGGACGGCAGGCCCGTCACCTGGAGGTAGCGGAAGCCGTGGTAGACGAAGCGGGGATGCCAGGTCTCGGTGCCCTCACCGGAGAGGGTGTAGTGGTCCTCGATCGGGGGGCGCTGCGCGCCACCGGCGATCATCGTGCCCTGCTCGACGAGGCCGTCCGCGCCGAGCCGTTCCCCCGGCTTGAGCGCCAGCTCCGTCCCGCGCGGGCCGCGGACCCGGATCTGCGGCCAGCCCGCGACGTTCTCTCCGAGATCGAAGACGTAGGTGCCCTTCTTCGGCTGCGTGACCTTCACGGTCCTGCGGCGGTCGACGGGCACGATCGCGGGTGACATGCGCGCGGTGAGCGCGATGCCGGGATCGGGCGCCTCGGCCGCCGGGCGCCAGGACGCCAGGTCCGCCGACGGCTCGTCCCAGCCCTTGCGGGCGAGACGGGCGTCCTCGTCCTCGCCGCCGTACCAGTGCGTGAACGTGGTCGGGCCCAGGTCGGTGCGCCAGGACGAGTCGGTCGCGACCCGGGCGGTCGTCCCGTCCGCGAGGGTGACCTCCAGCTGGGCGAGCAGTTTCGGCGCGCCCTGCGTCCCGACGTACTTGGTGTAGCGGTCGCTGGTGGAGGTGACGTTGTAGGTGCCGTTGCCGAGCCGGACGCCGATCGCGTTGCCGCCGCGCCGCAGCAGCTTCGTGACGTCGTAGGCCGCGTACTCGGCGCGCTTGCGGTAGTCGGTGTTCGGCGGTTCCAGGACCGCGTCGCTCACCGGGCGGCCGTTGAGGGTGGCGTCGTAGATGCCGAGCGCGGTGATGTAGAGCCGCGCGGACCGCACCTCGTCCTTCAGCGAGAACTGCCGGGCGAGCAGGGGCAGCCGGGGCAGGTCCGTCTGGTAGGCGGGCGGAGGCTCCTGACCGGTGACGGTCTTGGCCGTGGCGAACGGGCCGTCCGCCGAGTCGGCGGTCTGCAGCGTGTAGTCGACGGGGAAGTTCGGCGTCCTGCCGTCGCTCGTCATCAGGTCCGTGCGCGGGTACAGCTTGACCGTCGCGATGTCCTTGACGGCGCCGAGGTCGAGCTGCAGCCAGACGTGGTGGCCGGGGTCCTGGGAGCCGTAGGCGGGGCTGGTGTACCCGAACGGCGCCTTCTGCGTGGTGAGGGACCCGTCGGCGACGAACTCGGGCATCCACTTGCCGGGGTACTCGCGGACCTCGGACGCGGTGACCTTCGCGCCCTTCGCCACGTTCGCCCCGGACGGGTCGAGCGCCTCGATCTCGGCGAGCTGGAGCCGCGACAGCAGCGAGCCGCCCTCCTTGACCGGCAGGCCCAGCTTCGTCACGTCCAGCCGCAGGTGGCGGGCCTTGGTCCCGGCGGGCAGCACGACGGTGGCGGGGGTCGGCGCCCGGTTCAGCCAGCGCTCGTCGCCGATCCACTTGGCGGACCAGTCGTCCTTGGCGAGCAGGCCCGTCTCGAACCGGGCCGGGGCGCTCCAGCCCGACGCGTGCCCCGAGCCGTCCCAGACCCGGACCCGCCACCACACCTGGCGGCGGGAGGTGAGCGCCGTGCCCCGGTAGACGGCGTCGGCGGCGCCGGAGGACACCTTGCCGGAGTCCCACAGGTCGGCGCTGCCGAGCCGGTCCCGGGACGTCGCCGCGACCACCTGGTAGGCGGCCTGGGCGGAGCCGCGGCCGGGGGCCGAAAGGCGCCAGCTCAGGGTGGGCGTCGTGTCGTCGATGCCGATGGGGTCGTCGAGCGCGTCCGTCCGCAGTCCGGTGGCGCGCAGCCCGGAGGCGTCCGCGCGGGCGGGCAGGGCGGTGACGGCGGTGAGCGAGAGGCAGAGGGCGGCACCGCACGCGGCACCGCGTAGTAGGGGGATTTTGGGCATGACGGGACATCCTTCGGAACTGCGCGGGGGGGTGGGGGGTGGCGGCGTCGCGTCGTGAGGGGTTCCGTCAGGGGTTCACGTGGACCAGTTCGATCTCCAGGAGGTCGGCGAGGGCCTTCAGGTCGGCGACGCGGTGGCCCGTGCCGAGGGCCCAGTGGTGGGAGATGCCGGTGGCCGACCACGCGTCGGTCCATTCGCCGGGGTCGCAGCCGAAGTCGACGCGGGAGGTGGTGTTGCCGATCCGCAGCAGCGGCCCGTCCACGGTCTCGCCCTCGGACGCGGCGAGCGCGAACCGGCCGTCGCGGCGCTGGATGATCCCGATCGCGGTGACCGGGCCGTGCTTGACGTCGAACTCGACGGACACGCCGTAGCCGCGCTTGCCGTGGTAGACGCCGAGGCCGCGCAGCAGCGGGCGGCGGGCGCTGATCGCCAGGTGCGCGGGCCCGTCGTGGCCCATCTCGACGTGGCCGCGGTGGAAGTCCAGCGCCTGCAACTCGGTGAAGGAGCCGCCCGCGCCGAGCCGGTCGGCGACCAGCATCGCCAGGGAGGTGCGCAGCTCGTACTCCCCGGCCGCCGGGATCCCGCGCGCGGTGAGCAGCGACGCGCCGAGGATCATCCCGGCGCCGAGCCGCTCGTGCACCTCGCCGTCCAGGCCGCGGTGGTAGTAGGCCAGGCTGTCGAGCCCGAAGTCCTCGACGAGGCGGTCGAGGCCGACCGAGACACGGGCCGCCCAGGTCAGGTCGTCGTCGTTGACGGACGCGTCCAGCTCGAAGATCTTCTCCGCCTCGGCCTTCTTGGCGGCCGTCTCGGCATCGGTGACCTTCTCGACCCGGACCCGCAGGTCGTCGAACTCCAGCACCTCGACGTGCCCGCCGAAGTTGGCGCTGACGAGCGTGAGGTCGGTGGAGACGTCGAGCATGCCCGGGTACAGGTGGCCCATCAGCCCGTGCCGACCCCGCCGCAGCGCCGCGCGGACCCCGGCGGCGCGCACCCAGCGGCCGATCCGCGCCCAGGCGCGCTCGTCCTCCAGGTAGCCCGACACCGAGCGGAACGGGACGCCGCAGCGCGCGAACGCGTTCGCCATCTCCGGCAGCGGGCAGGCGCCGCAGTAGGCGAGCCACTGCCCGGTGTCGAAGGTGGCGTGGTCCATCGACTCGGTCGGCTGCAGGTTGATCAGCAGGACGGGCGCGTCGGCCCGCTGCGCCACCGGGACCAGCATCGTCGCGGTCATGTAGGTGGTGAGGAAGCCGACGATGATGTCGCACCCCGCGGCCCGCAGCCGCTCGGCCGCGGCCGCGCCCTCCTGCGCGTCGGAGATGAACCCGACGTCGACAACCTCGGCGCCGAGCCCGCGCATCCGCTCCGAGACGCGTTCGGCGGACCGCTTGAGCTGCGGCAGCAGGTCGGGGAACTGCGGCCAGTAGGCGCCGAGCCCGCCGGCGACGAGGCCGACCTTCACCGGCGGTGCTGTGGTGTCTGCCATTGCTTGTCCTCTCCTAACGGGCTGTGAGGGTGTGGCGCCCGGCGGACGCCCCGTCCATGGGGACATGCCCGCCGACGCCGGATCCGCCCGCTGCGGGGCCCAGGGCCGGGGAGGTGACGACGGACACGTAGGGGCGCGCGAACTTCTCAGCCGGCGGCATCGTTATCCCTTCGGGTTCACTTGGTCGAGCGGGCCCAGCAGGGACGGCCGGCGGCCCGGGTGGGGACGGCACGGACGCGGCGGGGTGAGCGCCGCGGCCGCGCGGTCCGGGCCGCCGGCCGGCCTTCTTCGAACGGGGCGGGTCCTCCTCAGCGCAGGAACGCGGCGGCGACGCCGGCGTCCACGGGGACGTGCAGTCCGGTGGTGTGGGTCAGGTCCCCGCCGGTGAGGGCGAAGACGGCGGCGGCGACGTGCTCGGGCAGCACCTCGCGCTTGAGCAGCGTCCGCTGCGCGTAGAACTCGCCGAGCCTCTCCTCCTCGACGCCGTACACGGCGGCGCGCTTGGCGCCCCAGCCGCCGGCGAAGATCCCGGAGCCCCGCACGACCCCGTCCGGGTTGACCCCGTTGACGCGGATGCCGTGCTCGCCGAGCTCGGCGGCCAGCAGCCGCACCTGGTGCGCCTGGTCGGCCTTGGTCGCGCCGTAGGCGATGTTGTTCGGCCCGGCGAACACGCCGTTCTTGGACGAGATGTAGACGATGTCGCCGCCCATCCCCTGCTCGACCATGACGCGGGCGGTCTCGCGGGAGACCAGGAACGAGCCGCGCGCCATGACGTCGTGCTGGAGGTCCCAGTCGGCGGCGGTCGTCTCCAGCAGCGGCTTGGAGATGGACAGGCCGGCGTTGTTGACGACGAGGTCCACGCCGCCGAACGCCAGGACCGCCTCCCGGACGGCCGCGGCGATCTCGTCCTCCGAGGTCACGTCCGCACCGGCGGCGACGGCGACGTCGGAGGCGCGCGCCGCGGTGGCGCCGATCTCGGCGGCGACCTTCTCGGCCGCCGCGACGTCCCGGTCGGCGACGACGACGCAGGCGCCCTCGGCGGCGAGGCGGCGGGCGGTGGCGGCGCCGATGCCGGAACCGCCGCCGGTGACGAGCGCGACGCGGGACGCCAGGGGCTTCGGCGCCGGCATCCGGCGCAGCTTGGCCTCCTCCAGCTCCCAGTACTCGATGCGGAACTTCTCCGCCTCGTCGATCGGCGCGTACGACGACAGCGCCTCCGCGCCGCGCATCACGTTGATCGCGTTGACGTAGAACTCGCCGGCCACCCGGGCGGTCTGCTTGTTCGCCCCGAAGGAGAACATCCCGACGCCCGGCACCAGCACGATCGCCGGGTCCGCACCGCGCATCGGCGGCGAGTCCGGGCCGGCGTGCCGGTCGTAGTAGGCGGCGTACTCCTCGCGGTAGGCGGCGTGAAGTTCCCTCAGGCGCGCCTTGGCGTCGTCGAGGGGTGCGTCCGGCGGCAGGTCCAGCACCATCGGCGCGACCTTGGTGCGCAGGAAGTGGTCCGGGCAGGACGTGCCGAGCGCGGCGAGCCGGGGGTGCTCGGCGCGGGACACGAAGTCCAGGACGGCCTCGCCGTCGGTGTAGTGCCCGACCTGCGGCCGGTCCGTGGACGCCAGGCCCCGGATGAGCGGGAGCAGCGCGGCGGCGCGCGCGTGCCGCTCGTCCTCGGGCAGCGCCGGGTGGACGACCTCGCCGAACGGGTCGGCCCTGCCGTGCTCGGCGATGTAGGCCTCGGCGGTGCGGATGATGTCGAGGGAGTTGGCCTTGCACTCCTCGCTCGTCTCGCCCCACGCGGTGATGCCGTGCCCGCCGAGGACCACCCCGACGGCGCCGGGGTTGGCGCGCTTGATCTCGGCGATGTCCAGGCCGAGCTGGAAGCCGGGACGCCGCCACGGCACCCACGCCACCCGGTCCCCGAAGATCCGCCGCGTCAGCTCCTCGCCGTCGGCGGCCGTCGCGATCGCGATGCCGGAGTCGGGGTGCAGGTGGTCGACGTGCGCGGCCTCCACGAGGCCGTGCATGGCGGTGTCGATGGACGGCGCGGCGCCGCCCTTGCCGTGCAGGCAGTAGTCGAACGCCGCGACCATCTCGTCCTCGCGCTCGACGCCCGGGTAGACGTCCACGAGGGCGCGCATCCGGTCCAGCCGCAGGACGGCCAGGCCCTTCTCGGTGAGGGTGCCGAGGTCGCCGCCCGAGCCCTTCACCCACATCAGCTCGACGTCGCGGGCCGTCACGGGGTCGGTGACCGTGCCCTTCGCGGACGCGTTGCCGCCCGCGTAGTTGGTGTTGCGCGGGTCCGAGCCGAGAGTGTTGGCGCGTTCCAGCAGATGCTCCACCTCGGGTGGAGTGGCGGTCATCGGATATCTCCTCATGTGTGCGTGCGTGGCCTCAGGTGCGGCGTGGAAGGACGCTCATGCTCCCCAGCCGGCAGCCTGGCCGTCCTTGCGCTCCTCGGCGATCCGCTCGTAGTAGCCCGACGCCTTGTAGGCGGCGACCGGGTCCGGGTGCAGGCCCATCTCCTCGCGCAACTCGGCGAGCAGGGGCCGGACGTCGGTGTTGTAGGCGTCCATGAACACGGCGTTCGCCTCCAGGACGTCACCGGACCGCTGCGCCGACCGCAGCGCGGCGGCGTCCACCAGCAGCGCCTTGGCGGTGGCCTCCTGGACGTTCATCACCGAGCGGATCTGGCCCTGGATCTTCGGCTCGATGTTGTGGCACTGGTCGAGCATGAACGCCACGCCCGTCTCGGCGTCGTAGCCGCCGCCGCGCACCACCTCGTACATGATCCGGAACAGCTGGAACGGGTCGGCGGCGCCCACCATCAGGTCGTCGTCGGCGTAGAAGCGGGAGTTGAAGTCGAACCCGCCGAGCTTCCCCTCGCGCAGCAGGAACGCCACGATGAACTCGATGTTGGTGCCGGGCGCGTGGTGGCCGGTGTCCACCACGACCTGCGCCTTCGGGCCGAGCTTCAGGCAGTGCGCGTAGGAGGCGCCCCAGTCCGGCAGGTCGGTCATGTAGAACGCCGGCTCGAACAGCTTGTACTCCAGCAGGAACCGCTGGTCGTCGCCGAGCCGCTCGTAGACGGCGGCGAGGGCCTCGGCCATCCGGTCCTGCCGGTCGCGGATGTCGTCCTGCCCCGGGTAGTTCGTGCCGTCGGAGAACCACAGCTTCAGGTCGCGGGACCCGGTGGCGTCCATGATGTCGACCGCTTCGAGCAGGTGGTCGAGGGCCTTGCGGCGGACGGCGGGGTCGGGGTTGGTGACGCTGCCGAGCATGTAGTCGTCGTCCTGGAAGACGTTGGTGTTCACCGCCCCGATCCGCACGCCCCGCTCCTTCGCGTGGGCGGCCAGCGCGGCGTAGTCGTCCACCCGGTCCCAGGGGATGTGGATCGCCACGCTGGGCGCGACGCCGGTGAACCGGTGCACCTGCGCGGCGTCGTCGATCTTCTCCCGCGGGGTGCGCGGCACGCCCCGCTGGGCGAAGACCTTGAACCGGGTCCCCGAGTTCCCGTACGCCCACGAGGGAGTCTCGATCTGCTGGCGGCGCAGGGCGTCCTTCACCGCGCTGGTGTCGTTCACGCTTGCCTCTCTTCTCTCCGTCACCTGGTCAGTCCAGGTGGAAGACCTCGGGGAGCGTCCGCATCCCCTCGTCGGGGCGGCCGTCGAGGTCCTCGAAAAACGGCGCCATCTCCGTCTGCCACCGCGCGTTCACCTCGGTACGGGCCATCGCCTCCTGGGCGGCCTCGAAGTCGTCGGTCTCCAGGTAGCCGACGAGAAGGCCGTCCTCGCGCAGGAACAGCGAGTAGTTGTGCCAGCCGGTGTCGCGCAGAGCGCTGAGCATGTCGGGCCAGACCGCCTGGTGGCGCAGCTTGTACTCCTCCAGGCGGTCCTGCCTGACCTTCAGCAGGAAGCAGACGCGCTTCGTGCTTCCGGACATGGAGGGATCGTCTCCTTGCGGGGGGGCGACCCCCACCCCCCGGTTCGCTTCGCTCAGAATCAGAAGTGGTACTGGTCGATGTTCTTGGCGTCGAACACCGTCGGCGGGCCGAGGATCACCTCGCCGTTGGCGCCGATCGAGCGCTCGCCGAGCTTGCCGGCCTTGAACTTCTCGCCCTGCGCGCCGGTGATCTGCCCGGACGACAGCGCCGCCGCCGCGTACGCGGCGAGGTAGCCGAGGTTCTTCGGGTCCCAGAGCTCGAATCCCTTGACCGTGCCGTCCTTGACGAACTTGCGCATCTGGTCGGGGGTGCCGAGGCCGGTCAGCGCGACCTTGCCCTTGTACTTGGAGCCGGAGATGTAGCGCGCCGCGGCGGCGATGCCGACCGTGGTGGGCGAGATGATGCCCTTCAGGTTCGGGTACGCCTGCAGCAGGCCCTGGGTCTGCTGGAACGACTTCTGGTCGTCGTCGTCGCCGTAGGCCACCTTGACGAGCTTCATCTTGGAGTACTCGGGCTTCTTCAGCTCGTCCTGCATGAACTTGATCCAGGTGTTCTGGTTCGTGGCGTTCGCGGTCGCCGACAGGATCGCGATCTCGCCCTCGGAGCCGATCTGCTCGGCGAGCAGCTTGACCTCGCTGCGGCCGATCTCCTCCGAGCTCGCCTGGTTGATGAACACGTCGCGGCAGGCGGGGTTGGTGTCGGAGTCGTAGGCGACGATCTTGATGTTCTTGGACCGCGCCTGCTTGAGCGGCCCGCACACCGCGTTCTCGTCGTTGGCGGCGATGAGGATCGCGTCGTGCCGCTGCTGGATCAGCGTGTTGATGTAGGAGACCTGCGAGGACGCCGAGGCGTCGGAGGGGCCGACCTCCTTGGCCTCGCCGCCGAACTCCTTGGTCGCCGCGATGCCGGCGTTGTCGACGATCGTCTCGTAGGGGTTGTTGACCTGCTTGGGCAGGAACGCCAGCTTCAGGCCCTTCTTCAGCGGCGCGTTCGGGTCCGCGGAGGCGTTCCCCCCGGACTTGGCGTCCCCCGAGCCGGACGCGGAGTCCTTGGTGGTCCCGCCGCAGGCGGCCAGGCTGAGGGCCAGAGCGCCCGCCGTGGCGGCGGCCGCCAGCCGGCGCGGGGCGCGCAAACGAATGGTCATCAGGGTGCCTTTCACAGTTCCGGGTCGTGCTCCGGGGTGGGTGGACATACGGCGGGGGGCGGGGGTGGGTGGTCGTGCGGTGTGATGGTGGTCGTGCGGTGTGGTCAGGATGCGGCGGCGGGGACCGCGGGTCTCGCGCCCCGCCGCCGGCCTCGGGCCTCGCGCGCCACGGCGATCAGCCGCGGCGTGAGGACGCTGATGATGAGCAGCAGGCCCGTGACGATCGACTGGACCTCGGTGGAGACGTCGTTGAGCATCAGCAGATTGCGGAGCAGGCCGATGAGCAGCACGGCCGCGATGACGCCGCCGAGGGTGCCCTTGCCGCCGTCGAAGTCGACGCCGCCGAGCAGCACCGCCGCGATGACGGTGAGCTCCAGGCCGAGACCGTTGTCGGCGCGGGCGCTGCCGTAGCGGAGCGTGAAGACGATGCCGGCGAACCCGGCGACGAGGCCGGACACCGCGAACAGGATCAGCTTCAGGCGCTTGACCCGGATGCCGGCGAAGTAGGCGGCGTCCTCCTGCGCGCCGATCGCGAACAGCGACCGCCCGACGCCGGTGGCGTGCAGGACGACGCCGGTGACGGCGGCGAGCACGGCGAACAGCGCGACCGGGTACGGGATCGGGGTGCCGGGGATGGAGGAGGTCGCGAGGTCGGTGTAGGCGGTGGGGAACTCCGAGATCGCCCCGGTGCCGAGCGTCACGTACGCCAGGCCCCGGTAGAGGGTCATCGTGCCGATCGTCACGGCGAGGGACGGCAGCCCGAGCCTGGTCACCAGCAGGCCGTTCACGAGCCCGCACACGACGCCGACGACCAGCACCAGCGGGATGATCGCCTCGATGGCCATGCCGCCGTCCCACAGCTTGCCGGTGAGGGCGCTGCACAGCCCGAGGACCGAGGCGACCGACAGGTCCACCTGCCCGCACACGACCAGCAGCGTCATCGGCAGCGCGATCAGCGCGATCTCGCTGAGGTCGTCCAGCGCGAACGACAGGTTGTCGTTGTTCGCGAAGTCCGGCGAGAACCCGGCGCCGCTCGCGAAGACCACGACCAGCAGCGCGGTGACGGCGGTCTCCCACCGCATCAGGCGGCTCATGACCGTCCCTCCTTGCTCTCCGGCGCGGCGGCGCGGTGCGCGGCCGACGCCAGGGACCGCTGTTTCAGCGCCCGGGTGACCCGCAGCGCCAGCAGCCGGTCGACGCTGATGGCCAGCAGCAGCAGGACGCCGGTGATCGCGTCCTGCCAGAACGAGTTGACCTTGAGCACCACCAGCACGCTGCCGATGGTGGTGAGCAGCAGCGCGCCGAGCGCCGCCCCGTACACGGTGCCGACGCCGCCGGTGATGGCGACGCCGCCGACGACGACGGCGCTGACGACCTTCAGCTCCCAGCCGTTCGCGGCGTCGGCGACGACGGTGCCGAACCGGGCGAGCCACAGCACCCCGGCGAGCCCGGCGAGGGCGCCGCTGACCAGGTAGGCGGTGAGGACGCGGCGGCGGATCGGCACGCCGGCGAGCATCGCGGCCTCCGGGCTGGACCCGATCGCGTAGTACTCGCGCCCGGAGGAGTAGGAGCGCAGGTAGTAGCCGACCGCCAGCATCACCACCACGGTGATGATCGGCAGGTAGGGGACGCCGAGGATCCCGTCGTTGCCGAGGCTCAGCAGCGAGGACGGCAGGTCCGCGGCGCCGATCTGGTCGCCGTGCGCGATGCGGTAGTCCAGCCCCTGGATCACGTACAGCGTGCCGAGGGTGACGACGAGGGCCGGCACGCGGCAGAAGCTGACGAGCAGCCCGTTCACGAGCCCGCAGACCAGGCCGATCCCGACGCCCACCAGCACGACCAGCACGACGTTGCGGTCCCCGCCGGAGGCGAACCTCCCGGCGCTGAACGCGACGAGCCCGACGACGGACCCGACCGACAGATCGATGTTGCGGGTGACGACGACCATGCTCTGCCCGACGGCGAGCAGCACCAGGATCGAGGCGTTGAGGAAGATGTCCTTCATGCCCTGGCCGGACATGAACCGCGGGTTGGCGATGGTGGTGCCCACGACGAGGACGACGAGCGCGCCGAGGATGCTCAGCTCGCGGGCGCGCAGCACCATGTCGACGAGGCGGCGCCCGCCGCCCGGCGGTCCGCCCGACTCCGGCCTGGCCGGGGACTGGGTGAGGACGGTCATCGGCTCAGGCCGCCTTTCCGGTTCCGGGGCGGCCGGTCGCGGCGGCCATCACGCTCTCCTCGGTCGCGTCCGCGCGGGCGATCTCGGCGGTGAGCCGGCCCTCGTGCATGACGAGCACGCGGTCGGCCATGCCGAGCACCTCCGGCAGGTCGGAGGAGATCATCAGTACCGCCAGGTCCTGCGCGGCCAGCTCCGACAGGAGCCGGTGCACCTCGGCCTTGGTGCCGACGTCGATGCCGCGGGTCGGCTCGTCCACGATCAGCACGGCCGGCTCGGTGGCCAGCCACTTGGCGAGCACGACCTTCTGCTGGTTGCCGCCCGACAGGACGCCGACGGCGTCGCTGAGCCGGGCGTACTTCAACTGGAGGCGCAGGCCCCAGTCGGCGGCGCGGTCCCGCTCCACCTTCCGGGAGATCAGGCCCCCGCGCCCGGTCTCGCGGCGCAGCGTCCGCAGCTGGGTGAGGCCCATGTTCCGCTCGATCGACATGTCCATGACCAGGCCCTGCTGGCGGCGGTCCTCGGGGACGAGGGCCAGCCCGGCCGACATCGCGGCCGTGGGGCTGCCCGCCGGAAGCGCGCGCCCGCCGACCTCGACGGCCCCGGCGTCCCAGCGGTCCACGCCGAAGACGGCGCGGGCGACCTCGCTGCGGCCGGCGCCGACCAGCCCGGCCAGCGCGACGATCTCGCCGCGGCGGACCTCGAAGGAGACGTCGGTGAAGGCGCCCTCGCGGGTCAGCCGGCTCACCTTCAGCGCGACCTCGCCGGGCGTCACGTCCTGCTTGGGGTAGAGCGCGTCGAGATCGCGGCCGACCATCCGGCGGACGAGGTCGTCGGGGGTGATGCCGGCGACCATGTCGGTGCCGACGTAGGCGCCGTCGCGCAGCGTCGTCACCCGCCGGCACAGCTCGAAGATCTCCTCGAGCCGGTGCGAGATGAACAGCACCGCGCAGCCGTGCTCCTGGAGGTTGCGGGTGACGGCGAACAGGCGCGCGACCTCCTGGCCGGTGAGGGCCGCGGTCGGCTCGTCCATGATCAGCACCCGCGCGTCCCGGGAGATGGCCTTGGCGATCTCGACGACCTGCTGGTCGGCGATCGACAGCCCGCGGGCGGGCTGCTGCGGGTCCAGCGCGACGCCGAGCCGCTCGAACAGCCGCGCCGTCTCGGCGTGCATGGCGCGGCGGTCGATGCGGCCGAGCGCCCCGCGCGGCTGCCGGCCCATGAAGATGTTCTCGGCGACCGACAGGTCGGGGAACAGCGTGGGCTCCTGGTAGATGACCGCGACGCCGGCGGCCTGCGCGTCGGCGGGGCCGTGGAAGGCCACCGGCTCGCCGTCCACCCGCACCTCGCCCGCGTCGGGGCGGTGCACGCCTGCGAACGTTTTTACGACTGTGGACTTGCCGGCGCCGTTCTCGCCCGCAAGGGCGTGCACCTCGCCCGCGTGGAGCTCCAGGGTGACCCCCTGCAGCGCGCGGACCGCGCCGAACGACTTACTCACGTTGACCAGTGCCAATGTCGGCGGCGCCGAGCGGCCCGGTGCACCCATCGCGGCCCTCCTCGCGGGGGACGTCTGTGACGAACAGATAAAAAACGTTTTAACAGGATGTTGCGGAGGACGCTAGATGTGACCCGGAGCACCCGTCAAGAGGGGAATGTGCCGCGGTCCCCGTCCGACGCTGCGGAAAGCCCGTACGCACAAGGGTCGGCGACGTTCAGAAGTCGATCGCGGCCGGGACCGGCCGCTCGGGTTTCGCGCCCGGTTCATCCGGATCCCGGGTTGACACGTTTTAATCGAATGACCCAAAGTGAGCGGCGACACACCAGCGGACGACTCGGGGGCACACAGATTGGGCGCAGACGAGACCGGCCGCTCCGCGCCGCCGGGCCGGACGGTCGGCATCAAGCAGGTCGCGGCGCACGCCGGCGTCTCGCCGGGCACCGTGTCCAACGTGCTCAACCGGCCCGAGCGCGTCGCCGAGGCCACCCGCGTCCGCGTCGAGCAGGCGATCCGCGATCTCGGCTTCGTCCGCAACGGCTCGGCGTCCACGCTGCGCGCCGGCCACAGCAGCACGATCGGGCTGATGGTCCTCGACCTCGCCAACCCGTTCTTCACCGACGTGGCGCGCGGCGTGGAGGACATCGCGAGCGAGCGCGGCTACTCGGTGATCCTTTCCTCCTCGGGCGAGTCGGACGAGCGGGAGCGGCGCAACCTGCGGGTGTTCGCCGAGCAGCGCGTCCGGGGGGTCCTGCTGACCCCGGTCGGCGACGACGGCGAGGCCACCGACCGGCTGCGCGAGCGGGGCGTCCCGGTGGTGCTGCTCGACCACCCGACGCCGCGCGCCAACCAGTGCTCGGTCGCCGTTGACGATGTCGCGGGCGGCGAGCTCGCGGCCGCCGAGCTGCTGGATGCGGGGGCCCGGACGCTGGCGCTGGTCACCGGGCCGACGGTGCTGCGCCAGTGCGCCGACCGGCGCAAGGGCGCGCTGCGGGCGGTGCGCGCCGCCGGGCTCGGCCGCGACGCGATGCGCGAGGTCGCCGTCGGGGCGATGAACGCCCGGGCCGGGCAGGAGGCGGCCCGGCGGCTGCTGGAGGCCGGCCCGCCGCTGCCGGACGCGATCTTCTGCGCGAACGACCTGCTCGCGCTCGGCGTGCTGCGCGTCCTGCTGCAGGCCGGGATCAAGGTGCCGGATGACGTCGCGCTGATCGGGTACGACGACATCGAGTTCTCGGCCGCGGCCGCCGTCCCGCTCAGCTCGGTGCGGCAGCCCACCTACCAGCTCGGCCGGATCGCGACCGAGCTGCTGCTGGAGGAGTGCGACGAGACGGGCGGGCACGCCCACCAGCAGGTGATGTTCCAGCCCGAGCTGGTCGTCCGCGAGTCCAGCCGCTCCGCGTTGGGCGGCCCCGCCCTCGGGAGGCACGCACTGTGAGAGTTGCGCTGTTCCTCACCTGCGTCAACGACACGCTGTTTCCGGGGACGGGCAAGGCGGTGGTGCGGCTGCTGCGGCGCCTCGGCCACGACGTCGAGTTCCCCGAGTCGCAGACCTGCTGCGGGCAGATGCACCTCAACACCGGCTACCGGCGGCAGGCACTGCCCCTGGTGAAGGGGTTCGCGGAGACGTTCGAGCCCTACGACGCGGTCGTGACGCCGTCCGCGTCCTGCGGGGCGATGATCCGCGACTGGCACCCCCGGCTCGCGCCGCGCGCCGCCGGGGTCGCCTCCCGCGTGTACGAGCTGACGGAGTTCCTGGTGGACGTCCTCGGCGTCACCGACGTCGGCGCCTACTACCCGCACCGCGTCACCTACCACCCGACGTGCCACTCGCTGCGGATGCTGCACGTCGGCGACCGCCCGCTGCGGTTGTTGCGCGAGGTCCGCGGCATCGACCTGGTCGAGCTCCCGGACGCGGCCGAGTGCTGCGGGTTCGGCGGGACGTTCGCGCTGAAGAACGCCGAGGTGTCGGCCGCGATGTGCGCGGACAAGGTCACCGCCGTCCGGTCGACCGGGGCCGAGACGCTGTGCGCGGCGGACAACTCCTGCCTGATGCACATCGGCGGCGCCCTCACCCGCACCCGCGCCGGGGTGCGGACCGTCCACCTGGCCGAGATCCTCGCCTCGACGGAGGAGGAGCCCGCATGACCTCGCCCGCGATGCCGACCTATCTCGGAATGCCGTCGTTCCCGGACGCCGCGCGCCGCGCGGTGGCGGACCCGCGGCTGCGCGGGAACCTCGCGCACGCCACCACCACGATCCGGGGGCGCCGCGCCGCCGCGGTGGCCGAGCTGGACGACTGGCCCGCGCTCCGCGAGGCGGGCAAGCAGATCAAGGACCACGTCCTGGCGAACCTCGGCCACTACCTGCGGCTGCTGGAGGAGAAGGTCACCGAGGCCGGCGGGACGGTGCACTGGGCCCGCGACGCGGCCGAGGCGAACCGGATCGTCGCGGACCTGGTGAAGGCGACCGGGGAGACCGAGGTCGTCAAGGTCAAGTCGATGGCGACGCAGGAGATCGGCCTCAACGAGTTCCTCGCCGAGGAGGGGATCACCGCCTACGAGACCGACCTGGCGGAGCTGATCGTCCAGCTCGGGGACGACCGGCCGTCGCACATCCTCGTCCCGGCCATCCACCGCAACCGCTCCGACATCCGCGACATCTTCCTGCGCGCGATGGAGGACGCGCCGGAGGGGCTGACCGACGCGCCCGCCGAGCTGGCCGAGGCGGCCCGGCGGCACCTGCGCGCCAAGTTCCTGTCGGCGAAGGTCGGGGTGTCGGGCGTGAACTTCGCCGTGGCCGACACCGGCACGCTCGTCGTGCTGGAGTCGGAGGGCAACGGCCGGATGTGCCTGACGCTCCCCGAGACGCTCATCTCGGTGATGGGCGTGGAGAAGATCGTGCCGAGCTGGCGGGACCTGGAGGTGTTCCTTCAGCTGCTGCCCCGCTCGTCCACCGCCGAGCGGATGAACCCCTACACCTCGGCCTGGACGGGCGTGTCCCCCGGCGACGGCCCGCGCGACTTCCACCTCGTCCTGCTGGACAACGGCCGCACCGCCACCCTGGCCGACGAGGTGGGCCGGCAGGCGCTGCGCTGCATCCGCTGCTCGGCGTGCCTGAACGTGTGCCCGGTCTACCAGCGCGCGGGCGGCCACGCCTACGGCTCGCCCTACCCCGGCCCGATCGGCGCGATCCTGTCCCCGCAGATCAGGGGCATCGGGTCGGAGGTGGACGCGTCGCTGCCGTACGCGTCGACGCTGTGCGGGGCCTGCTTCGAGGCGTGCCCGGTCGCCATCGACATCCCGGAGGTGCTCGTGCACCTGCGGGCCCGCGCCGTGGAGAAGGGGCCCCGCCATCCGCTGGAGCGGGTGGCGATGACGGCGGCCGGGTGGACGCTGCGCTCCCCCACCCGGCTCGCGCTCGCGCAGCGCGCCGCGTCCGCGAGCCGCCGCGTCGTGGCGCGCGGCGGCCGGATCCGGCGGCTGCCCGGGCCGCTGGGCGCCTGGACCGAGACGCGGGACGCGCCCGCGCCGCCGCCCGAGTCGTTCCGCGCCTGGTGGGCCCGGACCGGCGGCGGGCACGAGGAGGGGGAACGGTGAACGCGCGCGAGGAGATCCTGCGCCGGATCGAGCGGGCCGCGCCCGCCCGCCCCGCCGCCGAGGTCGCGGCCTCCTACGACCGGATCGACCGCGGCTACCTGCGCCGCCACCACGAGGACGCGATCCTCGACCTGTTCGCGGAACGGGTCGCCGACTACCGCGCGACCGTCCTGCGCGCCGCCGCGTCCGAGGTCGCCTCGACCGTCGCCGAACGGCTCGCGGCCCGTCCCGGCACCTACGGCATCCCCTCCGGCCTCCCAGAGGAGTGGACGTCCGCGACCGGCGCGGCGCTCGTGCGCGACCCGTCGGTCGCCTCCCTCGACGGTCTCGCCGGGGCGGTCACCGCCTGCGCGGCCGCGGTCGCGGAGACGGGCACGATCGTGCTGGACCACGGCGCCGCCCAGGGGCCGCGCGCCCTGTCGCTCGTGCCCGACTACCACCTGATCGTCGTCCACGCCGGCCAGGTCGCCGCCGATGTGCCGGAGGCGCTCGAACGACTCGATCCGCGGCGCCCGCTGACGTTCGTGTCGGGCCCGTCCGCGACCAGCGACATCGAGCTGTCGCGTGTGGAGGGCGTGCACGGGCCCAGGACTCTGGAGGTGCTGATCCTCACATGAGCGGAGCGAACCGGGGGGCGTGGGGGGTCGCCCCCCCACAAGGACACAGCATGAGCGGAGCGATGTTCGCGGCCGTCGATCTCGGGGCGTCCAGCGGGCGGGTGATGGCCGGGCGCGTCGGGCCGGGCACCCTCGCCCTGGAGGAGATCCGCCGCTTCCCCAACCGTCCCGTCCGGGTCAACGGCACCCTGCACTGGGACATCCTCGGCCTCTACGGCAACGTCCTGGACGGGCTGCGCTCCACCCCGCGCGGCCTGTCCTCGGTCGGCATCGACTCCTGGGCGGTCGACTACGGGCTGCTGGACGCAGGCGGCGCCCTGCTCGGCAACCCCGTCCACTACCGCGACGCCCGCACCGACGGCGTGATGGACCGGGTCCGCGCCGAGCTGGGCGAGGACGTCCTCTACCAGTCCTCGGGCCTGCAGTTCCTCCCGTTCAACACGATCTACCAGCTCGCGGCCGACGACCTCTCCCGGGCCGCGACGCTCCTGCTGATCCCCGACCTGCTGGCCTACTGGCTCACCGGGGAGATCGGCGCCGAGCGCACCAACGCCTCCACCACCGGGCTGCTGGACGTCCGCGGCGGCACCTGGTCGGCGGACCTCGTCGCCCGGCTGGGCCTTCCCGCGCGGATCTTCCCGCCGCTGCACGACCCCGGCGCGGACATCGGGACGCTCCGCGCGGACGTGGGGGCCGAGACCGGCCACGGCGCCCTGCGCGTCACGGCCGTCGGCTCGCACGACACGGCCTCCGCCGTCGCCGCCGTTCCCGCCGCCACGGACCGCTTCGCCTACATCTCCTGCGGTACGTGGTCGCTGGTCGGCGTGGAACTCGACGCCCCCGTGCTGACCGAGGAGAGCCGCAAGGCCAACTTCACCAACGAGGGCGGCGTCGACGGGACCGTCCGCTACCTGCGCAACGTGATGGGCCTGTGGCTTCTCCAGGAGTCCCTGCGGACCTGGGGCGAGGCGGACCTGCCGGCCCTGCTCGCCGCGGCCGCGGAAGTGCCCGGCCTGCGCTGCCTCATCGACCCCGACGACCCCGAGTTCCTGCCGCCCGGCGACATGCCGGCCCGCATCGCCGCGCACTGCCGCCGCCGGGGGCTGCCCGAGCCGTCCACCCGCGCCGAGACCGTGCGCTGCATCCTCGACAGCCTCGCCCTCGCGCACCGTGCCACGCTCCGCCAGGCGGCGCGCCTGTCGGGACGGGAGATCGACGTCGTCCACCTGGTGGGCGGCGGCAGCCGCAACGACCTGCTGTGCCGGCTGACCGCCGACGCCAGCGGGCTGCCGGTGGTGGCCGGGCCCGTCGAGGCGACCGCCCTCGGCAACGTCCTGGCGCAGGCCCGCGCGCACGGCGCCGTCGCGGACCTGGCCGAGTCCCGCGCCCTGGTCGCCGCCACGCAGGACCTCCGCCGCTACACCCCGTCGGGCGACGAGGCTCGCTGGAGCGAGGCCGCACGGCGGATCGGCCTGGACGGCTGACCCGGCGGCGGGATGTCACGGTCGCGGGACGGTTTACCCTCCCAAGGTTGACATGGGACCCGCCAGGGCCGTTCATAGCTATGTACATACGGTCCAGAGGACGCCGTCGCGGGTGGGCTAGGCGCAGGCAGGGTGTGTTGTTCCGCCTTATTGACGTTCCACCCGATAAGGTAAATCCCGCTCGTTCAGAGGTACCACAACAAGAAGCATGGTCACGGCGTATCGGCCGCCTGTCGCTGTTGGGGTGTGGACATGGAGGGTCGTGCGGCCCACGCCGCCGGGAGTCCCGGCAACGCGCCGCTGGTGGGGCGCCGGGACGCGCTGCAGCGGATCGACCGCGCTCTCGACGCGGTCGAGGGCGGCTACGGCCTCGTCGCGCTGGTCGGCGAGCCCGGTGCCGGCAAGACGCGGCTGCTGAACGAGCTCGCCGACGGCGCGATCTCCCGCAAGCTGCCGTTCGTCGCGGGGCGCGCGGCGGAGTTCGAGCAGGAGATGCCGTTCGGCGCCGTGGTCGACGCGCTCGACGACCGCCTCGAAGAGCACGCCCTCGAACTGCCGCCGGCGGCGCTGCGCCTGCTCGGCACCGTGTTCCCCGCGCTCGCCGACCTGTCCGGCGACCCGCCCGCCGCCTCGCCCGAGTCGCGGGTGGCGCGCTACCAGCTGCACCGCACCGTCCGGCACCTGCTGGAGGCGCTGGCCGAGCCGTCCGGGCTGGTGCTGATCCTGGACGACCTGCACTGGGCCGACGACGCGACGATCGAGCTGCTGGACCATCTGGTCCGGCATCCGCCGCGGGCCCGGGTGCTGCTGGCGGTCGCCTACCGTCCCGCGCAGGCGTCGCCGCGGCTGGCGGCGCTGGTGGACGCGGCGGGCCCGCAGGGCGCGCGGGTGACGGTCGATCCGCTCACCCAGAGCGAGGTCCGCGAGTTCCTCGGCCCGGACGTCGGACGCGCGCGGTGCGAGGCGCTGTTCAAGGCCAGCGGCGGCAACCCGTTCTACCTGGAGGCGCTGGCCAGGATGGCGGGCGGGACCGCGCCCGCGGCCGGTACCGGCCTGGACCGGCACTGGGAGAAGGGCGTCGCGAACCTGACCGAGGTGCCGGCGGCGGTGCGGGCGGCGCTGCAGGTCGAACTGAGCGCGCTGCCGCCGCAGGCGCTGCTGCTGGCGCAGGCGGCGGCGGTGGCCGCGGACGTGTTCGAGCCCGCGCTCGCGTCGGTCGCGGCGGAGATGGAGCAGAACGCCGCGCTCACCGCCCTGGACGTGCTGACCGGCCACGACGTGGTGCGTCCCGCGCCGGGCGGCCGGTTCCGGTTCCGGCATCCCCTGGTGCGGCACGTCGCCTACGCCTCGACGGCGGCGGGCTGGCGGATCGCCGCGCACTCGCGGGTGTCGGAGCGGCTCGCCGAGCTGGGCGCCCCGGCGGCCGTGCGCGCCCACCACGTGGTGCGGTCGGCGCGTTTCGGCGACGCCGAGGCGATCCGGACGCTGGTGGAGGCCGCCCGTGCCGTCGCGCAGCAGGCGCCCGCCACCGCCGCGTACTGGTTGCAGGCCGCGCTGGACCTGATGCCCGGCGCCGCCGGCGACGCCTATCCCGGCCGGGTGGAGCTGCTGGTCGAGCTGGCCCAGGTGCAGGCCGTCAGCGGCCACGCCGAGGAGGGCCGCGAGACCGCCCGCACGCTGCTGGGGCTGCTGCCCCCGGACGACACCGTCCGCCGCGCCCGCACCGTGCACATGTGCGCGATCATGGAGCGGCAGCTCGGCCGGATCCACGAGGCCCGCGCGCTGGTCCTGGACGAGCTGCGCCGCAGCACCGACCGGCAGACCCCCGAGGCGGTGCTGCTGCGGATCCGGCTCGTCGCCGACCGGATCCAGCGGATCGACACCCGCGGCTCGCACGCCATCCTGGAGACCATCCCGGACAGCGCCCCCGGGTGGGGCCTCGGCCTGACGGCGGCGGTCGCGGCGATGCGCCCGATGGTCGCCTACGGGCGCGGCGAGGTCGCGGAGGCGATCGCCCACGCCCAGACCGCCGACCGGCTGTTCTCCACGGCGTCCGACAACGACTTCGCCGACTGCCTGGACTGCTTCGCCTGGCTGGTGTTCGCCGAGTCGTTCCTCGGCATGTACGACGAGGCGCTGCGGCACGCCGAGCGGCTGGTGTCGATCACCCGCACGACCGGGCAGACGTTCGTGCTCGGCTACATGCTGGCCGGGCAGTCGCGCGTCCTGGCCCAGCTGGGGCGGCTGGAGGAGGCCGCCGCCGTCGCCGACGAGGCCACCGCCGTCGGGCGCGACCTGCGCTCGCAGGAGGTGCTGGCCTACGGGCTGATCCAGCAGTGCCTGATCGCGTCCTGGACGGGCGACCACGAGCGGGCGCTGCGGGCCGGGGACGAGGCCGTCGCCAACGACACCGGGTCGGGCGAGTGGTGGACGCACATGGCGCACGTCGCCCGCTCCGTCGCGGTGATCAACGAGGGCCGGCTGGAGGAGGGCGCCACCGCGCTGATCGCCGCCTGCGGCGACGGCACCTCCGGCCTGGACTTCAGCACGCTGGTGATCTGCGCGGAGGCGCTGGCGGCGGTCCGCGCCGCGCAGCTGGACTCCGCCGACGCCGCGAACTGGGCCGACATCGCCGAAGCGATCGCCGACCCGCTGCTGACCGGCGACGCCGGCCTGGCCCGGCTGACCCGCGCGCACGCGCTCCGTCCCGCCGACCCCGCCGGGTCCGCGGCGCTGGCGGCGGAGGCCGCCGACCTGCTCGCCAAGGCGGGACGGCGGCCCGAGGCCGGCCGCGCGGAACTGGCCGCCGGGCTCGCGCACGCCGCCGCCGGCGACCGCGCCCGGGCCCGGGACCGGCTGCGGGCCGCCGCGGAGGTCTTCGAGTCGTGCGGGATGAAGGGGCTGCTGGCGCAGGTCGTCCGCGAGCAGCGCCGGCTCGGCGTCCGGGTGCCCTCCCCCGGGACCCCCGCCAGGGGCGCCAAAGGCAGGAAGGACCTGCCGTTCGGGCTCTCCCCGCGCGAGCACGAGATCGCGCTGCTGGTCGCCGAGGGCAACAGCAACCAGCAGATCGCCGAGCGGCTGTACCTCAGCGTCCGGACGGTCGAGACCCACCTCTCCCGCGTCTTCGGCAAGATCGGCGTGTCCTCCCGGGTCGGCGTCGCGACCGCGATGAACCGTTCCGAGTAGATCCGACTCTTACTTCACGTACGTCCCGTACGTCGGGCGGGCGAGCCCGCACCCGTAAGTACGGGTTCTCCACGATGCCGCGCCGATATCCGCGTTTGGCAGGGTTGGACCGTCAGGAAGCGGAGGAGATGGACATGGAGCAGCAGCGGATCGCGCGCTTCACGCACGCGGGCGTCGCGGACGCCGAGGTGTCCGTGCACCCCTTCGCGACCGGTGACGGCCTCGGCCTGAACCTGACCCGGTTCCGCCGGAACGACTGCGACGACGTCGTCCTCCTCGTGCACGGGCTGACCACGTCCAGCGACATGTACATCATGCCGGAGCACACCAACCTGGTGAACCACCTGCACGACGCCGGGTTCGGCGACGTGTGGGCGGTCGACCTGCGGATCAGCGGCCGGTTCCCCTACAACTCCGAGGCCACGCGCCACGATCTGGACGCCATCGCGCTCCACGACCACCCGGCGATGCTCGCCGAGCTGCGGCGCCACATCGGGGACCGGCGGGTCCACGTGATCTCCCACTGCGTGGGCGCGATCTCGTTCTCGATGGCGCTGTTCGCCGCCACCGTCACCGGCGTCACCAGCCTGGTCTGCAACAGCGTCTCGCTCACCCCGCGCACCCCGCGCTGGTCGAAGATCAAGCTCGGGTACGGGCCGGCCCTCATGGAGTACGTCCTCGGGCCCTGCCATCTGGACCCCCGGTACGCGAACGCTCCGCTGCTGACGCGCGGCTGGATGCTCGCCAAGGCCGTCGCGCCGTTCCACCGCGAGTGCGGCGAGCCCGCCTGCCACATGCTCAGCTTCATGTGGGGCGGCGGGAAACCGATCTTCACGCACGCCAAGATGGCGCCGGTCACGCACGGCCGGCTGCCCGACCTGTTCGGGGCCTGCAACGTCAACTACTACCGGCACCTCCACGCGATGGTGAAGGCCGGCCGCGCGGTGAAGCGCCACCCGCGCGATCCCCGCTCCGCCGCGCTGCCGGACGACTACCTCTCGCGCGCCGCCTCGGTCACGACGCCGATCCTGTTCCTCACCGGAGACCGCAACCACGTGTTCACCGATTCCAACATCGTCTGCCACCGCACCCTGGAGAAGATCACTCCCGGGCTGCACGAGCTGGCGGTCCTGCCCGGCTACGGCCACCAGGACCCGTTCATGGGCGCCGCCTCCGACACCGAGGTGTTCCCGCAGGTCGTGGACTTCCTCAAGCGGAAGGCGGGCTGAGCGATGACCGGAGGCAGCGGCGCGGCCGAGCACGCCGACGCGGTCGTGATCGGATCCGGATTCGGCGGATCCGTCACCGCCTACCGGCTGGCGGAGGCCGGGCAGCGGGTCGTCCTGCTGGAGCGCGGGCAGCCGTACCCGCCCGGCAGCTTCCCGCGCTCCCCCGCCGAGATGGGCCGGGCGTTCTGGGACCCGGCCGCCGGCCTGTACGGGATGTACGACGTGTGGGGGTTCAAGGGCTGCGACTCCGTCGTGTCCGCCGGCCTCGGCGGCGGTTCCCTGATCTACGCGAACGTGCTGCTGCGCAAGGACGAGCGCTGGTTCGTGCACGACCGGCCGGTGCCCGGCGGGGGGCACCAGCCATGGCCGGTCTCGCGCGACGACCTGGACCCGCACTACGACGCCGTCGAGCGGATGATGGGCGCGACGCCGTACCCGCTGGACCAGGTCCCCTACGACGACACCCCGAAGACCCACGCGATGCAGGACGCGGCGGCCGAACTCGGCCTGCACAGCACGCTGCCGCCGCTCGCGGTCAGCTTCGCCTCCGAGCCGGGCGGCGCGCCCGGGGTGAGCCTGCCGATCGCCGACCCCGCGTACGGCAACCTGCACGGCGCCCCCCGCCGGACGTGCAAGCTGTGCGGCGAGTGCGACATCGGCTGCAACGAGGGCTCCAAGAACAGCCTCGACCACAACTACCTGTCGGCGGCGGCGCACCACGGCGCCGACATCCGCACCTCCCACGAGGTGAAGGCGATCCGGCCCCGGCGGGGCGGCGGATACGAGGTCGACTACGTCCACCACACGGACCTGACCGCCAGGAAGCGCCGCCCGCCGATCCGGACGATCACCTGCGACCGGCTGGTGCTGGGCGCCGGCACGTACGGCACCACGTACCTGCTGCTGAAGTCGCGGAAGGCGTTCCCCGGGCTGAGCTCGGCCCTCGGCACCCGGTTCTGCGGCAACGGCGACCTGCTGACGTTCCTGCTGCGGGCCAAGGACCGCAACCGGGTCCGCCCGCTGAACGCCAGCCGCGGACCGGTGATCACCACGGCGATCCGGCTGCCGGACGACCTGGACGGCGTGCCCGGCGCGGGCCCCGGCGCCTACATCCAGGACGGCGGCTACCCCGGGTTCACCGACTGGATCGTGAACGGCTTCGACGTCCGCGGCGAGTTCGAGCGCGCGGTGGAGTTCCTGTGGGGCCGCTTCACCGAGTTCTTCAAGGACGCGCCGGACACCAACCTGTCCAAGGAGCTCTCGGACCTGATCGGCGACGGGGCGCTGACGGTCAGCTCGCTGCCGCTGCTCGGCATGGGCCGCGAGACCGCCGACGGGCGGCTGCACCTCAAGGACGGCCGGCTCGCCGCCGACTGGAACGCCCGGACGAGCGAGGAGCTGTTCAACCGCGTCCGCAAGACGATGCAGGGGATCGCGGACGTGCTCGGCGCCGACTACGCCGACAACCCGATGTGGTTCCGCAAGCGCATCATCACCGTCCATCCGCTGGGCGGCGCCCCCATGGGCGACCACCCGGGCGAAGGCGTCTGCGACGCCTTCGGCGAGGTGTTCGGGTTCCCGGGCCTCTACATCGCCGACGGGGCGGCGATGCCCGGCCCGGTGGGCCCGAACCCCTCGCTCACCATCGCCGCGCAGGCCGATCGGCTGGCCACGCGGCTGCTGGAGAAGACGTCCGCCCGCCGGGGGGCGGGGGGACCGACCGCCCCGCCTGCCACGGGGGCCGAGCCGGCCGGGGGAGCCGGCTCGCCAGGCGGGGCGGGGAACGGCTCGACGTACGGCCCGGCATCGGGGAGCCACGGCGGGACACGGGGACCGTCCACCGTGGTCGCGGGCCGTACGTCGCTGTCGTTCACCGAGGAGATGAAGGGGTTCGTCACCTACGGCGAGACCGACACGCGGATCGGCGAGCTGGCCGAGGGGCGCCGGCCCCTGTCGTTCCGCCTGACGATCACCGCGGCGGACACCGACCGCTTCCTGGCCGAGCCGGACCACGAGGCGACGGCCGCCGGATGGGTCGACGCGACCGGGCACGGGGGGCGTCGCCCGGTCGAGCGGGGCGCGTTCAACCTGTTCGTCGCGGAGGCGCCCGAGGACAGGCGGCTGATGAAGTACCGGCTGTTCTACACCGACGGGGAGGGGCGGCGGCGCACGCTGAGCGGGCACAAGAACGTCCTGCACGGGCCGCCGACGCGGATCTGGCCGGACACCTCCACCCTCTACGTGCGGCTGCTGGACGGGCACGTCGCCGAGGACGAGGAGGACGGCGCGCAGGTCGTCGCGGCGGGCGTGCTGCACATCCAGCTGACCGACTTCGCGCGGCAGCTGACGACCTTCCGCACGACGGGGCCCGACGGGGCGGGCAAGCTGCTCGACTTCGGCAGGTTCTTCGCCGGGGAGCTGTGGGAGGTCTACGGTCCCGACCCCGCCTGAGGGGTCCATGGTCGTGCAGGCCGAGGGAACTGCGGGGTGCTCTCGGCCTGCACCTTTTCGCCGGAGGCCGTGCGGGGGGTCGCACGGTCTCCGGCTCAGACCTTCCGCCGGGGGCCGGAGGCCCCGCCGGGTCAGATGCCCTCGGCCCTGCGGGCGGGGCAGTCCGGCGGGCAGTGCTCGACGTGGGCGGGCAGCCAACGGGTGAAGGCCCTCAGCATCTGCCGGAGCGCGAAGCCGACGACCGGTCCGGTGCCGGGGATCAGCGGCTCGAACGTCGCCTCCCAGCGCAGGAACGTGCCGGCGTCCCGTCGCTCCAGCCGGACGTCCGACCGGTAACCGCGCACGGGCAGGCCCGCCAGCGCGACGTACCCGAAATGCTCGTAGGGCTCGTAGGCGACGGTCCGCTCACTGGCCGGCCAGATCTTCTTGACCGTCCCGACGCCGTAGGGGGCGGTGTCGCCCGCGCGCGTCCGCCGCGCCGGGGTGGGGAACCTGCCCCAGGCGCCCCACGCCTCGGGGACGGCCAGGTGCCGGAAGAGGTCCTCGGGCGAGGCGGCGGTGGTGGCGGTGGCCTGGATCATCGCCACACGCTACAGCCACGCCGACGGCAGCGGCAGGCCCGGTTTCGGGGCCCCGTCAGGACGACTGCGCGCGGGCGCGGAACGCCGCGGCCTTGACGCGGTTCTGGCAGGCGGTGGAGCAGAAGCGGCGCGTGCCGTTGCGGGAGGTGTCGACGTAGACGCGATCGCAGTGCGGCGCGGTGCAGACCCCGAGGCGGTCGTGCAGCTCGCTGCCGATGACGATGGCGAGGCCGGTGGCGCACGGGCCGGCCCAGTCGTTCTCGTCGGAGCCGTGGTAGTGGACGTGCCACGGGTGCCCGTCGTGGCGTTCCAGGCGGGGCCGGGCCTCGGTCTTCTCCAGGAGCCGGTTGACCTGCTCGGCGGCGCCGTCGACGTCGCCGGCGGCGACGGCGTCGAACACGGCGCGCAGCTCGCGCGCGACGGCGGCGAGCGCGGGCAGCTCGGCCTCGGTGGCGCGCGATCCGCGGCCGACGCGCCGGAGGACGTCGGTGACGGCGGCGGCGAGTGCGGGCGGCGGGGGCGGGGTGTAGGCGCGGCCGCGCCGCTCCCCCGGGGTCAGCTCGTTGACCAGGCCGGCGGCCGCCTGCACCACCGCATCGGTATGACTGTTGAACTCCACTTGACCAGTTACGCCTTCCGGGTTCACACTGTGACTGTCCAAAGCTTATACGACAGTCACAGGAGAGATCATGACCATGCTCAGCCACGAGGTCGCGAGCGCGTGGACCGCCCGCTGGGACGTCCAGCAGGAGGGCTACATCCCCGACCGCGAGGAGCGGTTCACCGCCCTCCTCGACGCGCTGGAGGCCGCGACCGGACGGCCCGACCCGCTCGTCCTCGACCTCGGCTGCGGGCCGGGGTCGCTCGCCGGCCGGATCCTGGACCGCCTCCCCGGCGCGACCGTGGTCGCGGTCGACGCCGACCCGCTGCTGCTGTCGCTCGGCCGCGCCGTGCACGCCGGCCGGCCGGGCCTGACCTTCGCCGAGCTGGACCTGCGCGAGCCCGGCTGGGCGGCCCGGCTTCGGCTGGACCGGCAGGCCGACGCCGCCGTCAGCACCACGGCCCTGCACTGGCTGTCGGCCGGGCGGCTGCGCGTCGCCTACGGCGAGCTCGCGCGGGTGCTGCGGCCCCGCGGGCTGTTCCTCAACGGCGACAACCTGGGGGTGGACGACCGGACGCCGGGCCTCGCGGCCCTCGACGTCGCCCTGCGCGAGCGCGAGCAGGCACGCCGGTTCGCCGGTGATCGTCCCGAGGGGTGGGACCAGTGGTGGGAGGCGATCGCCGCCGACCCTGACCTGGCCGAGCTGCGGGCGGTGGCCCGCGACGAGACGACCGGCCACCACGGGTCGGAGTCGGAGCTGCTGTCCACCCACGTCGCGGCGCTCCGCGAGGCGGGGTTCGAGGAGACCGGGACGCTCTGGCAGCGCGGCGACAACCGCCTCCTGGCCGCCCTGCTGGGGGCCTAGCCCGCGCCCCGCCCGCCGTCAGCGCGCCTGTCCGTAGAGGTGCTCGACGTGCAGGCGGACGACGAGGCGCCCGTCCTCGACCATGACGCGGCGGTACTCGTCCCAGTCGGGGTGCTCGCCGCTGATGTCGCGGTAGACCGCGACGAGCTCCTCGACGGCGGCGTCGCCCGGATCGGCGGCGACCGCCGAGAGCTCGGCGGTCCCCTCGGCGACCGCCCACGACCAGCCGTCCGGCGAGCCGACGTGCAGGCTCGCGCGCGGGTCGCGGGCCAGGTTGCGGGCCTTGGCCCGGTCGCTGGTGATCGAGATCCGGACGAGCCCGCGCCCCTCGTCGAAGTGGTAGTTGATCGTGGACAGCTGGGGCCGCCCGTCGCGCTTGAGGGTGGCCAGCACTCCGATGTCGCGCCCTGCCAGGAGTTTCACCAGCGCCGTGTCGTCCGCCATGTCCGCCTCCATCGGTCGTCGGCCTTACCGGCGTCAACCGCGGGGCGCGCCGATCGCTTCCCCGTCAGCCGAGGGCGAGGGCCGGGAAGTCGAGGACCCGGGCGGTCGGGGCTCCCGGCCCGCCCGCGTCCTCGCCCGCGTCCTCGCCCGCGTCCTCGCCGACGGCGCGGCCGGTGAGGATGTGGCCGCGGAACACCGCGCCCTTCGCCACGACCCTGACGGCGCGGAAGCCGCGCGGCGGCAGGGCGCAGAACCCGGTCCGCACGACGTCGTCGAACAGCGAGTCCGACACGACGTAGGCCAGGTCGCGGTCCGCGTCGTCGGCCAGCTGGCGGCGCAGCGGTGCCGCGTCCAGCAGCCGCTGGACGACGATGGGCGCGTCGCCCGCGGGGCCGAACGGCCCGGCCGTGAGCGTGCCGTGGTGCAGCGAGAGCCGGACGCGCAGCCGGAAGCGGCCGGCGTCCCGGTTGACCTCGCGCAGCGCCTCGTCGAGGAGGATGACGAAGTCGCCGGCCACCGTCGCCGGGTCGACGCCCTCCGGCAGCGTGGCGAGCTCGCCGTCCCCGCCGACCTGCTTGTCCCAGCCGTCGCGGTCGAGGCCGACGCCGCGGGCGGCGCCGTCGAGCGCGTCCGACAGCAGCCGCTGCGCGCGCAGCTGCTCGCGCGTGTCGCGCCTGCTGTACCCCTGGATGTCCACCGCCAGCAGCAGGCGGTAGCTGAGCTGTACTTCCCCGTTCTCCTTCACCGTTCCGATCCCCGCCCTCGGTTTCTGTGGGCAAATGGGCCCTATGCCCGCATTCGCTCCAATGCGTGGAGTGAGTGTTGCCCGGCGAAGGTTCCGATGCGCGGGTCGGAGTCGTCGCCTCCCGTTCGCCCCTGAGACGCACCTCGATGATCCCTGGGCCCGAGCGGTAAGGAGAAGGTGGCGAACAAGTAAGGAGCAATGCGGAAAATCCCCCACGAAACGGTCTCGGTTGAACCGCGCGGCGCAGGGGTCCCGTACTGCCTCCCAACGTGACACCCACGGTCACCGCGTCGCCCCGCACCCCTCGCACCCCGCCGGAGACCCCCGATGGCCCACAGATCACCGGCCGCCGCGCCGGCCACCCGCGAACGCCCTCCCGGACCGTGGAGCTGGTTCCGCGGCCCGCGGCCCGCCGGCGGCGTGGACGACCAGGTGATCGTGAACGAGCTGTACCGCGTGTACGGCCGCCCGCTGCTGTCGTTCGTCCTGCGCCTGACCGGCGGCGACCGGCACTGGGCCGAGGACGTCGTCCAGGAGACGATGATCCGCGCCTGGCGCAGCGCGCACCAGCTCGACGAGAACGCGACCTCGCTGCTGCCCTGGCTGGCGACCGTCGCCCGCCGGATCGTCATCGACGACCAGCGCCGCAAGAACGCACGGCCGCAGGAGGCGGGCGAGGGCCCGCTGGAGAACATGCGCGTGCCCGACGGGTTGGAGGATCTGCTGCGCTCCGTCGTCGTGTCCGAAGCCCTCCTCGCCCTGTCTCCGGCCCACCGCGAGGTCCTCAACGAGACCTTCTTCCGGGACCGCTCGGTGAACGAGGCCGCCAAGCATCTCGGCATCCCCGTGGGCACCGTGAAGTCCCGGGTCTACTACGCGCTCCGGGCACTCCGCGTCGCCCTGGAGGAGAGGGGCGTGACGCCATGAGAGCGCCGGACATGCCGCACGTCGACGTCGGCGCCTACTCCCTCGGCCTGCTGGAGGAGCCCGACCGCCGCGCCTTCGAGGCGCACCTGGCGTCGTGCTTCTCCTGCCACGAGGAGCTCGGCGCGCTGAGCGGGCTCGCCCAGACCCTGGACGGCATCGGCCCGATCTCCGATCCGGTGGAGGCGATGCCCGCGCCGCCCGATCCGGCGGCGGTCACCGACCTGATCCGGCACCGGATCCGCCGGGAGCGGCGGCACCGGACCGCGCGGGCGCTGGCCGCGGCCGCCGCGGGGGTCGTGCTGCTCGGCGGGGCGCTCGGCACCGGGTACACGCTGGGGGCCGACCGCGGCCCCGCCGCCTCCGCGCCGGACGGCGGGACCGCCCAGCTGCTGCGCGACGGCCGGGCGATGTCGGCGGCCGACGCCGGCACCGGCGTCACCGGGACGGTCGCGATGCAGCAGAAGGCGTGGGGCAGCCGGATCGCGCTGCGGCTCAGCAAGGTCGACGGGCCGCTCACGTGCGAACTGGTCGCCGTGGACAAGCGGGGCAAGGCGCACACCGTCGTCGGCTGGTCCGTCCCCGACAAGGGCTACGGCCTGCCGGGGTCGCCGCAGCCCCAGCTGGCCCTGCAGGGCGGCACGGCGCTGCGGCCGCAGGAGATCAGCCGGTTCGAGGTCCGCACGATCGGCGAGGGCCGCACGCTGCTGACCGTCCCGGCGTAGGCCCGGCGGCCCGGGGCGCACGGCTCCGGGAGGGACGGCCGGGCCGCCCTCCCGTGTCTCATAGGCTGAGGTGGTGAGTGCGACCCGACCGTCCGCCGGCCCCGAGCTGATGCTGCCGGGGCTCGGCGAGGTGTACGCGGCCTACGTCCGGGAGGCCGACGCCCTGCCCGCGCAGCCCGGCCCGCTGCAGGCCGAGATGTGGACGTCCGCGCAGCTCGGCGGCTTGGAGGCCGCGGCCCCGCACGCCGCCGCGCGGCGCGCCGCGCTCGGCGACCTGATCGGCTGCCTGCACGCGGCGGCCACCCCGGGCGCGCGGGCCTTCCTGCGGGCGCTCGCCGCGATCGGCCCGGCCGAGGGGCGCGCGGCCGCGGCCCGCGCCGCCGACCGCCTCGCCGGCGTCCCGGCGGCGCCCTGGGAGGAGTCGCTCGGGCGGGTCGTCCCCGGCCAGGCGTGGCTGATCCAGGAGGGGCCGCTGGACGGCGACCGCCTGGTCTGCGAGTTCCGCTACGAGGGCGCCGGCACCGCCGGGATGCACGCCCTCGCCGTCCGGCTCTCCTACCGCGACGCCCCCGCCGAGATCGTGGTCGTCGGGGACGTCCCGGCGCTGATGGCGGCGGCGCGGCAGGCGATGCAGGCCGAGCTGTGCGTCGTCCAGCCCTACGACGCGGCGGCCGTGGGCGCGCGGCTCCGCGCCGCGCTCGGCACCGAGCGCGGCGGCACGGCGTCCCTGCCCGAGGCGTGCTACCCGGCGCTGGCGCTGGCCCGGCACCGGGCCTCCCTCCTGCCCTAGCGGCCGAGGGCGCGGTAGCGGCGGACCGACAGCGGGAGGAACACCGCCGCGATCGCCAGCGGCCACACCACCGCCATCAGCACGCTGTGCTGCGCCGCCCACGACCCGCCGGCGGCCGGCTCGCCGAACAGCTCCCGGCACGCCGTCACGGTCGCCGACATGGGGTTCCATTCGGCGATCGCGCCCAGCCAGCCCGGCATCGTGCTCGGCGCCACCAGGGCGCTGGAAAGGAACCCGATGGGCCAGACCAGGACCTGGACGGCCGCGACCGACTCCGGTCCCTTGGCGACCAGGCCGAGGTAGACGCCGAGCCAGACCAGCGAGAACCGCAGCAGCAGGAGCAGCCCGAGCCCCGCGAGGGCCTTGCCCGCGCCGTCGTGGGCGCGCCAGCCGATCAGCACCCCGCAGGCCGCCATCACGGCCAGCGCGACGACCGAGTGGAGCATGTCGGCCGTGGCCCGGCCCACGACGACGGCGGACGAGGCCATCGGCATCGACCGGAACCGGTCGGTCACCCCCTTGCTCGCGTCGCTCGCGATCGCGGCGAACGTCGTCTCGACCCCGAACGCCATCGTCAGCGCGAACATGCCGGGGACGATGAACGCCCGGTAGCCGCCGCCCCCGCCGGGGACGTCCATCTGGCCGCCGAACAGGTAGCCCATCATCAGCACGACCATCACCGGGAACAGCAGCCCGACGGCGACCTCGCCCGGCTTGCGCGCCCAGTGGGCGAGAGCGCGCGAGGTCAGGACCCACCCGTCGGCCACGGCCCACCGCGCCGCCTGAACGCTCACGCGTCCGCCCCGCGGGGGGACGGCCCCCCAGTTCGCTTCGCTCATCGGGGCACTTCCTCCTTCTCCGTGAGGTGCAGGAACACCTCGTCCAGCGTGGGGCGGCGAAGGCCGATGTCGGCGACGGCGACGCCCGCCTCGTCCAGGGCCCGGACGGCCTCGGTCAGCGCGGCCGCCCGCCCCGACACCGGCGCCCCGACCCGCAGGGCCTCGGCGTCGACGTCCACCTCGCCGGTCGCGACCCGGCCGACGACCTCGGCGACGGCGGCGAGCGCCCCGGGGTCGTCCACGACGACCTCGACGCGGTCGCCGCCGAGCCGCGCCTTGAGGGCGTCGGGAGTGCCCTCGGCGATGACGCGGCCGTGGTCGATCACCGAGACGCCGGAGGCGAGCCGGTCGGCCTCCTCCAGGTACTGGGTGGTGAGCAGGACGGTCGTGCCGCCGCCCACCAGGTCGCGGATCGCGTCCCACACCTCGCCCCGGCTGCGCGGGTCCAGGCCGGTGGTCGGCTCGTCCAGGAACAGCACGGGCGGCGCGAGGATCATCGAGGCGGCCAGGTCGAGGCGCCTCCGCATGCCCCCGGAGTACTCCCCGGCGGGCCTGGTCGCGGCGTCGGTGAGGCGGAACCGCTCCAGCAGTTCGTCCGCCCGCCGCCGCGCGTGCCGGGCCCCGAGGTGGTGCAGGCGGCCGAACATGACGAGGTTCTGCCGCCCGCCGAGCACCTCGTCGACCGCGGCGTGCTGCCCGACGAGCCCGATGCGGCGCCGCACCTCGACCGCGTCGCGGACCACGTCGCGCCCGGCGACGCGGGCGCTGCCGCCGTCCGGGCGGGCCAGCGTGGTCAGGATCCGGACGGCGGTGGTCTTGCCCGCGCCGTTCGGGCCGAGCAGGCCGTGCACGGTCCCCGCGGGGACGCGCAGGTCCAGCCCGGCGAGGGCCTCGGTGCCGCCGTAGCGCTTGCGCAGCCCCTCGGCGACGACCGCGAACCGTGGTTCCGTCACCCGTCCTCCAAAACTATGTACGCAGTACGGATTTACCATCGCGGCCAATATAACGTACGCAGTACAGAGTTTCATCCCTGAGAGGATCGGCCGGTGACCGAGTACAGCGGGGCGGGCGACCCCAAGCGCACCCTGGAGCTGCTGTGGGACGTCCGGGAGCGCCCCCGGCGCGGGCCCAAGCCGCGGCTGACCGCGGAGGAGATCGTCCGGGCGGCGATCCGGCTGGCCGACGCCGAGGGCCTGGACGGGCTGTCGATCCGGCGCATCGCCGAGGAGCTGGGCGTCTCCCCCATGTCGATCTACACCTACGTGCCGGGCAAGGCGGAGCTGATCGACGTCATGGTCGACCGCGCGTTCGGCGAGCTGACGCCGCCCGGGCACGACTCCTGGCGGGCCCGCCTGGAGCACATCGCCCGCGACGACTGGGCGCTGTTCCACCGGCACCCGTGGCTGCTGCAGATCACCATGGCGCGGCCGCCGCTCGGCCCGAACACGTGCGCCAGGTTCGAGTTCGAACTGCGCGCCGTGGACGGCCTCGGCCTCAGCGACCTGGAGATGGACTCGGTCGTCGCGCTCGTGACCGGCTTCGCCGAGAGCGCCGCCCGCGTGTCGGTCAACGCCGCCGAGGCCGAGCGCCGCAGCGGGATGACCGACGAGCAGTGGTGGGAGGCGAGCGCCCCCCTCCTGGAAAAGCTGGTGACCGAGGACGACTACCCGCTCGGGACCCGCGTCGGCGCCGCGGTCGGGTACGAGTACAGCGCCGCCATCGCGCCCGGACGCGCCTTCGAGTTCGGCCTCGCGCGCGTCCTGGACGGCATCGACATGCTGATCAGCTCCCGCTAGCCCGCTTGGTCCGCTTCGTCGCCACGGCGCCCGCCGGGTCCTCCGGCCACGGGTGCCGGGGGTACCGGCCGCGCAGCTCGGCCCGGACCGCGCGGTACCCCTCGCGCCAGAACGAGGCCAGGTCCGCGGTGACCGCCGCCGGGCGTCCCGCGGGCGACAGCAGGTGCACGACCAGGGGCACCCGCCCGCCGGCGAGCCGCGGCGCCGCGTCCCACCCGAACAGCTCCTGCAGCTTCACCGCGAGGACGGGCCGCTCCCCCGAGTAGTCGACCCGGATCCGCGACCCGGACGGGACCTCGACCCGTTCGGGCGCGTACTCCTCCAGCCGCTTCGCCAGGTCCCACGGCAGCAGCCCGCGCAGCAGGCCCGCGACGTCCACCTTCGCCAGGTCGGCCCGCCGCCGCGCGCCGGACAGCCACTCCGGCGCCCGCTCCAGCAGCGCCGCGTCGTCGACCGCGGGCCAGGGCTCCCCGAGGGCTCCGCGCAGGAACGCCAGCCGCTCCCGCAGCGCGACGGCCGCCGGGGTCCAGCGCAGCAGCCCGAGGCCCTCCGCGCGGACCCCGTCCAGCAGGGCGGCGCGCACCAGCCCGGGATCGGGTTCCCGCAGCGGCCGCGCCTCCAGCTCGATCGCGCCGAGGCGCTCGACGCGGCGCGCCACCACCTCGCCGTCGCGCCACACGACCTCCTCGACGGTCTCGACCAGCGGCGCCGCGGCGGACCGCGCGATCTCCTCGTCGATCACCACGGCCTGCCGCACCCGCGCCGACGCCGCCCCGGCGGGACGGTCGGCCGCCGCGACCGCGAGCCAGCCGGGCCGCGCCGCGGCCAGCGCCGACCCCTCCGCCGGCTCGGCCCCCGTCCCCGACGCCATCAGGTAGCCGCTCCCCCGCCGCGCCCGCGCCACCCGCTCCGGGAACGCCAGCGCCACCACGGTCCCCGCCACGTGGTCGTCGCCGAGCCCGGCCGGGCTCGCGCCCCCCGGGGCGAGCGACCTCTGGAGGCGGGCCGCCTCGTCGCGCCAGCGCGCGGTGTGCGGGTCGGCGGGCCGGTTCCGGCCGCGCAGGGCCCGCCAGACGGCGGTGAGGTCGTCGCCCGCCGAGCGGGGCGGCGGCTCGGAGAGCAGGGCGACGACCTGCGCGGCGTCGCGGGCGCCGACCCGCCGGGCGCCGTCCAGGAGGGCGCGGGCGAGGCGGGGGTGCAGGCCGACGCGGGCCAGGCGGCGGCCGCGGTCGGTGGCGCGGCCGTCCCGCAGGGCGCCGAGGGCGTGCAGGGTGGAGCGGGCGGCCTCCATCGCGGCGGCCGGGGGCGGGTCGGGCAGGGCGAGGCCGGTCGCGCCGGGATCGCCCCAGCAGGCCGCCTGGAGGGCGAAGCCGGTGAGGTCGGCCAGCTCGATCTCGGGGCGGGGGCGGGTGGGGAGCCGGTCGTGCTCGGCCTGCGTCCAGCACCGGTAGACGGCGCCGGGGGCCTCGCGTCCGGCGCGCCCGGCGCGCTGGTCGGCGGTGGCGCGGGACGCGCGGACGGTCGTGAGCGAGCCGAGGCCGCGGGCGTGGTCGGTGCGCGGCTCGCGGGCGAGGCCGCTGTCCACGACCGCGCGGACGCCGGGGACGGTGAGGCTCGACTCGGCCACCGAGGTGGCGAGGACGATCCGGCGGCGGGAGGCGGGCGCGAGCACCTCGTCCTGCACGCGCCCCGGCGCCTGGCCGTGGATCTGCAGGATCTCGGCGGGCGCGCCGGACAGCAGCCCGGCGACGCGGGCGATCTCGCCGACCCCCGGCAGGAAGCACAGGACGTCGCCGTCGCGTTCGGCCAGCGCCCGGCGGGCGGTCGCGGCGACGTGCGCGAGGAACCCCGGGTCGACGCGCATGCCGTGCGGCGGCGGGACGGGGCGCGGCGGCGGCGCCCAGACCGTCTCGACCGGGTGGAGCGCCGCCGCGGTCTCCACCACCGGGGCGCCGCCGAGCAGGCGCGACCACGGGCCGGTGTCGGCGGTGGCGGACGCGGCGACCAGGCGCAGGTCGGGGCGCAGCGCGGCGCGGACGTCGAGCAGGAACGCCAGCGCGGTGTCGGCGTCCAGGTGCCGCTCGTGGCACTCGTCCAGGATGACCGTGCCGACGCCGTCGAGCTCGGGGTCGGACTGGAGTCGCTGGAGGACCACGCCCGTGGTGACGACCTCGACGCGGGCGCCGGGGCGGGTCTCGCCGCGGACGGTGACGCCGACCCGGCCGCCGACGCGTTCGCCGAGGAGCCAGGCCATGCGGCGGGCGGCGGCGCGGGCGGCGAGGCGGCGGGGCTCCAGGACCAGAACCTTGCCGGGCGCGGGCGGCGCGTCGAGGGCGAGCCCGGCGAGGGCGAGGGGGACCAGGGTGGTCTTACCCGTGCCGGGGGGCGCCGCCAGCACCGCCGCGCCGTGCTCGTCCAAGGCCGCGCGCAGGGCGGGGACGGCGTGGCGGACGGGGAGGCCTTCGGCGGCGCTGAGGTGCATCGTCCCAGTGTGCCGCGCCGCCCGTACCACCGGGCAATCAATTGCAATGAAAAGGGATTTGAATGTTGCGGTGATAGTTGCACCGCGCCTTTCAGCCAATCTCCGGCGGCTCTTCTCCGAAGTTCCCACGAATCGTTGCACCAATCATGCGCGAACGGGCAGGTGAGCAATGCCCCAGGCCCAAGAAGTGGCGCGGGAGTTTGATTTAAGTCACCTCGCAAAGTGTGGCGGGAATGCCGGAGCGTCCCCATACTGGTGGCGTCGCCGCAGGTGCTGGGAGGACGGACATGTTCGGCAGCTCCATCTACCTCAGGGACCGCCCCGCTTTCACGGGCGGCTCGCCGCAGGCGGTGTACGAGGAACTCTGGCAGCGGGGCCGAAAAGGGCGATTGCGGACACGCGCCTTTCTGGCGGCGGCGACGCTCGTGCTGTGCGGGCTGCTCGTCAACGCCGTTTTCGGAGTCGTGATGGCCGTTGTGGTGGCGGCCGCGGACACGCTCGTCCATTGGCGCATTTACAGCGCGTCGCGGGTGTGGCGGCTCGGGCTGCGCGGCGAGCAGCGCATGAACCGCTTCCTCCGCTACACGCTGGAGCGGCGCGGGCACCGCGTGCTGCACGCCCGGACGGTCCCCGAGCACGGGATCGCCGACGCACTGGTGGTCGGGCCCGGCGGCGTGTGGCTCGTGCACAACGAGGCGTGGTCGCCCGGGGCCGAGGTGTCCCAGCACGGCGGCCGTCTGTTCATCGACGGCCGGACGCAGTCCAAACTCGTCGCCGGGCTGACCGCGCGGGCCGAGGCCGCCGCCGCGGCGATCTCCCGCGCCGCCGGGACGCCGGTGACGGTGACGCCGGTGCTGGCCGTGCACGGCGGCAAGCTCGCCCGCACGCCGTTCACCGCCGACGGCATCGTGTTCGCGCCGCCGCTGAAGCTGATCCGCTGGATGCGCCGCAACCCGACCGCCGACCGCTCCGCCGAGGAGATCGAGGCGATCACGCGGGCCGCCGTGCGCGCCCTCCCCGTCGGATCCCACGGCTCGGCCCATGCCGCGGTGTGACCCGCCCCCTCGCAGGAGGACGGCATGACCGACAGACACCTGTGGCCGGAGGGCTCACACGCCGCCGCTCACAGGGCGCCCACCGCCCGCGGGGGTTCCGCCACCTCTGCGGGCGGTGCGGCGCAGCCACAGCAGGCCCACCACGGGCAGGACCAGGGGCACGAACCCGTAGCCGCGTCCGTACACGGACCAGACGGTCTCGTCGGGGAACGCGGCGCGGTCGGCGATGCTGAGCGTGCCCACGGCGAGCACGCCCGCCAGCTCCGTCGCGCAGGCGGCGACTGCGATCCGGAACGAGGTCCGGCCGCCCCGGGCCAGGGCCACCGTCGCCAGGACGTAGACGGCGGCGGCGAACGCCGACAGCAGGTAGGCGACGGGCGCGTCGGAGAAGCGGGTGGCGATCTGCACGCCCGCCCGCGCGCCGGCCGCGAGCGCGAAGATCGCGTAGACGGCGACCAGCAGCCGTCCCGGCCCGCCGGCGGTGGCGCCGGGGCGGGCACCGTCGCCCGTGCGGGCCTCGGCGCCGGCGCGGGCGCCGTCGTCCGCGCGGGTCAGCGGCCCCCGGACCGCGGTCTCGGGGGCGGGCGGGTCCTCGCGGACGGGCTCGGTCTCGCGGACGGGCTCGTGTTCGGGGTCAGGCACCGGTGCCGCTCCACAGCTGGTTCATCCGCACGATCATGACGGCGACGGCCACCCCGGCCACGACGAGCACGGTGGGGCCCCACCGGGTGCGCTCCAGCAGCCCCCACCCGGCACCGGCGACGGGGACCAGCAGCGATCCCAGCAGGTAGCCGACGAAGGTGGCGGGGCCGTCCGGGCCCTCGCCGCCGGAGAGCCTGACGAAGGCGACCACGGCCTGCGCGACCAGCAGCACCTCCAGGACGCCGAACGCGGCGAGGTCGCCGGCGCCCATCGCCCGGCCGCGCAGCGCCGTCACCAGGGCGTAGCCGGCGGCCAGGAGCGCCACCACGATGGTCGTGGTGGACAGCACGTTCGTCACGGCACCAAAGAGTACTACCGGCTGTAGAGCAACCGCGACGCCGCCGCCGGGCAGGGCACGGCGCCCCCCGGCGCGGGGCCGGGAAGCGGCGGGGCATGGCAGCATGGCGGGCGTGAACGCGCTGCGATGGCTGACCCTGACCCGGCACGGTGAGAGCACCGGCAATCTCGCCTACCAGGCCGTCCTCGGCACCGACGCCGAGGAGGTCGACATCCCCGAGCGGGACGCCGACGTCCCGCTGTCGGACACCGGCCGGGCGCAGGCGGCGGCGCTCGGCCGGTGGCTGGAGGCGCTCCCCGAGGACGAGCGGCCCACGACGGTGATCACCTCTCCCTACGTGCGCGCCCACGACACCGCGAGGATCGCGCTCGCCGAGACCTCCTTCGCCGTCCCGCGGATCCGGGTGGACGAGCGGATCCGCGACCGCGAGCAGGGCGTCCTGCAGGGGCTCACCCCCCGCGGCGTCCGCACCCGGTACCCGGGCGAGGCCGAGCGGCTGCGCCAGCTCGGCAAGTTCTACCACCGGCCGCCCGGCGGCGAGTCGTGGGCCGACCTGGCGCTGCGGCTGCGCAGCTTCTACCGCGACCTGGAGGCCGGCGCCCCCGGCGGCCGGGCCCTGGTCGTCGCCCACGACGCGATCATCGTCATGACCCGCTACCTGGTGGAGGAGCTGACCGAGCAGGAGGTCATGCGGATCGAGAAGGAGCCCGTCGCCAACGCGTCGGTCACCCGGTGGCGCCACGACGGGACCGGGCTCGCGCCCGTCTGCTACAACGACTGCGCCCACCTCGCCACCGCCGCGGTGCCGCCGCCTACGGCTCGCCGCTGAGGAGCCGGGCGCTGCGCGAGGTCACGGCGGCCAGCCGCGGATCCCCCGGCGGCAGGACGCCCCGCAGCCGCTCCAGCGCCTCCAGGTCCGCGCGGCCCGGCTCGGTCTGCGCGTAGACCCACAGCACGTCGGCGCCGCCCCGGTCGAGCACCTGCCGCCGGACCCGCACCGCCAGCTCGTCGCGTTCCACGCGGACAGCGGGCGCGTCCGAGCGCGGCAGCAGCTCGCCCCCGTACAGCCGCACGGCGCCCGCGACGTCCCCCTCGTCCAGCAGCCGCCGGACGGCGAGGAAGTCGGCGTCGACCGCGCAGCCGAGCCGGTAGGGGCGGGCGCGCACGACGTCGCCGAACTGGTGGCGGAGCCGGTGGATCTCGGGGCGGACGGTCGCCGCGCTGCCCTCGTCGCCGTACAGGTACAGCGAGAGCCGGTCGCCGCTCAGCCCCCGCGGATGCAGCGCCAGCAGCGCGAGGATCTCGGCGTGCCGCAGCGTCAGGTCGAAGCGCCGCCCGTCCAGCAGCGCGTGCGGCCCGTCGCCGAGCAGCGCCAGCGTCAGCAGCGGCGCCCCGGCGGCCGCGGGCCTGGCCGCCAGGCCGCGCTCGGGCGGGGCGCTCTCGTCGACCCGGCCGCGCGCCCCCGGGATCCGCAGGAGGAACGCCTCGCCCAGCGGCTCGGCGATGGCCGTGCGGCCGTCCGGCAGCACGACCGTCCCGCCCGGTTCGGGGACGGCGACGCGCCGGCCGACCAGCCCGCCCCCCGGTGCCGCGAGGATGCGGCCGGCGGCGGTGGCGAGGACGCCGGTGCCGCGCAGCCCCCGCAGGTGCGGCAGGAGCCGCTCGCGCAGCCGCTGGTCGCGCCCCAGCATCTCGTTCTCCATCCGCGCCTCGGCCAGCCGCGCCGCCGCGGCGACGAGCGCGACGGTCGCGGGATGCAGCGCCCCCACCGTCGCGCTGACGTCGATGCAGCCCACCACGCGTCCCGAGTCGGGATCGGTGATCGGCGCGCCGGCGCACGACCAGCAGTGCAGGATGTGCGCGACGTGCTCGGCGGCGTACACGTACTCGGGCCGCCCGGAGGCGAGCGCGGTGCCGATGCCGTTGGTTCCGACGGCGTCCTCCGACCAGAGGAAGCCCTCGGTCAGGCCGATCGCGTCGGCGGCGCGGCGGGCGAAGGCCGGGCCCTGCGTCCACAGGACGTGCCCGGCGGCGTCGCTGATCACCATCAGGTGCTCGGCCTCGTCGGCGACCCGCCGCAGCAGCGCATCCAGCATCGGCAGGTGCGGTTCGAGGGGGTGGGCGCCGCGGGCGTCGGCGAGGGCGTCCCGATCGAACACCAGCGGCGCCGCCTCCATGCCCGCGTCGACGTCGGCGTCCTTGGAGCGCCGCCACGACTCGGCGATCGGCGCCCGGACGGTCACCGGCTCGCGCACCACCATCAGCCCTTTCTCCCGGAGGGAAATCCGGCTCCGTTCGAGCATCGATCCATCACCGGGGCGGCGCAACCGATTCGCCGGATCCCGCACGGCCGGATCGCGACACGATCCGTGACCGGATGATCGCAACGTGCATGCAACGTGGGTGCGCCTACCGTGAGCGGCGCCGGGGAGTCGAAGGACCATCCTGTGGGTCCGCCGTCCCGCACGCGTCCGGGGGGAATGCGTGCGGGACGGCCCGCTCCCGGCGCTACGGGGAGGACGAACGACCCATGCTCTGCCTGACCTGCCACCGCGTTCGACCCGCCGCGAGCCGGGCGGACTACACCGCCGAACGCGCCTCGCTCATCGTGCGGCAGGGCCTGTGCGCCTGCAGCGCGCCGTCCACCCGCCCGCGGCGGCAAGCGCCCGTCCGGAAAGGCGCGCCGACCCCGAAATAAACCGGTCGGTTCACAAAACGTTCACGGTCGATTCGCCTACAGTTTAAGGAGATTCCACCCACTGGCCCCGGAAGGGAGCGCCATGACCGTGATACCGGGTCTTGTCCGCCGCGCCGCCGCCGAGGTGGAGCACCATCTGCGCGAGGGCGCCGGCGTCCTCGTCAGAGCCGGGCGGGATCTGGAACGGTCGGCCGAGATCCTCCGGCTGCTGCCCTCCTTCGTCGAGCGCCTGTCGATCCTAGAGCAGTCGGTCCGGGTCCAGGACGCCGAACTGCGCACGATCCGCATCGAGCTCGACTCGCTGGTCGGGCAGCTCAACGACCGGCTTCTGCCGCGCCTCGACGAGCGCATGGACGACACCGAGCGCGACCTGGCCGCGGTCGCCACCAGCCTGATCCGGACCGGCCGCGAGACCGCGGGCAACCACACCCGGCTGGAGGCCGCCGAGCGGCGCGTCGCCGACCTGCGCGCCAAGGTCGCGGCGCTGGAGCAGCGGACCGGGCTCTGGCGGGACCTGCAGTCCACGGTCACCAGGTTCGGCGACGACCTGGACGCGATGCGCGCCCGGATGGCGCTGCGCACCGCCGAGCCGCCGCCGGACGCCGTGCCCGCCCCGGTGCAGAACCTCACCGACCGCCTGGCATAAGGGGACATCGGCGGCGTCCTGGAGAATGGGCGCATGACTCAGCCGTCCGACATCCGTCCGTCCGCCGCGCGCGGTTTCGCCAGCGACAACCAGGCGAGCGTCCATCCGGAGGTCCTCGCGGCCCTGGCCGCGGTCAACACCGGCCACCAGCCGGCCTACGGCGACGACGCCGTCACCGGCCGGCTCCGCGAGGTCGTCCGGCGCCACTTCGGCGAGCAGGCCGAGGTGTTCCCGGTGTTCAACGGGACGGGCGCGAACGTGGTGTCGCTGCAGGCGATGTCGGAGCGGTGGAGCGCGGTGGTGTGCCCGGAGTCGGCGCACATCAACACCGACGAGTGCGGCGCGTCCGAGAAGATCGCGGGGCTGAAGCTCGTCACGGTTCCGGCCCCGGACGGCAAGCTCACCCCCGAACTGGTGGACCGGTACGCCACGGGTTTCGGCAACGTCCAGCGGCGGGAGCCGGCCGTCGTGTCGATCACCCAGAGCACCGAGCTCGGCACCGTCTACACCGCGCGGGAGACGGCGGCCGTCGCGGCGGCGGCGCACGAGCGCGGCCTGTCGGTCCACATGGACGGCGCCCGCATCGCCAACGCCGCCGCGTCCCTCGGCCTGCCGCTGCGCGCCCTCACCACCGACGCGGGCGTGGACGTGCTGTCGTTCGGCGGCACCAAGAACGGGCTGCTGCTCGGTGAGGCGATCGTCGTCCTCGATCCGGGCGCCGTGCGGGGGCTGGCGTACCTGCGCAAGTCGAGCATGCAACTGGCGTCCAAGATGCGGTACGTGTCGGCACAGCTCATCGCGCTGCTGGACGGCGACCTGTGGCTGCGCAACGCCGCGCACGCCAACGCCATGGCCCGCCGCCTGGAGGGCGCCGCCCGCGCCGTCCCCGGCGTCGAGATCACCCAGGACGTGCGGGCCAACACGGTGTTCGCGCTCATGCCGAAGGACGCGGCCGAGCGGCTGCGCAAGCGGTTCCCCTTCTACACCTGGGACGAGGCGACCGGCGAGGTCCGCTGGGTCTGCTCCTTCGACACCACCGAGGACGACGTGGACGCGTTCGCCGCCGCGCTCGCCGAGGAGATGGCGGCCTGACCGGCCCGGTCATCCCGATCATCGAGAGCGACCCCGCCCGCCGGGCGGCCCGCGGGTTATGGTGTGACCGAACAGGATTCGGTAACAGGAGGCGAGCCCGATGGCCAACCGCACCTTCGTCGTCGGCGTGGGCATGACCAAGTTCGAGAAGCCCGGCTCCCGCGACTGGGAGTACCCCGACATGGCCAAGGAGGCCGTCGGCAACGCCCTGGAGGACGCAGGCGTCGGCTACGACGCCGTCGAGATGGCCTACGCCGGCTCGATGTACGGATCGATGGGCCAGCGCGCCCTCTATGAGACCGGCATGACGGGCATCCCGGTCATGACCGTCATGAACGCGTGCGCGACCGGGTCCAGCGCGCTGTTCCTCGCCCGCCAGGCCGTCCGCGGCGGCCTCGCCGACTGCGCGCTCGCGCTCGGCATGGAGAAGATGAAGAAGGGCTCGCTCGGCGCCGGCATGGGCGAGTCCAAGGTCACGATCATCGACCACCACCTGCGCTCCATGACCGCGGGCCGCGAGTGGGAGCTGGACAAGGCGCCCATGCCGCAGATGTTCGGCAACGCCGGCCGTGAGCACATGGAGAAGTACGGCTCCACCCCCGACCACTACGCCTGGATCGGCTGGAAGAACCACAAGCACTCGGTCAACAACCCCTACGCGCAGTTCCAGACCGAGTACTCCCTGGACGACGTCAAGAACGCCACGATGATCTTCGACCCGCTGACCAAGCTGCAGTGCTCCCCCACCTCCGACGGCGCCGGCGCCGCGCTCGTCGTCAGCGAGCGGTTCCTCGACGAGCACGACCTGTGGGACCAGGCCGTCGAGATCGCCGGCCACCACATCGCGAGCGACACGCAGGAGAGCTTCGCCGACCACTCCTCCATCCAGGTCGTCGGCTTCGGCGTCTCCCGGCGCGCCGCCCGGAAGGCGATGGACGAGGCGCAGGTGTCCATCGACGACGTCGACGTCATCGAGCTGCACGACTGCTTCAGCGCCAACGAGCTCATCACCTACGAGGCGCTCGGCATGGCCGACGTCGGCGAGGGCCACAAGCTCGTCGACGACGAGGCCACCACCTACGGCGGCACGTGGGTCGTCAACCCCTCCGGCGGCCTCATCTCCAAGGGCCACCCCCTCGGCGCCACCGGCCTCGCCCAGTGCGCCGAGCTGACCTGGCAGCTGCGCGGCCAGGCCGGCGCCCGCCAGGTGGACGGCGCCCGCGTCGCCCTCCAGCACAACATCGGCCTCGGCAGCGCCTGCGCCGTCGCCGTGTACAAGCCCGCGACCGCCTGACCCGCGAGAGGGCACGGGGTCAGGAGGGTTCGCGCAGGTCGACGGAGGTCACACGGGGTCCTCGGAGAGGCGGCGGAGGCCGGCGGCCGGGCCGCCGCCCTCCGGGCCCCGCCCTCCGGCATGCGACAAAGATTGACTTCTGTCTCACAGCGGCTACGGTGAAGTAAGTGGTCACTGGTCAGGAGGTGCGATGCCCGCCCCGCCCTCGCCCCCGACGGTCGTCACCGCCGCCGCCCGCAGGCCCGCGCGCACGGGCGCCCTCGCCCCGCTCGGCCCCGGCACCCTTCTCTGGCGGCACGCCGCCGACCTGCGCTCCCTGCTCCCCGGCGCCGCCGCCGGGCTGATGCAGCTCATGCACCCCGGCGTCGGCGCCGGCGTCACCGAGCACTCCGCGTTCTTCGACGCCCCCTTCGACCGGATCCACCGGTCCGTCCCGCAGATCTGGGCGACGATCCTCGCCCCCGACGGCGCCGCCCGCGCCCGCACCATCCGCGACCTGCACCGCGTCATCGGCGGGGTGGACGAGCACGCCCGCCGCTACCACGCCCTGGAGCCCGAGACGTTCTGGTGGGCGCACGCCACGTTCACCTGGGAGATCTTCAAGGCCGCCGAGACCTTCCACCCCGGCACCCTCACCGCCGAGGACCACGAGCAGATGTACGCCGAGACCGTCACCTGGTACTCCCGCTACGGCGTCAGCATGCGCCCCGTCCCCGCCGACTACGCCGCCTTCCAGTCCAGGTTCTGGCATGTCTGCACCCGGACCCTCGAACTCACCCCCGCCGCCGCCCGCGCCCTGGAGATCGCCAAGCACGGCTCCGGCACCGTCACCCTGCTGCCCGTCGGCGGCCCCCGGATCGACCGCGCCGGACGCCTCGTCATCGAGCGCCCGCTCCGCCTGATCACCTTCGGCTGCCTGCCGCAGGTCGTCCGGGACCGCTTCGACATCCCCTGGTCCCCGCTCGACCAGGCGCAGTTCTCCGCGCTCGCCCTGGCCAACCGGCAGGGTTACCGCATGATGCCCACCGGCCTCAACCACTGGGCCCTGCGCAGCATGCTGCGCTACATCGGCGCCCAGACCCGGCAGAACCGCTACCGCCCGGCCGCCTGAACCGCCGTGACCTGCGGGCCCGGGGCCCGCAGGTCACGCAACGTTCTTGTCGAAGGGGCCCGGAGGTCGCATACGCTTCAGGCGAGTAGCCGAACACTGAGGTGTGGAGACGATCACAGCCGGCGCCGACCACGCGGCGGCCGCCAAGCTCCCCGACCTTGGCGCCGACGCCGCGACGCTCTCCCTCACCCAGCGGATCCACCGGGCCCGCTGGGCGGTCGCCGGGCTCCTGCTGGCCGTCCTCGTCACCGCCGTGCCGGCGACCACCGGGCCGCTGCGGCCGGCCCTCGCGGCGCTCGGCCACATGCGCTGGGGGTTCCTGCCGGGCCTGGTCCTGCTGTCCCTGCTGCACTACGTCCTCTCAGCGGTCGCGCTGCGCGGCGCCGCCGGCCGCCCGCTGCCGCTGGTCAGGACGACGATGACGCAGCTCACCGCGTCGGCCGCCAACCGCGTCACGCCCGGCGGCCTCGGCGCCGCGGCGGTCAACACCCGCTACCTCGTCTGCCGCGGCCTGCCGCTGCCCCGCGCGGCCGTCGCCGTGGCGGTCCTCCAGGTGGCCGGCGTCCCCGCCGACCTGCTGCTGATGGGCGCCGTCCTCGGCCTCGGCGCCGTCCTGGCCCCGGACGGCGGGAACGACCGGATGCTGGACGCCCTCGGCCACCACGCCTCCCGGGCCGCCGACCTCGTGCCGCCGCTCCCGCTGCTCGTCTCCGGCGGGGTGCTGCTGCCGGCCGCCGTGCTGTGGGGCCGCCGCGCGGTGCGCTCCACCGCGGCCCGCAGCGCCGCGGGCGGGCTCGCCGACCTGTGCCGCCGCCCGCGCGACCTCGCGGTCACCCTCGCCGCGTCCGCGGGGACCACGTTCGTCCTCGGCGTCGCGTTCGCCCTCAGCGTCCTCGCCGTCCCCGGGACGGCGGTGGGCCCGGCCGACGCGCTGGCGCTCCTCGCCGCCTACCTGGTGGGGGCCGCGGCGGGCTCGGCCGTCCCGACGCCCGGCGGCGTCGGCTCCACCGAGGCCGCCCTCGTCGCCGCGCTCGCCGCGCTCGGCATCGCCGCGGGCCCCGCCCTGCACGCCGTCCTGCTGTTCCGGGCGGTCACGTTCTGGGCGCCCGTTCCCCTGGGGGTGCTCGCCTGCCGGACGCTCCGGCGGTGACCTTTACATTGTAGATCAATTACAGGCGGAAGACCTTCCTGGCGTTGCCCGACAGGAACGCCTCGCGCGCGTCCTCGCCGAGGCCGAGGTCGTCCAGGCCCGTGAGCGCCCGCTCGGCGGTCAGCATCGGGTAGTTGGTGCCGAACATGACCTTGTGGTGCCGGTCCTGGGCCATGTACCGGACGAGCTCCGGCGGATACCTGCGGACCGTGTAGGCGGACGTGTCGATGTAGACGTTCGGGTGCTTGCGGCACACCGCGACCATCTCCTCCGTCCACGGGTAGCCGATGTGCCCGCCCACGATGACGAGCTCGGGGAAGTCGAGCGCCACCTGGTCGACGTACGGGATCGGCCGGCCCGTCTCGCTCGGGCGCAGCGGGCCCGTGTGACCGACCTGCGTACAGAAGGGGACGCCAAGTTCCACGCATTCGGCGAACAGGGGGTAGAACCGCCGGTCGGTGGGAGGCAGTTCCCACAGCCACGGCACCACGCGCAGCCCCTTGAAGCCCAGTTCCCCCACGCACCGCCTGAGCTCCCGCACCGCCTCCATGGGCTTGCGCAGGTCGACCGAGGCGATGCCGGCGAGCCGGTCGGGGGCCTGCCGGACGAACGAGGCGACCTCGTCGTTGCTCACGAGGGCGCCCTCGGGCCCGTACCAGGCGCTGATCAGGCCCATGTCCACTCCCCCGGCGTCCATCGCCGCGACCGTGGTCCCGACCGGGATCTCCTCCGCCGGCGGTTCCTGCCCGGTCCACCTCCAGAGCGAGTCGAGCATCTCGTGCCGCAGGAACCGCACCGTCCCGTGCTGCATCCACGCGTCAATCACCATGGGGACCTCCCACCGACCGCCATGCGGCCTCGCTCAGCAATGCGACCTGTTCGCCGTCCGGTTCGGGGCTCTGGCCGTTCAACCACAGCCGGCACAGCTCCTGCGCGGGCCCGAGCCACAGGACGAAAGCGGTCACCGCGTCCACGTCGAGCAGCGCCCCGTGCCGCGCCTGCACGCGCCACCAGCTGCGCACCTCGCGGAAGAACGCGCCGTTGCGCTCGGCCAGCCCTTCGCTCCCGGCAGGGCGCTCGGTGAACATGAACCGGGCCCGGCCGGGATGCTCCCCGCACCACCGCACGTGGAAGGCCACGACGGCGGTCACCGCCTCCCGCGCTGCGCCATGGCCCTTCAGCTCGGCGAGGAAGGCGTCCTGGTACATCCCGATGCTCTCGACGAACAGCGCCTCCGCCACCTGCTCCTTGCCGGAGAAGTGGTGGTAGAAGCTGCCCACGCTCACCCCGCTCGCGGCCCTGAGCCCGCTCAGCGTGGTCCCGGCGACCCCGTCGCGCCCGAACAGCTCCAGCGCAGCCCGCAGGATCCGCTCCCGTCCGGCCTCCTTCATAGAACATTATTCTGCCACGCCAGAACAATGTTCTGGACAGGGTCCGTCCGGACCCCTGCTAGCCTCGTGGCCATGTCCAGCCCCGAGTCCGACAGACGCTGACTCCCGGGCGGCTCCCCTTCGTGCGGGCCGCCTGAGGCGGGCTGCCTTCCTCGCCCTCGCATCCGAGGGATCTTTCTCTGCCGTCGCCGTCCGTGCCGATGCCGGACGGCCATCTCGGCGCAGCCCCCAACGACAGCCGACCTGTTCGCCGTCTCGGGAGTCTCCCCTTGCCTTTCGCCGTCTACGTCCTCGGGCTCGCCGTCTTCGCCCAGGGCACCTCCGAATTCATGCTGTCCGGGCTCGTCCCGGGCATCGCCGCGGACCTGGGGGTCTCCATCCCCGCCGCCGGCCTGCTCACCTCCGCCTTCGCCGTCGGCATGGTGATCGGCGCCCCGTCCATGACGCTGCTGGCCCGCCGGTGGCCGCGCCGCCGCGCGCTGCTGATCTTCCTGGCCGCCTTCGTCGCCGTCCACGTCGTCGGCGCCCTCACCACCAGCTACGCGGTGCTGCTGGCGACCCGCGTCGCCGCCGCCCTGGCCAACGCCGGGTTCTGGGCCGTCGCGCTCGCCGCCGCGACCGCGCTCGTGCCCCCCGCCGCCCGTGCCCGCGCCACGTCCGTCGTGGTCGGCGGTGTCACCGTCGCCTGCGTCGCCGGGGTCCCGGCCGGCGCGCTGCTCGGCGGGGCGTGGGGCTGGCGGGCCGCCTTCTGGGCGGTCACGCTGGTCTCGCTGCCCGCCGTCGTCGCGATCGCCAGGGCGATCCCGGAGGAGCGCCCGTCCGCGGGCAGCGCCCGCAGTGAACTGCGCGCCCTGGCCGGCGGCCGCCTGCTGCTCACCCTCTCCGCCAACGCGCTGTTCCAGGGCGCGACGTTCTGCACGTTCACCTACCTCGCGCCGCTCGCCACGAACGTCGCCGGGTTCGGCTCCGCCTGGGTGCCGGCGCTGCTGGCGCTCTTCGGCGCCGGGTCCCTCGCGGGCGTCACCATCGGCGGACGGATCGCCGACGCGCATCCGGCCGCGCTCATCGCGGCGGGCATGACGTCCCTGACCGCCGGGTGGGCCGTCCTCGCGCTGACGGCCGGGAGCCCGGCGGCGGTGGTCGTGCTGGTGTTCGTCCAGGGGATGCTGGCGTTCGGGACGGGCCCGGCGCTGATCTCACGGGTCCTGGAACAGGGCTCCGCGGCGCCGACGCTGGCGGGCGGGTTCGCCACCGCGGCGTTCAACGTCGGCGGAACGCTCGGCCCGTGGCTCGGCGGCACCGCGATCGGCGCCGGCCTCGGCTACCGCTCGCCCGTGTGGGTGAGCGCGCTGCTGATGGCCGGCGCGATCGCGGTGCTCGCCGGTCAGGCCTGCTTCTGGAGGGCCAGGCTGGCCGAGCCCGTCAGCGCCGGCAGGTAGCCGGACCGGTGGCCCAGCGCGGTCGGGTGGTAGGACGAGCCGATCGGGATCGTGACCGCGTTGAGCCAGTCGTCGCCGGAGCACAGCTCGTGCCCGGAGAACTCGTCCCGGACGTCCGACCACGTGAACCCGGCGCGCCCCGCGGCGGCGGAGACCACGCCGTCGAGGGTGTCGGCGGCGTGGTTGAGCGCGGTGCGCTTGGTGTTGCTCAGCCCGGCGCACCAGTCGACGATGATGTAGAGGCGCGGGTACCCGAGCACCACCACCCGCGCCGACGGGGACTTCGCGCGGATCTTGCCGTACAGCGAGTCGAGCTGCCCGGGAAGCGTGTTCTTCATGTAGGTCTCGGCCTGCGTCACCTTGCTCTGGCACGAGGAGGTCGACTGAAGGACGCAGGTCTGCATGACGTCGGCGAATCCGGCGTCGTTGCCGCCGGCGGTGACGCTCACGAGCGTCGTGGAGGAGCTGAGCGCGCCGAGCTGTCCGCTGGCGACGGTCGTGGTCGTCGCGCCGGAGCAGGCGACGAACTTGTACGACGACGTGGCGTGCGACGCCGCCCACAGGTTCGGGTAGGCGTTGGCGCTGCGCTGGCACGTTCCGCTGCCGGGATCGTAGTTCCCGGCCCCCGTGCCGGACGAGTAGGAGTCGCCGAGGGCGACGTAGGCGGGCCCGGCCGCCGAAGCGGTCCCGGACCCGAGCAGTGAGGCGGCGGTGAAGGTCGCCGCACCGAAGGCGGCCAGACAGGGGCGGGACAGACGCATCGGCACACTCCGGAGCGACGTATCGAATTGTGTCTTCCGTCCTATACCCGAACCGCCATTACGCCAAGCTCAAGACTGATCAACTTTGTTTGGCATGATTCGCCATTGCCATCCGAAACAGCCAAAATCTCAGGGCGGTCGACCCCAAGACCTCACAACCATTCCGGCGTTCTTCCCCGCGGCCCCAGGAGCCCGTCCCGCACCACGCCTCCCTGCTCGCCGCCGAGCCCGCCCACCCCCATCAGCCCGGCGGAGCCGCCTTCCGTTGATCGGCCGCTCGGGCGCGGAAGGAAGCATGGCCCTTCCCCGAGAGGAAGGACCATGCGGGGATAATCCCCAATCTGGCGGTGATTCGCGGCGGATGGGGCAGGGCGCCGGAAAGGCATCCTGAGCGCCGGGCGGCAGCCGGAGTTCAGCCCTTTCGGCCGACGCGGGAGGCCCCGCCCCGGATCCGGTGCCACGCGGCGCGCGCGTGACCGTTCACGCTCGTGCTGATGCGGCGGGCGGTCGGGAACTCGGTGCCGAGGAGGCCGAGTCCGGCGAGGATCGCGACGATGCCGGGACCGGGCAGCACGAGCATGGCGACGCCCGCGACGATCAGGGCGGCTCCGGCGACCGCGACGCCGATCTTGCGTAGCAGCCGGACGTGCGCGCCGCGCCGGCTCGCGGGCGCCGCGTCGGCGTCCGTCCCGGCACGGTCCATGGCGGTCGTGGTCACATCGTCCCCCGATCTGCGTACACGGCTTTCTTCTGGGACGAACCGGCAGGCCACCGAAGATCCCCGATCCGGTGCGGTGTGGCCAGAGTCACAACCCGTTCCCCAGGGCGGCGGCCCGCCCCGCACGGCCCGCTAGCATCGCGGAAATGAGGATCCCGTTCGGCGCGCGGGCCCGTCTCGGGGTCCTGGCCGCGCCGGTGTGGAGGCGGCTGAGCGGCCGGGCGCAGTGGCGTCTCGCGCGGCTCCGGCATCAGACGTTCCTGGTGTACGCGGGAGGGATCGTCCGGGACGACCAGGGGAGGATCCTCCTGCTCCGGCACCGGCTGTGGCCCGCCTACCGCGCCTGGGGGCTGCCGGGCGGATACGTCAACGCCGGCGAGCGGCTCGAGGACGGGGTCGCGCGCGAGGTCCGGGAGGAGACGGCCCTGGAGGTCGAGGTCACCGCGCCGCCGCTCCACGTCGCCGGCGGATTCCGGCACCGGGTCGAGGCCTACTACGCGGCGCGGGTCGTCGGCGGGCGGCTCGACCTGGACGCGGGCGAGATCCTGGAGGCCCGCTGGTGGCCTGTCGACGCGCTCCCGGACGCGATGTCGCCCCGTCTCCGCAGCGTCCTCGCCTCGCTTGACCTCAGCCAAGGTTGAGGTTGCAACCTGGACGGCATGAGCCTCACCGATCTCGAACGCGAATACCTCTCCACCCAGCGCCTCGGCCGCCTCGCCACGGTCGGCCCCAAGGGCGACCCGCAGAACAACCCGGTCGGGTTCGACTACAACGCCGAGACCGGCACGATCGACATCGGCGGCTGGAACCTCGCCGAATCCCGCAAGTACCGCAACCTCCGCCACAACGACCAGGTCGCCTTCGTCGTGGACGACCTGGCCTCCGTCAAGCCGTGGCGGGTGCGGGGCATCGAGATCCGCGGACGCGCCGAGGCCGCGGTCGCGGAGGGCTCCCGTTTCGGCGGCGACGTCATCCGCATCCACCCGCACACCGTCTTCAGCTGGGGCATCGACCCCGGCTCCGACGGGATGACCAAGCGCACCATCGAATAACCCCGGTCGCAGCAATCTCGCGCCCGCGTACAGGACCGACCACCTCGGCGAGCCGGTCGAGGGCCGGCGACGGCCCGAAGTCGCCGTGGGCGAGGGACTCCAGGCCGACGCTCCCGGGGGGCGGCGGGCGTCTCAGTCCTCTCCGGAGAGGTCCGCGAGGATCTGCCGCACTTCGGTGACCCGCGTGGGAGCGTCGATTTCCACGAGGAGGTCGAGCGCCTCGGAGTAAGCCCGCCGGGCGTCGGACGGACGTCCGGCGTGGCGGTGCACGCCGCCCAGAATGCACAGCATGGTGGCCAGACCGGCCTCGTTCTCGATCTCCCGGTGGAAGGCGACGGCCGGTCGGAGCACCGCTTCGGCGTCGGCGAAACGGCCCAGGCCGTCATAGGCCAGCGCGAGATGCCACGCGCACCAGACGATCTCGTCGCGATCGCCTCGCCGCTCGCTCACGGCCATCGCGTCCTCCAGGACGCGGGCGGCGTCCGCGTACCGGCCGAGTTGGCCGTACGCGTCGGCGATGTGCGCGGCCAGCCAGATCTCGCCCGCCGTGTCGTCCCTGCCCCGGTAGATCGCCTGCGCCTCGGCATAGCGGTCGAGGGCCCGCTCGGGCTGGTCGAGGTCGCACTGGAAATCGCCGAAATGGGTCAGCACCCACGCCTCCTTGCCGGGATCGTCCATGGAGCGGACCACCTCCAGCGCCCGCTCGTAGAGGGGCGGCGCCTCAGCCCCGCGCCCGAGGAGCCGGCGCGCCTCGGCCAGGTGGATCAGGGATCCCAGCTCGGCCGGGGCGTCCCCCACGCGCCGCGCCGCCTCGACCGCGAGGGCCTTGACCGCCTCCATCTCCTCCCAGTGCGCGCGGTAGAAGATCAGGCCGTAGAGCGACTCCGCGATCCTGACGACGAGCCGGTCCTCCCGCGCCTCCGCGGCGGCCCGCAGGCTCGCCCGCACGTTCAGGGACTCGTGGGCGAACCACGCGATCGCATCGGCCGGGGGCTGCTCGTGCGCACCCGGCCGCGCCATCCATTCGTGCAGGCGGTCGCCGTACCAGTTCAGTGAGCGCCGGAACGCCTCCCGCCGGGCGGACGCCGACTCCTCGTCCGCCATGCGTTCTCTGGCGTAGAGCCGGAGGAGGTCGTGGAGGCGGTAGCGGTCCTCTCCCGCGATCTCGGTCAGATGCCGGTCCGTCAGTTCGCCGAGCATGCGCTCGGCGTCCTCGTCGTCCACGTCACCGGTGCGCGCGACCATTTCGGCGGTGAAATCCCGGCCCGCCAGAACGCCCAGATGGCGGAACAGCCTCGCCGTGTCGGGCCGCAGTGACCGGTAACTGAGTTCAAAGCTGCTGCGCACTCCCCTATCTTCGCCTTGGAGACGGGATATACGCCTGGTCTCGTCCTGCAGTTCCGACAGGTAACGGGCCGGCGATGTGCGTCTCATCACCAGGTGCGCGGCGGCGATGCGGATGGCCAGCGGAAGTCCGGCCAGGAGTTCGACGATCTTGAGGGCGGACGAGCGGTCGCGGCCCACCGTCCCGGCGCCGACGATGCGTTCGAGCAGCCGGAGCCCCTCGGGGTCGGGCAGCGGGTCGAGCCGGAGCCGGTCGGCGCCGTCCATCGAGGCCAGCGTGGTCCTGCTGGTCACGATCACGGCCGTGCCGGGCGTCTCGGGCAGGAGCGGGGCGGCCTGCCGCGCCTCGGACACGTTGTCGAGCAGCAGCAGGCTGGGCCCCTGCCTCAGCCGCGACTGGAACTCGCGCCGGCGCTGCCCGGGATCGCGCGGCATCGCGTCGCTGGGCAGGCCGAACGCGGCCAGGACCTCCACCATGGCGGCGTCCGCGGTGGCGGCCGCGGCCACGTCCACCCGGATCCGCGCATGCGTGAACGTGGCGGCGAGCCTGTGGGCGAGCTCGTTGGCCAGTTCGGTCTTCCCGACGCCCGCCATGCCGTGCAGGACGACCAGCGGACACGTCTCGGTCAGCCGGTCGGTGAGCAGGGTCCCCGCTTTCGCGATCGCCTCGTCCCTGTCGGTGAAGTCCGGAAGCGATCTGCTCAGGTTCACATGGCCCGAGGAGAACGGACGAGGGCGTTGCGGGCGCGGAAGGCGCGCCAGGTTCCCCAACCCGAGTTCCCGTCCCCAGGGCGTGTCGCGGACCGTGTCCGCCCAGTGGTCCAGCGGGGCGACGGTGAGGACGGACGGCCCCTCTGATAAATGATGCTCGACCACCACGCCGATGGCGAATTCGTCGCCCGATCCGTCCTGGGCGAATACCACCGCCCCGGACATCCCCTGCCATTCACTTACGCCTCGCCCGCCCGCCGAACGCGGCATCAGGGAAACGCCCAGCTCCATGAGGTTCGTGCGCAGGTTCGAGCCCGTCGGGATGAAACCGTTCACCTGAGCGCTCTCACGCTGCGGGACCTCCTCCGGCCCCCGCGGGCGCTCCTTCCACCTGGGGAAGCCGATCGCCCAGCACGGGCCGACCTGGCCCGTCCGGGAGCGATCGACTCGGGCGAAACGGACCGGGGCCAGGTCGTCCGGTAAGGAATCCCCCGTCACCGCCAGCAAGGCGATGTCTCCGGGCTCGTCCACCACGACGACTTCGGCCGGATGCTCCGTCTCGTCCACCCGCCGGACGAGCAGCGTCTCGGCGTCCATGACGTTGTGCGCCGCTGACAGCACCCACCGCCGCCCGACCAGGTAGCCGGAGCCCACGTTCCACCGGCCGCCGGGGCCCCGGCGCAGGATCTCGACCGCACGGGCCGTGAGCTCGGGCATCTCAGGGTTTGTCCGCCAGACCGCGGGTCACCTTGATCGGACGGCCGTCACCGTCGCGCGGCGGCTCCAGCGTGACCGTCACGCGCTGGATCTCCTCGCGCCGGTAGGACCCGTCGCCGCCGAGTTCAAGAACCCAGAACTTCGCTTTGCCGGACGCCCCGCCTTGGCGCGTGACGCCGACGTGAAACTCCAGCTGTATCTGACCGACGCCGAAAGCGAGCTCCGACTCCTTCCCCGCCTCCAGAGCCTCCATCAACTCCGCGCGAAGCGCGGCGATGCTCTCGGCAAGACCGAGTTCACCCATGAATCCCCTCCCGTATCCGCGTTCCGTCGAGGGCGGCCGGGCGACCACACCGGATGATCTTCAATTCCGGGCGGAGGACGCCTTCCGCCGCCATGCGGCCCGGACTGCAATCCTCCATGAACTTCAGCGGTCGTGACGAGAGGTATTGGCCGCGCGGCCGGAAAAGGCCATTCGCGTGCCGTCAGGGGAGGAGATCATTCTGGAGCGGGGGCCGGCGCCACGGAAGAGGTGGGCCGCGGCTCGACACCCCCGCCCGGAGCTCGGAGTCCGACACCGCACCAGGCCACGGTCGTGTCTTGATCACGAACCCACGGTCGCCGCCCGAGGGGGCGGCCCGACACAGGCAGGCTTCGCACATCCGAAATCGCACACGTGCGAGCTTCGGATGCCAAACGCGCGGGCAGGCGAGGTTTGGTCACTCAACTTTCGGACCAACGCCATTCTGGCCAAATCTGCAGGCCATTCATGATCAATGATGGCGAGGCGATCGGAGTGCGTGATAAAAACTGTGCACGGCCGACCCGGCGATGGAAGCGCATCCGAATGAGCGGCGGCAGGGACGCCGTTCCGCCTGGCCGGGCCACTGCTTTCCAGTGCGGCTCCGCAGGGACGGAGCCGCGAGAAGACGACCGTCAGGAACCCTTATGAACGAGAGGCGCGAGACGCCCCCGCCCTGGTCTCCGGCATTCAGCGCCGAGTGCCCGGTCGGCGTCGCGTATCAGGCGTGGATCGAGACGTCGATCACCTGGTTCGTCCGCGAGTTCGGCCGCGACCCGGCGCTGCGGCCGATCGTCCTGCCCCGGCCGGATCTTCGCTCCGCCGCCTACACCGGCACCCCGAAGCAGATCAACGACGTGGTCGCGTGGGTGTGCGGGCTGATGGAGATCGACCGGTCCGAGCTCACCGTGGAGCTGTTCGACCGGGAGGGCGAGGACCCGGCGGCGCGCGAGGGGAGGCGCGCGGTCGGGCACTACTACGTCGAGGACGGCAGGGCGGTCATCGGGCTGGACGTGACGGAGGCGTCCGACGCCGCCTACCTGATCGCCGTGATCGCGCACGAACTGTGCCATGTCCGCCTCCTCGGCGAGGAGCGGATCACCAACCAACGCAAGGACCACGAGCGGCTGACCGACCTCCTCACCGTCTATTTCGGCTTCGGCGTCTTCAGCACGAACGCCGCGCTGAGATTCGGCGAGACGACCCGCGGCTTCTCCGTCCAGCCACTCGGCGATCTGGACGAGCGCACTCTCAACGCGGCCCGTCACGACGACTATTCACGGCTCGGGTATCTGACGGAGCGCGAGTTCGGCTACGCGATGGCCTGCTACGCCTGGCTGCGCGGCGAGGCCGAGCCGCCGTGGGCGAGCCATCTCGATCCCGGGCCGCGCACCTTTCTGCGGCAGGGCCTCGCCTACCTGGCCCGAGCCGCCGCGCCGGGCGAGTTCCCGACCAACCGGACCGGGGCGATCCCGGTCTCGATACGCGTGGTGCTCGCGACCAACCCCGCATGGCTCAGCGGCCTCCGCCTGATGGCCAGGGGGACCGCCTGGCCCCCGAATCCACCCGGCCACCGGCCGTCATGACCCCGCGCCCGCGCGCCCGCCTCGCCGAGACCGGTTTCAGCGCGCCTCGCCGAGCTGCCCGCGTTGCCGTGCCAGCAGTTCGAGAGCCTCTCGCCAGTGCAGATGCGCATGCTCCTCAGCCAATGCGGAGTGCTTGTCGCAGAACCATTCCACCTCCGGAGGATGACCGACCCAGCCCTGCCGGTCCTGTTCCCGGCGGATCGCCTCCTCCTCGGGGGTGAGCGCGAACCAGACGTCCGTGAACGACGAGTACGGGGCGCCGTCGCGAAGGGATCGTTGGCAGATGAAGCAGTCCGGCGGTCTCACCGCGACTCCTCCCAGATAGTCGGGGACATCCTCCGAACGGTAACGCGGCGACCGCCTTCCGATGGCATGAGCCTCCTCCGAACGGTCGATGCTCACCAGCGGTAGGCGACCGTCCGGCCGATACGCCGACCGCGCCGCATCAGCAAGATCGTTACACATGAAGCGACCCTCGGTACTGGCGGCCTTCGCCCTGACCATCCCGCCCATGATGGCCGTCCCGGGCAGCGCGGCGGCAAGCACGATCGCCTGGCGGGCTTGTGGGACCACCGGCGCCGAATGCGGGACGGTCACGGTGCCCGTGGACTGGTCCCACCCTGGCGGGCAGAAACTCGCGCTGGCCGTGACCCGCCGGAAGGCCACCAAGGCCCGTGCCGGCACGCTGCTGTACAACCCCGGCGGCCCCGGGACGGGCGCCGCCGACCTGGTCCGAGACTGGGCACCGCAGTTCTTCTCACCCCGCTTGCGGGAGCGGTTCGACATCGTCGGCATCGACCCGCGCGGTGTCGGCGGCAGCGAACAGATCTCCTGCGGGATGCCCGTCCACGATCCGGAAGTGACACAGTTCCCCAGAAGCGAGCGTGAGTATGAGCGCATGGTGGCCCGCAACAGGGCGGTCGGGGAAAGCTGCGATCCGCTCCTCCGGCACGTCGACACCGTGAGCGTGGCGCGCGATCTCGACGCCGTGCGCGCCGCTCTGGGGGAACGGAAGGTCAGCTACCTGGGACGGTCGTACGGCAGCATGCTCGGCACCCAGTACGCGCGGCTGTTCCCCGACCGCATCCGCACCATGGCACTGGACGGTGTCGTGGACCACGGCATGCCGTCGCGCCGCATGGTGGGCCAGGCGGCATCGGCCGTCGAGGACTCCTTCGACCGGTTTGCGGCCTGGTGCGCGCGGACAGCCGATTGCGAACTGCACGGGCGCCCGGTCACGAAGGTGTGGGACGCCCTCGTTCACAGGGCCGAGCACCGCCCCCTGCCGGTCCCGGGCGGCCGGCCGCTGACCGCCGAGGAACTGCGCTACAGCGTCTACGCGATGCTGACGCTGTTCCCCGAGTTCGGGCAGGGGCTCGCGCGGGGCATCGCCGAAGCCGACGGGAACGATGCCTCACTGCTGGCGCAGATGCGCGACCAGGCACTGTACGACCCGACGAGCACGGCCGCCTATCGGGCGATCCTCTGCCAGGACATCGACCCCCAGGTGTCCGGCTTCGGCGAGTTGCGCAGGCGTGAGCACATGGTCCGGCAGCGGGCTCCGCACATGGGCGGGACGTCGGAGTTCTGGGACATGACGACCGGATGCATCGGCTGGCCCGTCCGCCCGGCCGATCCCCAGCGGCCGGTGCACATCCGCAACGCACCTCCCGTCCTGCTGGTGGGCAACACCCACGACCCGGCCACTCCCCTGGGATGGGCGAAGAGGCTGAGCCGCGGCATCCAAGGCTCGAAGGTCCTCGCCTACGACGGCGACGGACACACCGCCTACCTCCGCAACCGCTGCGCGACCACCAGCATCGACCGCTACCTGGTCACCGGCGCGCTCCCGAACATCAACTCCTGCCCCGCCGACCCGCGGACATAGGACCGAGGTCGGCGGAGGGCGCGCGGGGGTCAGAGATCAAGGCCCGTGTTCTTGGATCGAGTCTCGGGCGTAACGGGTCACAGGTCGTTGGCGCGCAGGCTGGTGACCTCGAAGTAATCCGGGCGGTCGCCGGTGGTGATGCACCGCGCCTGGGCGATGGCGGCGTCGAGAAGGTCGCGCATGATCCGTCCATCGACGACGAGGTCGCTTCGGCGCTCCTTTATGAGCCGGTCAGAGTCCCGCCCGGTAGCGGGTGTATTCGCAGACGAGGACGTCGAAGGGCATGGACGGCCAGCGGCTCAGCGCACCTGTGTGCCGGTCGACGACCAGCAGTGGGGCGGCCTCGTCGTTGGAGCCGTCGGCGGCACGGGCGACGAACCCGTCCGGGAAATCCTCGACAATCAGCGGGACGGGGCGGCCGCCGCGCCAGAAGTGCGCGTCCGCGCGCCGCCACGCCTCGGCCCGGTCGACCGGTGCCGGACGGACGCTGTAGGCCGTGAAGACGTGCGCGAGGCCGCGCAGCGTCCGGCACTCGGACGTCCCGCAGCCACGGCAGATCTGTTCGCCGTTCGAGCCTTCGCCGGGGCGGTGGGAGGCGAGGACGCAGGTCAGCGCGGCCGTGCAGGCCAGGACGAGGCGCCGCGAATGGGCGACGAACTCCCGGCTGGACGGGTCGAGACCTCTGGTCTGGACGAGCGCGGCGTCGATGGAGTGGGGGTCGGCGCGCATCGCCACGGTCATCGCGGCGTGGACGCGCAGGTGGACCTGATCGTGCGTCCAGGAGGCGGGCTCGGTCACGCGGCCCACTCCCCCGCGAACACGGCGGTGACCGTACGGCCTTCGCCGTTGCCGTGCCATCCCCAGCTCGCGGCGGTGAGCGAGATGGTGCGCAGGCCCCGGCCGGACTCGGCCAGCGCGTCGGCGTCCAGCGCGGCGGGCTCGCCGGGCCCGCCCTGGTCGGTGACCGAGACCGCGACCAGGCCGCCGTCCCGCACGACCTCGACGGTGAACGAGCCGCCCATCTGGCCCGACTTTGTGTGCCGCAGCGCGTTGACGACCAGCTCGTCGGCGGCGAGCAGGACGTCGTCGAGGAAGGGGCAGCCGGCCAGCAGGCAGCCCGCGAACCGGCGGACGTTGCGGGCCTGCTCGGGCCCGCTGGGGAAGGAGCGCCGCCAGCACAGCGGCACCGGTTGTGCTGACGGGAGCATCGTCAGAGACATCAGAGCACCTCGGGTCGTGATGGACGTAGCCGTTGCGGATCTGATGAGTCGATCCTTGTTCCGCACGCACATCGTCACACTCGGTCGCCAATCGAGCACGGAGGATCAGAGCGCCACCTGCCCCGGCAAGGGATTTAGAACGTGTGCTGGTCTCAGGTCCGACCTCCGCACGTGCGGAATTCGCGCACGCTCAGCTGCCGCACTCGGACGAAGGGCCGAGGAGGCAGGTCCGTCTTCGACGATCACGCCACCCCGTGGCCGCCTGGACCGGATGACCAGATCACCCTGAACGCAGATGAGTGGCGACACCACGGCGCGGCGTCAAAGACGTCCGTCGCGGCACCGCCAGGCCGCGAGAAGCGGCGGGTCGCGCACGCCCCCCAAGCATCCATAACGCCTATCTCGGCATGAAGGCCGCACCATCGGAACGCTTGAATGACTCGCCGCGTGAAGCCGCTCCGATCCGACCGGTCCAAACAAGTAGACGAATCAGCGGGAAACCGACACAGCGTCGCACGATACGCGCGCCAGGAGGAGGTGAGTGGAATATCGGCACGTGCAAAGTTCGCACGTGCGCGATTACATAGGGGCCTGTGTGATCCGGCGTTGGCCCCGCACGCCACGGACGCACCCGGCGAACCGTCTGGCCGACCGGCTCGCCTTCCCCCGGATGAAAGGGCTGCAAGCGTGGGCGTGGACAACCCCCCTGGTAGGCCGGGCAAAGGTCCCGAGACCCCCGACAAGCCCACCCCGCCACGCACCGACGACAAGCCCCCGGCCGACGCTCCCGGCACATCGGGGACGCCCCGTATAGACAGCTACAAGGCAGCAGGCCAGCCGGTTCCAGGACGGCCGGAAGCCGGCACCGAACAACGCGGCGACCGCGAGGCGCAATCCAACGAACCCTCCACCGACTCCTCCTCCACCGGCCCGGCCGGAGAGAAGCCGCGAACCCCGGGTGACCCGCCGTCCGAAGCCGAGCCGAAGACCGAGAAGGAGTCGGAGACCGGCAAGACCGAGGTCGACTCCCGGCCGGACGAAGATCGCGACCACGACAACGGCGGCACAGAAGCGGAAAAGCCCGGCCAGGCCAAGACCGAGGACCCTAGGCAAGACGAGGGCCAGCGGGGCACCAACGACCGCGAGTCCAAGACCGATCAGGCCGAGCCGGGCAAGGCGGAAGGACAGGACGGCAGCAAGGACAACGGCACCACCGCCGACGCCCCCGCGTCCTCCGAGCAGCCGAGCACCCGCCCGGCCGAGGCTCCTCAGTTCCCGCCCGAGTCCCGCCGTGCAAGCCTCGCCGCCGCCCGAGAAAGCCAACTGGAAACCGCGGAAGAACGGCGAGCCATATTCCAGGACGCCCAGACCACCAACGGACCCGGCGAAGGAACCGCCGGCGAAAGCCGCGACAGCGGTGCGCCGCCACAGAGCGAGAACACGGGGTCGGACGAGCGCGGACCGGAACCACAACCCCCAGGCACCGAGACACCGCCCGGCACTACCGGCGAGAGCGACACCTCCAGCGGCGGCGACGGGTCCGGCGATGGTGAAGGTTCCGGCGGTCGCGACCAGCCCGCACCTGCGACCCCCGAAGCAGAGGCCGAGCCCCCGGCGCAAGAGACACCGCGTCCGCAAAATCAGGAGCACGAGCCCCCCGTCCCGCAGGACTCCTCAGACTCGGGCGACGACAGCGGCGACCCACCGGCCGAACCACCAGCAGACGGCTCGCCACCCGCCGACGACCACACTCGGGACGAGAGGAACGAGACGCTGCCGGGCCCAGAGGTCGGCCAACCGACCGAGCCCGCCGCCGAAACCGGCCGCGAAGCATCCTCTGTCGGCCCCGAAACGACCGATCAGGGCACCGAGCCCCCAGAGCCCAAGGCTGACGACGGAACCACGGGCAACGAGACAGACGCCCCGAAACCCGGCGACGAGACCACGCCCCCTCCCGAAGGAACCGGCGAGAACGCCACGCCCCCAGAGGCTCTCGGTGAACAGACCGACGCCCATGGTAGAAATGCCGAAGGCGACGGCGCCGAGTCGAATCCGGAAGCTATCGATGAATCAAAACCGGAGGTTCGCTCCAATCCCATCCTTTCCGACGTTTACACCGACAGCCAGGGCCAGGTACACGTCGAACCCCGATACGGACGAGAGCAAACCGACGAGACCGGCAGCGACCCCCTACGAAACGAAGCAGAGACCACAGAACCGGCAGAACTCCCGACCCGTGAAGACCTCGACCCGGTCGGAGCAAGAGGCGGCGAGCCCGGCCGCGGTGAACTCCGCGACCCTGAGGACGATCCCGCAGGCCGCGACTACAATCGCACCAGCCCGGAGCGCAGGTCTCGGGAAATTGACCTATATAAACGAATCTTCAATAAACCCGATAACGCCAGAGACGCTATGGAAGAATATGGCAAACCAGCTCAAAAAGAACTGAAGAAAGTTCAACCGACGGGTCAGCATAGCGGACCCAACAGCAAAAACGATCAATTCAAGGCCCCCGATCAGCAGGTGCAGGCAGGTAGCGCTGTACTTGGAATTATCGGCGGAGTGATAGTTCTGACCGAGACAGGACGTCGTACCGTTTCATTTGCACGACGCGTGATTAGCAGGAGAGAGCATGCCAGTAACTGATCACCAGGTAGCGACTTTGCGTGCACAACTCAAAGGGAATGATGAAGAACACCAACAATTGGCAGCTCAACTCACCCCCGAAGAAGCCAATAATGAATACGCTGCCCTAGTGGCCGGAGCATTTATTGAGGCTGTTGAGCGAAGATTCCTCAAGAACGGGCACGCCGCCGAAGCATCAGAGGTAATCGACTTCGTAGCTGACGTGCGGCAAACTGATGACGAGATGGCAAGCATCATCGACCCCCAGATCAGCGAGGGCCTGATTCTCTACCTACTCAAGAAGGGTGACTTGGTCGACGCCGATAAGAACAAGATTTTCGGCCACCAGATAGTCTTGCTGGCTTCACTGGTGGGCAGGGAGCAATTTACAGACGAACAGCTCGACGCGTTCCTTGTCGAAGCAAGGTTCCTTGCCGACCAACTACTGGCATAATGGACTACTCCGCCATAAAAATTCGAGAGGAGAACATTCTCGCGTTGCGGTCTTTCCTCTTGGAGGGGCCGGAGGCGTGGGCGCCTCTGGAAGACAAAATCCAGGTAGACGACGAGACAGCAGCCGGCTATATGTCGCTGCTCTACGGAGCGTTCTATGTCGCACTGCGTCGACGCTTTTCGCCCACGTACAACGTCGGCGAGATCGTCCGGCTCGTGGCCGACATGCGGATCAAGGCAGGCGATGATGCGGGGGTGATCAATACTCTCGCGGCCGAGGCGTTGATCCGCCGCGTCGTTGGCGCATCGCCACTCCAGGAAACCGGGCCAGACGATGTGCGAACTGTGCTGAACGCCCAGATCTTCATCATGCTTTACCTTGTCGCCGAGATGGATCTCGATCGGGCCAGCTTGGAGCAGTTCATCGACGAGGTCACCGCCTACACAGAGCAGTGGCTCGCGGCACGGCGAGCCGAAGCCTCCACGTCGGCCTCCTCGTAACCCCTGAACTTGTTCTTTCACCTTCCTGCGTGAATCGGGTAGGCGACGGTGGTCTCGCGTTTGATCGTTTGCCAACATCGTGGCGGGGTGCGGGATGTCGGTTCTTGGAGCCGGGTGGTCGTTCGGGACCGGGTTTGCCCTTTGGTACACCGGCGGGACGGGCCACTTTCTCTCGGAATCAGGCAGCTATGGAGGCCAGGCCGGAATCGGGCCACACGGTGAGTGCATCGACACGGGCGTACTCATCCAGCGAGCGAGACTCAATCCTCGCGGCGTTGGTAGCGATAGGTGCCTCAGCAACGCTCATGATCACGCCCAGACCGGTCTGATGTTTGGGAAACGCCTCGGGCGGGCCTACGATCCAGAACATTTCGAACTGGTATGCGCCGCAAGGAGTCCACTGATGGACAAGTCGCCCCTGATCACGCACATCTCGTGGGGCCGCATGGAAGTCGAGGGCCTGGCATCGGGCAAGGACTTCAAGCTGTATCCAGGAGGCGGCCGCGCCTGGGACTGGTCCGAGCACGGCACCCGCCACGAGCCAGGCATCCAACCCGCCGACGTCCAAGAACTCCTCGACCACGGCTGCACCGTGATCGTACTCAGCCGCGGCATGGAACTACGCCTGCAGACCATGCCCGAGACATTGAAGATCCTGGAAGACCACAGGATCCAGGTTCACATCGAAGAGACGACCGCAGCCGTCGAGCTCTACAACAACCTGGCCCACGCCCAGCTCGTCGGTGGCCTCTTCCATTCAACGTGCTGACCAGCACGGTTAAAGAGGTTTTCTAGCCGCGACGCGGGCGGAAGCATCACGAGGAAGAGGTGGCTCGACTCCTCGGAACTTCTCGCATATCTCCGATACGCGCAGGTGTGGGCGTTTGCAAATAAGGGCTTAACGGCCGAACCGGACTGGCGAGGGCTGCACTCCCGATTTCCGCATGTGCGGATTTTGGCCCCGCGTGGGCGTGGCGGGATTTTGTTGGGGCGTGACTTTAGTATTGCCGGACGCGTTCGATTGCAGAGCGTTAGCGATCAGTACGGACCGCGTCCGATGCGATATCGAGAGGACGGCCATGCCGAGCCCCTACGTCCGCCGCCGCCGGCTGGCGGTCGAGATCCGCAAACTGCGCGAGAGCCGCGGCCTCACGACCGATGGCCTCGCCCGCCTCGTCTTCCACTCCCGGACTAAGATCACGCGCCTGGAGAACGCTCAGATTCGCCCCGACCTCATCGAGATCATGAACCTGCTCGAAGCTTTGGACGTCACCGGCACCCAGTATGACCGGATCTGCCAGCTCGCCCGGGAAGCTGGGCAGAAGGGCTGGTGGGACCGGTACGGAGTCTCCATGGGGCCTCGTCAGAAGCTCTACGCCGACCTCGAATACAACTCCGACACCGTAAGCGAGTACAACCAGACTGTGATGCCTGCCGTCTTGCAGGCTCCTGAGTTCATCGCCGCGCTCGTCGATCTGGACAGGTGCCAAGGGAAGCTCGACTACGTTCCGGAGCGCATGACCGAAGCGCGCATGCGGCGGCAAAGCGAACTGCTTCGGCCGGACGGCCCTTCCTACGAGACCGTCCTGGACGAGTGCGTGATTCACCGGCTGGCCGTACCAGCCCAGGCGAAGATCGCCCAGTTACGGCACATGATCGGAGTGGTCTCGGAGACGGAACGGGTCAGTGTTCGTGTACTCCGGTACGACGCCGTCCTCCCGGGCGGTTTCCTTCCCAAGTCAGCCTTCTACCTCTACACATTCGCCGAGGCGGGCGACTCACCAATAGCGGTGATCGACACCGTCACCACTGACCTCGTCCTAACACAGAAGGAAGAGGTGGAACGCTACGCCGGAATCTACGATCGTGTACGGGCGGCCGCCCTGTCCCGTGAAGACAGCATGACCTTCCTCGATCAGGTAGCCAACAGGCTCGCCGACCAGACAGGATCGAGGACATGACCAAGAGCTTCCACAGCTGGCGCAAGTCACGCCACAGCGAACCGAACGGCGGATGCATCGAAGCCGGTCGTGCCGCCGACGGCACCATCGGCGTCCGGGACACCAAGCTTGAGGGCACCGGGCCAACCCTGGAGTTCACCGAGGACGAATGGCGCACTCTCCTCCGCAAGATTCGTTCAGCGGCTCACTGACCCCTTACGGACATCATCGGCCTTGAGACGAGCCTGTCCAACTCAAGGCCGATGGCATTTCCCAGGGGCCCACTGTCCATCTTTGTGAGTGGCGTCGCCCCTTCCTCCGGAGCCGGAGCGAATCCTTCTTGCGCGTCGGTCTCATCGCCCGCGACGACACGTCATAGATGGCCAGAATCGCCCCGCTCGTCCGCACGAACCGCTCGGGTTCGTTGCGTCGAAACTCGCACATTTCTGTTTGGCGATGGTGCACCACCCCTATGGGCGACAGGACTTCGAGCATTCACTTATGGCCAGACGTTTATCGAACCTCGGGGACGCAGGTTCGATAAGTACCCCGGGTCGCGTCGCCGTGGACGGATAAGGACTTCGCGTACTTCTCAGCAGATCAACCCCCGCAGTTCGGTCAGGGCAAGCTCTTCTACGACGCCCCCGGGCACGAAACTCGGGGTCGTCGAACTGCGCGGCTTGATGTGGTCCGGCGAGGTCACCGCATCCCTCTCGGCGACTGTTGAGCCCAAGGCCGGACGAATGACCCCGAGGTTTCCCTGGACGTGCCGCCCCCTGGGCAACCGGTGGCGGGTCCGGGGCGTCCCACGTGCCACAGGCATTCTTTGGTCCTGGTTCGGGACCCCTACCGAAGGATGTGAATTGGCGGAACTCTCCTGGGCTCTGACCGTCCCTCAGCCGGCCGCGTGGGCGGTCGCCCATGGCCACCAAGCCGTCTACAGCCGCCAGAGCGGCACAGATCAGCGCGGCTGGGTCGCGATCTGCGCGGGCTCTTACATGGACGACGATTTGAAGCGGTTGACCAATCGGCTGACCGGCCGCTCGCCGGAGAGCCTCGACGCCCTTTGTGGAGAGCGCAACGCCATCATCGCCGTGGCCCGGCTGGCGGACGTGTGCGATGAAAGGGCGTGCGACTGCGGTCCCTGGGCTGACAGGCGGCTCATCCACTGGAAGCTGGCGGACGCGGTCCCACTCGCCGAACCCGTGCCCGCCCCGCACATCGTCGGCTTTTGGCGGATGCCCGCCGACCTGGCGGGCGCAGTCGAGCGGCAATGGCAGCTCACCGAGCGGCCCACCGCGGGCGAGGCGATCACACGAGGCGCGCACAGGGATTTTCCGGCTGTTCGAGACGAGCTGCTCCCACTCCCGGGCGACGCCGACGGATACCGGCATGTGCTCCTGCTGGGCACGACGGGGGCGGGGAAGACGACGGTCGTCCGCCAGTTGCTTGGCACGGACCCGGAGACCGAGCGGTTCCCCTCCACCTCGACCGCGAAGACGACCGTGGCCGACACCGAGATCATCCTCACGGGTGAGGGTCCGTTCCGTGCCGCCGTCACCTTCGCCGGGCGCGACGAGATCGCCGATCATCTGCGCGACAACGTCTGGGAGGCCGCGCGGGCGGCGTTCGAGAGCCGCTCTCAGGAGGTGATCCAGAACAGGCTGCTCGACCACGTCGGCCAGCGCTACCGGTTCAGCTACCTGCTCGGTCGCGCCGCCCTCCCCGACGCGGGGCCTGACCTCGACGATGACCTGGACGACGAGTGGGACGACGGCCAGGCGGCCCCGCCGGCGGCCCGCGCGACCGATCCGGGCACGACGGCGCTGGTGCAGAACGCGGTGCGCGCCCTCAAGCATGTGGTGGCGACCCAGTTGGTCGGCATCCAGAACGCGGACGGGGCAGGGGAGGACGGCCGCCCCATCGAGGAGTACATCGAGGACGAGCTCGAGAGGCGCGTTCGGCGCTCCGACATCTGCGAGCGGATCGTCGACGCGTTCCTGCACGCCGTCGAGAACCGGTTCGCGCTGCTCGGGGAGGGCGATCTGCGGCGCGATCCGGGCGGGTGGCCGGTGTCCTGGTCCTGGGAGTGCGCGGACCGGGCCGAGTTCCTCCGCGTCATCACCAGGTTCTCCAGCAACCAGGCCGCGTTCTTCGGCAGGCTCCTGACCCCCTTGGTGAACGCCATCCGGGTGGCGGGACCGTTCCGTCCGGTCTGGGCCGAGCATGCGGCGCGGCTCGTCCTGATCGACGGGGAGGGGCTGGGGCACACGCCCGGTTCCATCGCCGGGGTCTCCACTCCCCTGCGCAAGCGCCTGGACGAGGTCGACTCCGTCGTGCTCGTCGACAACGCCCAGCAGCCGATGCAGGCGGCGCCGGTCGCGGTGATGCGGACGGCGGCCGCCACGGGAAACGGCGAGAAGCTGTTCTTCCTGTTCACGCACTTCGACCTCGTCAAGGGCGACAACCTCGGGTCGTTCTCCGACCGCGAACGGCACGTCCTCGGATCGGCTGAGAATGTGCTGAGCGAGGTCCGTGAAGAGCTCGGACTGGCCGAGCGAATCCTGCGCCGCCGCCTGGACGAGGCCCGCTTCTTCGTCGGAGGCATCGACCGGGTTCTCGATCCCGAAAGGATCGACCCGGCCAGGCCGAAGGCGTCCCTGCGCACGATGCGGCAGCTCAACGGGCTCCTCGAAGCGCTCACCGAGGAGGCGGTCCAGGTAGAGACGGGGCCGGCGCGCCCCGTCTGCAAAAGCGGGCAGCTGACGGACGCGGTCGTCGAGGCGGTCCGGGCCTTCCACATCCGGTGGCGCGGCGCCCTCGGGCTCTCCCTGGAGTCGGAGGTGCCGAAGAAGCACTGGTCCAGCATCAAGGCGCTGACCAGGCTCCTCTCCGAGGGGCACACCGACGAGTACAAGGATCTGCGTCCCGCGACGAGCCTGCGGACGGCCTGGAGTACGCGCTCTACCGGATGCTCCAGAAACCGGTCCGGTGGACGGACCGCGAGCCGGACGCCGACGAACAGGAGGCCATCGTCGGAGACATCTCGAGCGCCCTCACGAGGCGGCTCACGAAACTGATCGACCGGCGGATCACGGAAGATCCTCGGCCGGACTGGACGCGCGCCTACGAGGAGCACGGGAAGGGCTCGACGTTTCGGCGGGCGCGAGTTCTCATCGACGATATCTATGAAGAGGCGATTTCGCGCCCGGCGCGACGAACCGTATGAGAACAGGTTTTCGCGAGCGGTTCTGGGGAATTCGAGGACGTCGCCGCGGAACTTGATTTCATTCTGGAATGAGCGGACGACGAGGGCCGGAGGAATGTAGGACCGGCGCACAGCTCATTCCCCGGCGACGGGGACGAGGGCCTGTACGCCGGAGGGCGCGGCCGCCTTCCGGCGCCGAGTCGCGGCCACCTCGGCGACGGGACGGGGGACATCTGCGCTGCACCCTTCATCTAGGGCGATCCCGTCGAGGTGCTGGCCGCGTTCAGCGAACGCCGCATCCGCTACGGCCCCCTCGGGCGCGAGACTCGTCGGCACGTTGGTGGCCATGGCCGGCGAGGCCGGCTGGGTCGAGGACGCCGGCGAGGATCCCGACCCGTGCCCCGGCTCCCCCGCCCTCATGATCGAGGAAGAGTGGGCGAAGGTGATGCGGCGTTCCCGTATCGACGGCGCGCTCGGGCAGAACCCGCGCACTGCGCTGCAGGGCAACAGGCCGACCGCGCCACCGTCCCGAAAGCGCGCGTGGCCATCATCGGCCATGCGACCCCGGACGAGTTCCGGGCGAATCCGTCGGCGCCCGACGTCGCGGGCGACAACCCTGCGCCGCGCGCGTGCTGGAAGGACGAACTCCACGACCGCCTGACCGCGCTCTCGACGACCTTGGAGCTGATCGAATCCTTCGTCGGGCGCGCCGTCCCGTAAACGAGGCGCATCGCCGCCGTGCACGCACTGGCCGATCCAAGCGCCACGCTCTCTCCACGGCACCTGAAGAGCACAGAGGCGCCCACGACCTGCGTGATCGTGACCGTCGGGCTCGTCCCGTCGACCACCGCACGGCCGCCCTTCAGGCGAGGTGGACGGACGCATCGCCTGGAGAAGACCGATCTCGACGAAGCCGTCGCGAGGGCCGAGGACCGGTCGAGTAAGGGGTCCGGGCGGCCCCTTCGGCCGTCCCGCCATCAGTGCGAATGGGCAACAGCCCTAATGCTGAGACGCAGCGCAAACGCCTGCCGCACCTCTGCGTCCGCCAGGCGCAAGTTCACATGTGCGCACTTGCATGGCTCGCAGGCGTGTGCTCGGCGGGTTCTGATTTCTGACCTCGGGTTGCGCTTCAGGGGCAACCGCCGACTGTTATTGGGGAAGCATGTGTGTCCCTGCCGGTAAAAGAACCAGCGGGGCGCACCCAAACGAAAGGGAGAACCACTATGGCACGCGTGCCTCTGCCGGACTCTCTCCGCCCGTTCATCGAGACGAGGGAGCCGGTCAAGCCCACCGCCGGTGACGGCGACGGCCACCTGGATCCCGCGGCGATCTCGTCGTGGACGTCCAGTGGGGACGCCGACCGGTACCACGACTACCAGGCCGCGCGAGTGGCCCGATACGTCGTCGGTCACTCGCTGTTCGACGTCAGTGCGCAGACGGGGGAGGTTTCCGAGCGGCTCGTGAAGCTGCTGGGCGCCAACCTCGAACGCCTGGTGCTGAGTGACCAGGAGCAAGGGTGGGTCGACCACCTGCGTGGCCGCTTCACCAAGGCCGAGGTCCTGCGCCTGCACCTCCCGAGCACTCCCGAGATCGAGCCCGTCGACACGGTGCTCATGGTCAACGTTCTCGGGCATCTCTCGGACGAGGCCAAGACGATCGAGGCCCTGGCCAAGGTCATCGTGCCGGGCGGCCGTTTCATCGTCTGGGAGGCCGGCTACCCGGAGCTGTACAGCCCCTTCGACCGCTTCGAGGCCGGCCGCCGTGTGCGGTACACGCCGGACGACCTCGGCGGGCTGCTCCGCGCCGCCGGGCTGCGGGTGAAGTTCAGCCGACCCATCAACCTCCTGGGAGGGCTGTTCAACCGGTTCATGGTCGACCGCACGGTCGGCTACGCCGACCCGCGACTGGTGAGGCTGTACGACCGCCTGGTCGTTCCGCTGAGCCGGCCGCTCGACGGGCTGCCCCTGCGCTTCGGACAGAACGTGTTCGCGGTCGCTGAGGTGCCGGGCAAGTGATTTTCCGGGTCCCCTCCGCACGGGGACCCGGCGTACGGTCGAGCGCGGGCGATCCACTGGATCCGCCCGCGCTCTTCTTTTCCCCGAGCTCAGGCCTGTGCCCGGCGGAACCGGGAGGTCGTGAAACCGGATGGGCGGTTCGGGAGTCTCATCTCCGTTCCTTGATCCCCCTCGACGGAAGGTGATCGTGACCGAGCAGCTCGACCAGGTCTTCGGCCAGTTGGTCAACCGCAGCTGGCAGCGTTTCTCCGAAGAGCTCCACACCCGCGAGATCGACGATCTGCTCGTCGGCGCCGTGATCACCGCGGCGGTCGCCCACGGCAACGCGCTGATCGACCTGAACTCCGACGGCAACCACCACTACCTGCGGTTCCAGCACCGGGAGCGCAAGCACCGCCTGATGTTCCAGCTCACGCACCGGGCCGGCACCGTCACGGCCGCCAAGACGCTCGGCCAGCACGCGGCCGTGACGATCGCCTACGGCGAGTACGTGCGGGACGCGCGGACGGTGTGGCAGGCGCTGAAGTCCGAGGTGAAGAGCGGTTTCCTGGACGTCGGGGAACCCGGCGTGCTCACCGTCGACGCAGATCTCGCCACCGGCTACGTCTACGTGCAGGTGCCCCTGCTGCTGGACCTGGACCAGTACTTCGCCGACCACTACACGGTGAAGTACCCCGTCCTCCAGGAGCACATCGCCGCCGTCACCCAGGCCTGCGCGAAGTACCTGCACGGCCGCATCGCCGCCTGAGAGGACCGCCATGCTTTCGATGATCAACAAGTTCAAGAACAACGCCGAGGAGCGGGAGAGCAAGGACGAGGCCCTCATCGGCGAGATGGTGTTCACCATGGCCCACCTGGGGTGCCCCGTCATCGGGATCAAGTCCGGCGGGGACCTGCAGTACGTGCGGTTCAAACCGGTGGGCGACGCGGTCCTGTACAGCTTCACGATCGTGCTGGACCGCAAGACCGGGGACGGCGTGCTGCAGCAGGCCGTGCTCGGCAGCAAGGCGACGCTGACGTTCGTCGCCGAGGTCAAGAACCACATCGCCGACCCCGACGATCTGGTGGCGATGTTCCGCACCGACATGGCGAACATGCTGCGCAGCCCGTGGTTCGGTGACATCAAGCTGGACCACCAGCTCAACTCGATCACCGCCACCAAGAAGCAGCTCATCGACATCGACGACTACGCCGACGCCGACGGCGCCGACCGCGACCGGCTCCGGCAGCTCCTCCAGGGCACCATGCAGGAACTGCGAGAGAAGGTGGCCCCGTACAAGAAGTGACGTCGGCCGGCCGCCTCCCACGCACCATCGTGATCGGTCGCCTCGCCCGAGCCGGGGGGGTGGCGGATACTTCGTCGGGTGATATATCGTCTGCCGTATGGTCAAACGAACCACGGTGATGAGCGAGCCCACGTACTTCGTGCTGGCCGCGCTGCTGGACGGGCCCGTGCACGGCTACGGGATCATCAAGAGGGCGCAGGCGCTGTCCGACGGGCGCGTCCGGCTGGCCGTCGGCACCCTCTACGGCGCACTCGACCGGCTGGCGAGCGGCGGGCTGATCGTCGTGGACGGCGAGGAGACCGTCCAGGGCCGTCCGCGCCGCTACTACCGGCTGACCGAGGACGGGCGCCTGGCCGTCCACCGGGAGGCCCTGCGCCTGGAGCAGGCGGCCCGGGTCGTCACGGGCCACATCTCCCCGATGACGGGGGACGCCGGAGCATGAGCGGAGCATTCACCCGCGGCTGGTATCGGCTGTTCCTGCGGACGTTCCCGCCCGCTCACCGCGCCGAGTACGGCGCCGAGATGCTCGACACGCTGCTGAACGACACCTCACGCCGCGCTCCCTCGCCGCGGGAGACGGCCGGGCTCCTCACCGCGGGCTTCGCCGCCCGGGCCCGCGCGGCCGCCGGGGAGGCCGGGCCGTGGTGGGCGGACGGTGTGCACCTCGGCTTGTTGATGCTGGCGCTGGCGAATCTGGCGTACGGCATCGGCGACCACGCGTCCCCCGGGTGGCTGGCCGCTTCGGCAGTGCTCGTCGTGGCGTTGCTGCGCGGCTGGGCACTGATGGTCCTGCCGCTCGCCCTGGCCGTGGCGTTCTCGACAGGCCGGGCCATGCTGGTGGGGGCGGAGACGACGTCCTGGCCGCCGCAGTTCTTCGGACCGGCGTACCACAACTGGGCCTCGCTGGCCCCCTACGGCGTTCTGGCGATCGGGGCCATGGCACTTGCGGCGGTCCGGGCGGGGAATCTGCGGGCGCGGCCGTTGTGGTGGCTGGTGATCCCCGCGGCCGCGCTGGCGCTCACCGCCATGCCCGGGAGCCGGGAGTACGGCGAGACCTGGCAACTGGTCAGGGCGGGCACGGAGGGCGTCCTCCTGCTCGCCGGAGTGCTGGCCACCGCGATCGCGCGCAGCCCGCGCTGGGCACTGGCCGCGACCATCTACGTCCTGCCCGCCGTGGCCTCCCCGTTGACCAACCCGCCGTCGAACGCGCAAGACACCGGCTACTGGTTGACCCTCACCGGGCTCCTGCTGGCCATGGCCGCGACAGCATGGCGGCCCCAGCCCGTCCCCGAACGCCGCCATCCGCGATAGCCGGACCGCGGAACGCCGGGGCCGGCGAGCGCATCCAGGGGCCTGGACGCCGGAGCCGTCCGCGAGCATGGATCGCCGGGTGCCGTCTCCGGCGCACCGCGCGGACCGTGCCGCCGGTCCGGCTCCAGGCGCGGCAGCTCAGCCGAGCGGAAGCTCCGCGGTCACCTCATCCCCTTCGGTGGTGAGCGCGGCGCCCGCGCTCACCAGCAACGCGCGGGCGCCGCGGTTGCCCGCCGTCGTCGAGGCGAGGAACCTCGCCGCTCCGGTCGACCGGGCCTCGGCCAGCAACAATGCCGTCACCCGCGTGCCGATCCCGCGGCCACGACGAACGCGGCTCAACCAGATGCCCGCCTCCACCGCGTCTCCGTGAGACTGCAGGCGCGCCGCCCCGGCCGCTTCCCCGTCGACGTCGACCACCCACGTGCGCTCCACCGCCGTCGCCGGGTTCAGGCACCTCGCGCGGTGGAACTCCAGGAACGCCGTCCGGCGCTCAGGCGTCCAGCCGGGCGCGCCGTTGACCGGAGGCATCACCTCAAGAGGGTCCGCGCCGTCCACGGCCGCGTCGAGCAGCCGCGCCAGCGCGGGCTCGTCCAGGGGGCTCAGGGCTACCTCGATCACCTCCAGAGTCTGACGCCCGGGCAAGGTCCCGCGCGAGCGAATTTCGGCGTCCTGGCGCTGGCGTCGCAACTCCAGCAGCTCCGGGGGCGCGGGTTCCGTCTCTGGTTCAGGGGGCCAGGACGATTCTGCCGAAGACCTCGCCGGCGTCCATCTTCTGGTGGGCCTGTGCTGCTCGATCCAGTGGCAGCACCTCGTGGACGACCGTGCGCAGGTCCCCGTTCGCGGCCGCGGCGAACTGGGACGACCGCACGGCCTGCCTGTCGGGGCCGGGCACTGTGTCGGAGCTGAAGGTGGCGAAGGACAGCGACCTGCGGAAGGCGTCCATCAGCCGCATGCCGAAATCCTCCGGTGGCTGCCCGCCGACAACTCCGACGGCCACGAATCGCCCGTTGGGGTTCAACCTGTCCAGGAAATGAGGAAGCCGGGGGCCTCCCACGACATCGATCACCACATCGAAGCCCGATGGCGCGCCGGGGCCGCCGCCCTCGCCGGAACGGTCGAGGACGTGCGTCGCGCCCAGGTCGCGCAGGCGGGCGCCGCGCTCCGCCGACGAGGTGGTGACCGCCACCGTGCCGGCGCCGAACCCGGCCGCGAGCTGGACCGCCGTGATCCCGATGCTGCCCGCCGCGCCTCGCACGAGCAACGCCTCGCCGGGCGCGAGACGGGCCCGGCCCAGGGCGAAATGGGCGACCACGCCGGAGCCGCCGAGCGTCACCGCGTCGGTACCGGTCAGGCCGTCGGGCAGGGGCACGACGTCCTCGACCGCCGCGACGGCCTGCTCGGCGTACCCGCCTGCCAGGCCGGTGAAAGCCCACACCCGCCGCCCAGTCCACGAGGCGTCCACGCCCTCTCCCACGGCGGTGACGCGTCCCGCGACCTCGCTGCCGAGGAGATGGCCCTCCCGGAAGCCGTGGGCGGCGAGCGCCCCCCGGCGGATCACGGCGTCCACACCGCCCACCCCGATGGCCTCCGTGGCGATCCGCACCTGGCCCGGGGCGGGGACGGGCACGGGCAGGTCGACGACCGCCAGGCCCTCGGGGGCACCGAACTTCCTGATCACGACGGCTCTCATCCTGGCTCCTCGGGACGGTACGTGGCGGGGCCACGGCCGCGGCGGCCGTGGATGGCGAACCGGCCCTCCAAGCCCGAGGCATCACCGGCCGAGTACCGGGGCCCGGGCGGGGCCACCGTCATCGGACCGTAACGGACGCACCCGTCCGTTTGGCTAAAGTGAGAGGCGATGACCGGCCGTTTGCCTCACACCACGCGCTCCGACGCCCGCGACAACCGGGCCCGCATCCTGGCCGCGGCCCGCGCGGTGTTCGGCGAGGAAGGCCTGGGAGCGCCCATGCGAGAGGTCGCCCGGCACGCGGACGTCGGCCCGGCCACGCTGTACCGGCACTTCCCGACCAAGCAGGTTCTGATCGCGGAGGCCTTCGCCGAGCAGCGGCGAGCTTGCCGAGCCATCATCCGCGACGCCCTCCCCGACCCCGACCCGTGGGACGGATTCCGGAGCCTGGTCGAGCGGATCTGCGAACTCCACGCCCTCAGCCGGGGATTCGCCGACGCCTTCATGACGGCTTTCCCCGAGGCCATGGACTTCGCCGTCGATCGGGAGCGGACTCTGCGGGCGGTCGCCGAACTGGCCCGCCGCGCCCAGGAGACCGGCCGGCTGCGCTCCGGCTTCGTCGTCGACGACCTGGTCCTCATGCTCATGGCCCACCGGGGCATCCAGGACGCACCGCACGACGCCCGGCTCCAGGCGTCCCGCCGTTTCGCCGCCTACATGATCGAGGCCTTCCACGCCGTTCCGGAGACGGGGGCGCCCGCGCCGCTGCCGCCGGCGCCACGCCTACAGCTCGCCCACCCGCCCACCACGCCGTAGACGCGTCAGGAGTGTTCCGCGAACACCCATTGCGCGCAGTGGTGGGCGAACGCGTCCGCGACGTCACGACCCCAGAGGACTTTGGCGCCGCAGGGCGCGCCGTCTAAGACAGGGTCTGCGCCCAGGTGACCACCGATTCGCCTGCGCGCTCACCGGAAAGGCCGTCCAGGCCTGGCTGGGCCCGCACCATCCCGGTGTCGCAGTGTCCTCGGTCGCCCCACGATCCGAGGTGCCGAAGAAGCACCAGCCGGACGGCACTGGACGGAGGCGCTCTACCGATTGCTTCAGAAGCCGAAAGCTTCGATATGTGCGTCCTCGACGCGCCGACAACCGGTGGCCCATGTGCCCGACATGCGACGGTTCGAGGGAAATGCCGGGGCGGCGATCCGTGAGGGCCGCCGTGTGGGCGTTGCTTCCCAGCCTCACACTGGGAGTGGAGATTGACCGGTCTGGTAAGCATGGCGGCGTAGGTCGTCGAGGGTCAGGGCCTCGGTCTCCAGTCGGGTGCAGAGGCGATTCAGGAAGGCTTCGGCCTCGGCGGGTTGGATGTTGCGCGACGCCGTTACCCGGGCCAGGGCGCGTTCCAGGACGGCTTGGCCACGCAAGGAACGGTCGTCGCACCACAGTTGCAGGACGTGGCTTCGAGCCGTCACGTAGGAGCCCAAGCGAACGATCGAGAAGGTGCCCTTGCGGCCTCCTGCGGCGAAGTCCGCAGATGGGAGCGTGAGACGCAGGGTCCCGTCCGCGGTCCAGGAGAGACGGGCCGGGTCGATGTCGCGTTCGACGAGCCAAGGACCGAACGCGGCGCGGACATCGTCGGAGTCGCCCGCGTTCAGGATGGCGGTCAGGGCCGGCCACTCGCGGCAGAGCTTCTCCAAATGCTCGTCGTGGCCCTCTGAAACCGCGGTATACGTCAGGAGGGACGGACCCCGTGGGGTTTCGGTACGCAGGACGTAGCAGGGCAGGTAGGCATGGCTCGTAGAGCGGAAGGCCACCTCTCGGAGTTCGTCCGGGATGTTGAAGTCGCGCCGGTCGGGACGTGAGGCGAGGCGGGCCAAGGCATCGTTGCGGAAGGCGCAGGCGTGGGTCATGAGCCGGTGCCATTTCTGGTCGTCGGCCTGTTCGGGGCTCCAGACGACGACTCTGCGGCCGTAGTAGGCGGCGGGTAGGGGCTCGCCGATGACCCCGTCGAAGTAGAGCTTCTGGCGGTCGCGTTTCGCGACGTAGCGGGTGTCGTCGCGGACGGCGCGGACGCCGAGGCCGGTGAGGGCCACCGTGCCGTCGGGGCGGGAGGCGACGTGACCGACGCCGCCGAGGAAGCGCAGGACGCGGTCCACCATCGCTTCGTCCAGGCCGAGAAAGCCCGCGATCTCAGGGACGGTGCGCAGCTGCGCCTCGGCGATCGCACGGCCGACGAAGCGGTCGAGGAGGTCGTAGGGCTGCCGCTCGTCGAATAGCGCGTCGATCTCGACGGCGAACAACGGCAGGCCGATCCGGTGGAGCCGGACGGGGCGGACTCCGGGCAGGGCCGCCGCGTCTTCGAGGGCGCGCGCGGGGTCGTAGAGCGGATCTCTCACCGTTCGCCCTCCTGAGCGATCAGCTTCTTGACCTCACGTCCGTCGCGGAAGTCGCCGTGGGCGCGGACGTGGTCGAGCAATGCGTCGGCCATGGCCCGGAAGCCGGGGTCACGGGCCTGTGTCAGGGTCACGGAGTCGCCGACCAGGATCAGTAGGCGGCGGGGGCGGGAGAACGCGACGTTGGCGCGGCGGAGTTCGTTGAGGAATCCGACAGAGCCGGAGGCGTTGCTGCGGGTGAAACCGAAGACGATGAGGTCGCGTTCGCCGCCCTGGAAGGAGTCGACGGTGCCCACCCCGGCCGCGGCTGCCTCGTCGTCGCCGAGGCGCCGGGCGAGCATCTCGGTGACGAGACCGACCTGGGCCTGGTACGGGAGGATCACCGCCCAGTCGGCCACCGTCCCTTGGTAATGGGCGATGAGGTCGGTGATCAGGTGGGCCTCGGCATCATTGGCATAGCCCTTGTCGGCCCATCCCTCGTCCGCGCGCGGGGGGCGTTCGCGGCGTGCGCGCAAGGGCAGGCCGGCGGTGTCGGCGAACACCAGCGGGGAGGCGAACAGGGCGTCGCGGTGCGGGTGTTCGACGTCCGATTCGAGGAAGCCGTCGTAGAACCACTGCGAGACGAACCGGGCGATGACGGGCGGCATACGGCGTTGGTATCGGAGAAGCTCGCGATGCCCGTCGGGGACGGCGGGAAAGAGAAGCTCGAAGGCGCTCTTCGTGACGAGGTCGGACGTCCGGGCGTCGCCACGGGCCCAGCCCAGCACCTGCGGGTCGACGAAAGGCGGAAGCTGGTTGTGGTCGCCGACGAGGACAGCGCGGCGTGCCCGGACCAGAGGGACCAGAACGTTCGGCGTGCTGATCTGGCCGGCCTCGTCCACGACGGCAAGGGCGAAGTCGAGGCCGTCGAGGGCGCGGGTGGTCGCGGTCCCGATGCAGGTCGCGCCGATGACATCGGCGTAACGGGCCAGTTCGGGGTACAGCTGCTCGGTGCGGCTGCGCAGATGGTCGCGCCATTCGGTCAGAAGGTCCAGGCGGCGGCGCATCAGATCGAGCGCCGCGGCGGCCCGGTCTCGGAACGTGACGAGCGCGGCGAGGTCGGCACCGGGTCGCGGCGGGACCGGCACGCCGAGCAGGAGACCGCGGAGATCTCCTGCGTTTTCGGCTGCCGCCTTCACCCGGTCGCGAACGGCGCTCCGCGCGTCGTCCAGTGCGCGGCGGTGTTCCGCCAGTTCTGGTGCGGTTTCGCGGATTCGTGTGATCTTCGCCTGGGCGGCGTCCCGGTCCCGCAGGGCGGCGGTCAGCGTGGCGTCGACCTGCTCGCGTCGAGCGTGATGCTGCCGGTATTCGTCGGCGAGACGGCCCGCGGGCCCGCGCAGCAGGAGGCCGATGAGCGGCCACCGCGAGCGCGCTTCGGCACGGCCCCGGCGCCGGGCGAGGATCTCGAGCTCGGCGTCGCGTTCAGCGAGGTCGCGCTGGTGGGCTTCGGCGGCTTCGGTGAGGCGGCGCGCGTGCTGCTCGATCGGGGCGGTGAGCCGGGCGGTGTGTTCGTCCAGTTCGCCGGTCGCCTGGCGTTCGGCCGATTCGGCCGCGCGGAGGGCGTCGAGCGAGGTGTCGAGTTGGCGGAGCCACGCGCCGGCCTCGTCGCGTGCGGGCTCGTAGTCGCGAGCGGCCGGATCGGTGCGGCGCAGGATCTCGCCTTGGAGCGTCTCCGCCTGTGCCTCCAGGGTCAGGTGCTCGCAGCCGGGTGTGACGCCGTCGTCGCGACCGACGCGCAGGATCACCAGGTCGGAGGGGAGCTCCTGGAGGACGTTGTCGACCGCGCGGTTGGTGAAGGAGGTGATGAGGACGCGTTCGCGCGCCGCGGCGCAGGCGCGGGCGATCTCTGTGATCGTGCGGGTCTTGCCGGTGCCGGGCGGTCCGAGGATCAGTCCGACGTCCGGGACCGCGAGGGCCTTGCGAAACGCCGACCTCTGGCTGGCGTCCAGCGGGCGGGCGGGCTCGGCGGTGGCGGGCGTGAAAGGGCGGAACGTGTGCCCGGCCATTGCGTCCAGCAGGTGCGGGTTGGCGGACTCGCCGTCACGCAACATGTGCACGGCCTCCGCCTGCCGATCGAAGGGGATGGTGGACGGCGATTCGACGAAAGCGCCGACCTTCGGAATGGCATCGAAGTCCACGGGACGCTCGAAGCGCACCGTCATCAGCGTCCCGCGAAGCAGGTCGACGCGACCGCGCAGGTCCGGCTCACCTCGGACGTGTAACCGGGTGCCGGCGACGGGCCGCCGACTCCCGACGAGCTGGAAGTCGTGCACGCCGCGGGCGGACCGGCGACGGGCGGCCGACGCATCCACCCGGCGGTAGGAGATCATGGTGTCGGTGCGGGCGGCGGCCAGTTCGACGCGGCGCCCCTCCTCGATCACCTTGTCGAGGACGTCCAGGAACTCCTCGTGTGCCTTCGGTGTGCTCGCGCCCGCCGGGGTCGCGGCGTTTTCGGTGAGCTGCCGCCAGCGTGCCCGCAGGAGATCCCATCCGGCGTCGTCCTCAAATGGCAGGTCCTGGATTCGGTGGTGGTAGACCCACCCCCGGGCGCGGAGCCAAAGAGCCCGCCGCACGATCCTGTTGTGGTCCTCGAAGCCCATCGGGAACGCGCCGGTCACCTGGTACCCGTTGCCATGCTTGGTCACGTTGAGGGTCAGGAGGTAGCGGCCGTCGATGTAGACCTTGAGAAAGTCGGCGCGACCGCCCCGCCCGCGCTCCACCCTCGCGGGGACCGGACCTCGGGAGGCGACTTCCAGCAGGTCCCGCCGGATGCCTTCGACATCCGGGAGGAATGGGTACCGGGCCCGTTGCTCGGCCAGTTTCTCCAAAAAGCGCAGCGACGAGACCAGGTGGACGATGCCTGGCAGATCGACGTGGGGGTCTTGCAACGCGTTCTCCGTTCCCGGGGTCGAGGTTCCTCAGTTCAGTTGCCAGACGGGGCACCGCAGGCCGCCCCGAAACCGTCGGCGAAAGCGTGCGCGCCTGGCCGCCCGGCCGGGTCGGCTGCCAGGGCCGCGGCGAACACGGCGTCGCAGGCCGCAGGGACGGCGGGGTTGAGAACGGACGGCGCCACGTGCCGTCCCCTGCGGCCCGCCGGGCGCCGAGTGACCAGTTCGTAAAGGACCCGCGCAAGCCGGTGGACGTCTGCGGGCGGCCCGGGCGGCGCGCCGCCCATCGCCTGCTCGGGCGCGTGATACGGATCGTCCCGCTCCCTCGCCCGCGGGGGGACGGTCGCCAAGCCCAGGTCGCGAAGGGCGAGCGTGCGCGCGTCAGGTGCCAGGATCGCCCCAGGGCTCAGCGCCCGGTGGGCGAGGCCGCGGCCGTGGAGTTCCGCGAGCGCGGCGGCCAGGCTCGGAAGAGCGCGAGAGAGCAGGAGCAGTTCGTCATGCCCAGGGGTCTGCCGGGCGCCGCGGAACCGGTCGCCGACGGACGTCGGCGACGCCGCCGTGACCAGGGTGATCGTCGCCGGTGTCATGTCCACGCCCAGAAGGGAGGGCAGGCCGGGCAGCCGAGGGAGGTCCACCAGCAGCGCGGCCTCGTCGGCGAGCGCGGCGCGGAGGCCGGGGGCCGCTTCCGACCGGCGCAGCCACACATGGCCGCCGGTGGCGCCCTCACAGTACGCGTGGGCCTGGATCCAGGTGCCATCACCGCACGCCAGGACCTCAAAAGCACCCTCGACATGGTCGTCGGCATTCTTCGGTGAGACGGCGTCAGCGCACAGCCGGTACGGCTCTCCATCCACCACGACGACGTCGCCGGGCCGGAGAGGTGCCGGTACCTGCTGCTGAGTGGGCCGCCGAGGCTCCGGGCGTCCGGCGAGGACCGCCGTCCACGACTCGTGGTCGCGCTTGAGCTTGAGCAGCTTGGCAGGCGGCCACAGCCTCGCCCCGGCACCCTTGTCGATAATGCGGTGATCGGACGGGCACAGCAGCACCAGGTTGGCGAGTCCGTCGATGTCAGCCGGCCTATCTGCCGCGCCCCTCGGGCCATCGGGTTTCTCCGCGACGATGTGCGCGGCCTCGGCGATGTGGTATTCGCCACCTTCCGGCCCAGGGTCGATCACTAGCGACCGCTGACACATCGCACATCGCCCACCGCCGCGCTCGAACAGCCGACGCCGAGTCCGATCCGAGGCAGACACCTGGACAGCGTAACGAACCAAACCCGGACGGTGCACAACGAACGAAGCCACCCGACGTCCGCTCCCGCAGTCTTTCGGAGCAGGTGATGGCGGACTTCTATTCGTCCGTCACAGCGGAAGTTCTGGCATCTTGTGGACACAGTTCCCGGCAAGAGCATCCCTCGCTGGGGGGCGGAATAGGATCGCAGCGTTCAGAGACCCGAGCGCGTGTAGGTGATCGTGACTTCGATGCTGTTCCGGACCACTGACTACTCGGTCGCGCATCTCGTCGAGGCCGTCGATCGCGGAGACGTCGCCCTTCCCGACATCCAGCGGCCGTTCGTGTGGAAGACGACGAAGGTGCGATCGCTCTTCGATTCGATGTACAAAGGCTTTCCGGTGGGGTTCCTGTTGTTCTGGGAGACCGACGCGGAGCCCGGTGCGCGGCGGATCGGAAGCGGGGACGCGGTACCACGGAACCTCATCGTGGACGGGCAGCAGCGGCTCACCTCCCTGTACGCGGTCATGAAGGGCCTCGACGTCGTCCGCGAGAACTACGACAAGACCCGGATCCGCATCGCGTTTCGGCCCGCGGACGGCAGGTTCGAGGTCACGGACGCGGCCATCGAGAAGGATCCTGAGTTCATCCCCGACATCAGCGTGCTGTGGGCAGGTGGGGGCTTTCACGGTGTCGTCCGGGCGTTCACCGAGAGGCTGGCAAGCCGCCGGGAGGTTTCCCAGGAGGAGCAAGACCGGCTGACCGAGGCGCTGGACCGGTGCCGGGATCTGAGCAACTACTCCTTCAAGGTGATGGAGCTCTCGCGGTCCATCGACGAGGAGCAGGTTGCCGAGATCTTCGTCCGGATCAACAGTGAGGGCGTGACACTCAACCAGGCAGACTTCATCCTCACCCTGATGAGCGTCTTCTGGGAAAAGGGCCGGCGGGATCTCGAAGACTTCTGCCGCGGGGCCAGGCAGCCCACTGTCGACGGGGGAACGGCGTTCAACTGGTATCTCCGGCCACAGCCCGACCAACTGCTCCGTGTCAGCGTGGCGCTGGCGTTCAGACGGGCCGTCCTGAAGCAGGTCTACCAGCTGCTTCGTGGCAAGGGCGGGCAAGGCTTGCCCCGGGACGAGCAGTTCGCGCTTCTCGCTGAGGCGCAGTCACACGTGCTCGATCTCGGCAACTGGCACAAGTTCTTGCAGTGTCTGGAGCGGGCGGGCTTCCGCGGCGCGAAGATGGTCACGAGCGACAACGCGGTGCTGTTCACCTATGCGATATGGCTGTTCGGACGCACCCGTTTCGCGGTGCCTGACCGGCGGCTGCACGCGGTGATCGCCCGCTGGTTCTTCATGGCGCACATGACGGGACGCTATTCGGGAACCTTCGAGACTCAGGCCGAACGCGACTTCGCGATGTTCGTCGATCTCGGTGACGATGATGCGGACGGTTTCTGCGCCGTCCTCGACCGGGTCATCGACTCCACCCTGACCAATGACTTCTGGGGCATCAGGCTGCCCAACGAGCTGGCCACCTCTGCCTCAAGGTCACCAAGCCTTTCCGCCTATCTGGCGGCCCTCAATATTCACGACGCTCCGCTACTCCTTTCGCGTACGAGCGTGCGCACCGTCCTCGACCCCGCCACGACCAGCAGAGACGGCATGCGGCGAAGCCATCTGTTCCCAAGGACGCATCTTCGGGACAAATTTCAGGTCACGACGCAGTTGAGTAACCGGATTGCCAACATGACGCTCGTGGAATGGACAGGGGCCTCCTCAGCGGACGACCCGGCCGTCTACTGGCCGCTGGAGGTCCGGGCGTCCGGCGTTACCGAGGACGACCTTCGCAGACACCGGTATCTGCACGCCCTGCCAGAGGGCTGGGAAGAGATGGGATACCACGACTACCTGCGGGCACGGCAGGAGGGGATGGCCGCCGTCATCCGGGACGCGTTCGGACTTCTCAGCGATCCCGACTACTCGCCCGACTATCCGGCTCCCGACGGGCAGGGTGTGATCCCCGGTCGCCGCGTCTACCACGGTGTCTCTGTCTCCGACCTCGTCGAGCGCGGATTCCTGGAGGTCGGCGCGACACTCGTCGACCGTCGTCCAGAGGACGAAGCGGCGACCGCGGTGGTCACGTCGGAGGGACATATCGAGATCGAAGGCGAGACATATGACACGCCCACCGCCGCGTCATCCGCAGTGGGCGGGAGAGGCAATGGGTGGGACTTCTGGCACACTCCGGTCGATGGTGTGCTGCGGTCTCTGACGAGCGTGCGAGCGGAGTACATGCGGCATACGGGGCAGGGTCAGTCCGCGGACTGAGCCGGCATGTCGGCGAGGGCGTCCAGCAGGTAGGCGCACCAGGCGATGGCGGCGCGGACGGCCAGGCGGCTGTCACGGTCGTCCACGCCCGTGACGGCTGTGACGCCGCCGTGCCCGTCGCCCGCCTCGTTCCGCAACCTGTTTACGCTGCACGCGAGGGCTTTCAGACTGTCCATCATCTCCAGGACGTGTCGGGGTTTGGTCGTCGACCAAGCGCCCACGCTCTGCATCGCCTTCTCGACCAGGTCGGGCACCCTCGGGCTTCGACCGACCGAGACCCCCGCGCGCACCAGAATGATCTTGGCGGTGGACTCGATCAGCCGCTTGGCCGCTCCGATGTCCTGGCTGGGGTCGGCGTCGAGGTTCTTCTCCAGCCGGGCGAGTTCCGCGCGTATCGCCGACGCGTCCGCGAGTTCCCGTCCAGCGGCGTCTGAGAGCGCGCGGATGGCTGCCATAGGGTCGCCTGCCTTGTTGAGGTGATACCCGTCGGCGGCGAGGCAGTCGCGCAGCCGGATGAGGCGCGCCTGTTTGGCGTTCGGTGCGTTCTCGTAGATCTGAGCGAGCCTGGCTGCGGCCGCCAGGACCGAGTTCGCGGTCAAACGGTCCGTCAGGTCGAGCGTTTTCAGAGTCCTGACCAGGCGCTGCCGGACGTTCGGGACGATCACTCGCCCCTGGTCACGGACCGGAGGCAGCTCCTCCAACGTGATTCCGGTATCGGCGAGGACCCGCGCCACATCGGAAGCCGAGCGGGCGAGGTCGGCGATCGCGCCGACCGACGCATCGCTCAAAAGCCTTGGTCCAGTCATTCCTTACCTTTCGAGAGACCACCCGGCGGGGCGTACGACGGTGCTGGTTTCGAGGGGCCGCGGCAAGGACGGCAACGGCGAGGCGCGGCCGGAATGGGGGGGTCACGTCCGAGGGTCGCTCAGGAACGGGCTGGGCGTACCGTGCCAGGTGATGTGGAGGGTGTCGCGGGCGCGAGTGGCGGCGACGAAGAGCAGGGCGCGGGCGCGCTGGAGTTCGCGGCGGTAGCGGGCCGGGTCGGAGTGCTCCCACCTACGCAGGTAGGGCTGCGGGACGAGGTCACCGGAGACGCCTGCGATGATCATGTGCTGGTACTCCAGGCCCTTGAAGCGGTGCATCGTGCCGACGTGTACCACGTCGTCGAGGCGCGGGCCGTCGGGGCCGATGGAGGTGGCGGGGATGCCCGCGCGGGCGAGGCGGGCCTCCACTTCGGCGACCATGGCACGTTCGGGAACGCAGACCGCGATGGACGGCGCCGGTCCGTCGATCAGCTCGCTGATCTGGGAGGCGATGTGGTCGAGTTCGTCCTGCCAGGAGGCGGAGCCGTGCAGGACGGGCGCGGCGCCGCGCAGGACGGAGCGGTAGCCGGTGATCTCCTCGGTCTCTCCGTCGAGGTCGTCCCAGGGCTCCTCGCCGAGAAGGCGGACAGCGGAGCCGAGGATCTCGTGGGTGGTGCGGTAGCTGAGGGTGAGGCGGGTCGAGCGGCGGCCGCGGATGTTGATGCCGAGGACGCTCAACGACACGTGGTTGTCGTAGAGGCGCTGGTGGACATCGCCGACGAGGAAGATGTCGTCGGGGCCCTCGGGGACCATGGCTCGCAGCATCCTCCAGTGCGCGGCGGCGAGGTCCTGCGCCTCGTCCACGACGATGTGCTGGAAGCGAGGGCGCACGCGGGCGACGGAGGCGTCCTCGCGGTGGATGTTGAGGCCGTTCTCCTGGTGCCTCCTGATCCGTTCGGCGCGTTCCTGTTCGAGGCGCGCGGCCTGCTCGGCGACCTGACGGTAGGTCCAGAGGTTCTTCTCGTCGAGGCGGAGCCGGAACTTCTCGACGAGGCGCCAGATCTCGGCGCGCTGGGCGCGGCTGATGCTGCGGCCGCGGCCGGGACGGCGGGTGCGGAAGTAGTCGGCACGGGAGTGGCCCGCCATGCCGAGGATGACGTGGGTCCATTCGGCGTGCAGGAATTCGGGGTCCCCGTCGGTATCACCGAGGTCGGCGAGCATGGCGCGCCACTCCTGGATGGCCTTGGCATCGTCGATCCAGCGGCGCTTGCCGCCGGGTTCGGCGCGGGCGACGACGTCGGCGGCGAGCTTGTCGATGTTGACGATCTCGACGCGGGAGACGGTCTCGGGGCCGCCGAGTTCGAGGAGGCGTTTGCGCAGGTCGGCCGCGAGGTTCTTGGTGAAGGTGGTGAGAAGGACGGGCTTGTCGTCGCCGGGCGGGAGCCGGTCGACCAGGTGCTTCACGCGGTGAAGCGCGACGATGGTCTTGCCGGTTCCCGGGCCGCCGCTGACGCGGGCCGAGCCCTTGTTCGCGCGTTCGACGATCTTGCGCTGGCCGGGGTGCAGGAAGACCTTCCAGCGGCCGAAGTCGTCCTCCAGGACGGCCTGCAGGTCGGTGTCGGAGGTGGTGACGCGGGTGGCGGGCCGGGTGAGCGCGGTCGCGTAGTCCTCGGTGTCGACGGTCTCGGCCGCCTGGACGGGCGCGGTGACCAGGTCGAGGACCTCGTCGAAGGTCTTGCCGAAGTACAGCTCCAGCAGGACTTCCTCGGTGAGGGCGGGGGCCAGCTCGGTGAGGCCGAGCAGCTGTGCCTCGGTGGTGATGGTCCTGATCAGGGGCAGCAGGACGGCGGCGACGCCGAGTTGGAGGAGTTGCTCGTCGGTGAGGTCGGCGAACAGGGGGCGGGCCAGCGCGGGTGCCGGCCCGGGTCGCTCCGGCTTCTCGACGACCGGGCCGGACGGCGCGGGGCCTGCCGCGCGGGGTGTGGAGACGCTCTGCTCGACGCTGACGAGGTCGACGAACTCGATCGCGCCCGTGACATCGTTGATCTTGTACTGGTAGCGGTCGAGGTTGTCGTAAACGTCCTTGCGGTGCCGGACGGCGACGAGGATGTAGTCGCGGTCGCCGGTGTGCAGGAGCAGGGCCCGGTACTCGGCGCTGACACGAGCGGAGTACAGGCGGGTGTGGCCCTGGAGCTGCTTGAGGCGCAGCCCGCGCGCGTCGGGGTTCTTGCGGAAGTCGTGCTGGAACTCGTAGATGGCGCCCTTGACGACGCGGGGCAGTTTCTGGATCTCCTTGTCGGCCTTGTCGAGCAGCCGCAGCGTTGCCTCGCCCTGAGTCGTCATGGGTTCCCCGCCTTGATCCGTTCCGCCAGTTCGTCCACGTCCCACCAGGTCGCGGCCCGCGTCTCCCAGCCCCCCCGCGCGTAGGCGCGGTAGCGGCCGGTGGCCTCGTCGTCGTTGCCCGCCAGGACGACGGCGACCTTGGCGTCCGGCCAAGCCAGTTCCGCCTGCCATGCCTGCTGGCCCAGTTCGTAGCCGACCTCGGGGACGGGGACCCCGCGCGCCATCAGGCCGCGGGCCAGCTCCCCCAGACCCCGCTCATCGGGGTCGAGGAGGTCGAGCACCTCGGCCCAGGCGGGGTCAGGCGCCGGCGTCGCGTCCGGGCTCTGCGCCGGGACCGTCGTGGCCGCGGTGCGCTCGACGGGCGGCGGTGTGGACGCGCCGGCGGAGTGCCGCATGTCCGGCGGGACGGCGTCCGGTTCGGGCCTCGCGTCGTGGGCGCTGCCGGGCGGCAGGTCGTCGGGGCCGAGCGGGAACAGGCTGAGAGTGGAGTGGAGCCCGTCGCCTCCTGTGACGGCGAGCGCGGACGGGTCGAAGCCGTCGAGGGCGGTGTAGGCGAGCTGCACCCCGTCGCCCGCGCCGTAGGAGAGGAACTGGAGGAGGTTGGACCAGTACAGCCAGGCGCGCCAACGGCGGCGGTGGGCGTCCTCGTCGGCTTCGATGACGGAGGTCCGGTCGTCGATGACAGTGAGCGCCGTCCAGGCACGGGTACGGCCATTCGCGACGACGGTCAGCGGGCAGCCGCTCGCGTCCCGAGTCCGGACGAGGTTCAGGTCGCCGCGCGGCGGGGTGGGCAGGTCGTCGCCGCGCACCGCGGCGGCCAGGACGTCGCCGATCCCTTCGGCGGCCGCCTGGCGGTGTTCGGCGCCGGGCATCACGAGGCCGGTCACCGCCGCCTCGGCCCGGCGCCTCCAGCGTTCGCCGTCGGGGTCGGACAGGAACGCCAGCAGCGTCTGGATCGGGTTGGCCCAGATCAGGTCGGCCAGCTCGGCGGGGTCGCCGCCGCCGCGCAGGTAGCCTTCACGGGCTCTCGCCTGCGCGTTGCCCTGGTAGGGGATCCAGGCGGGCGCTTCGGGGAACCGGCAGTCCTCCCAGTGCGCGACGTCGTCCCAGGTGATCTGAAAGACGGTGCGGCCGTGGGCGCGCAACCGCTCGCGTTTGGCGGCGTCGCCGGCGAGGCGGTTGGCGTGCGGAGCGGCGTGGTAGTTGTAGCCGTCGAGATAGACGGCGACTTCGAGGGGCGCGCCGTCGAGGCGTTTGAAGTAGACGTCGGGTCGGGTGCCCTTGATGGTGTTCTGCAGGATGACCTGCCAGTGCACGACCTCGTCTCCGGCGGCGATGCGCAGGTGGGCGGTGCGGCGGTCGTTCAGGCGGGGGCCGGGGCTGATGGCGCGGCCGGCGCCGGGGCGGCCCGCCCATCGCAGGAGCGCGTCCAGGAACCGGGCCTCCAGCTCGCTTTCGACCTGGTTGACGAGGGAGATCTCGTCGGTGCTGGCGACGGACGCGGTCTCCCACTCTTCCAGCAGGTCGCCCAGCATCGTGACGGCCAGGCCGCGGTCGGCCTTGTCGAACTCCTCGCCGCGGACGTGGGACAGAAGGCACCGGTGGCAGGCGGCCTTGCCCTCCTCGTTGGCGCACGGGCAGTGGAAGACGACCTCGTAGGCCTGCTCCAGCACATCGCGGAACCCCGCCTCAGTGGACATGCGGTGCAGGTAGCCGGTGCCGCCGGGCAGGGTGTCGTGCAGGACGAGGAAGCGTCGGCGGTGCCCGCTGTGGTGCAGGTGGTCGGGCATGGTCGCGGTGACGATCCGCAGGTGGGCGGGGTCGCCGCCGTAGCGGCGGGCGATCCCGGCCATCAGCGCGGCCTCGAAGGTGACGGTCCGCTCGGGGATCATCGTGGTGGCGATGGGGACGAGGATCCGCAGCGCCTCGGTGCGCAGTTCGTGCGCGAGGATCAGCGGCTCGTGCTCGACGTCGCCGCCGCGCCGCTGCGGGCACCAGGGCCGGTGGTGGCCGCGGGAGGCGTCGTAGCCGGACGAGGTGCCACCGAGCCGCCCGTCGCCGTCGGGCGGGCCGTCGGCGGTGGCGCCGCCGCAGGTCCGGCAGACGTGGAAGGGGTTGATGCGGCGAAGGTCCCCGGCGAACGGGTCGCCCGCGGGGCGTTCCATGCGCAGCGACCCGAGGTTGAAGCGGCGGATCACGGCGCGGCGGGTGAAGTCGACGCCGAACACCTGCCGGGCGTGCCGCCAGGCGCCGGGGGCGATCTCCTCGCGGGGGATGTCGACGGCGACGGCGGTCTCGTAGAAGCGGCGCTGCCGCTCGTCGTGGTCGTCGCGGATGCGGGCGTCCTCGCGCAGGTCGTGGGCGGTGACGCGGGTGGGGACGAGGACGGTGTGCAGGCCGCTGCTGTCGCCGATGCGCTCGTTGCCGCAGCGCGGGCAGGGGCTGTGGTCCTCGCGGGCCGCGGTGGTGCGGACGTAGCCGCATTCCTGGCAGACGCGCCACTGCCCGTAGGCGGGGCGCTGCTGGGTGCCGATGTCGAGGCCGGTGACCTCGTGGCGGTAGCCGCGGATGTAGAAGTGGTTGCCGGGGGCCAGTTCGGTGAGGGCCAGGGACGCGGACCGCTCGTACTCGCGCAGTTCACCGTGGAAGCGCCGGTCGCCGCGCGCCCGGTCGGTGCGCTGCCGATCGGCCGGGGCGGGGACCTCGCCCGTGTCGTCGCCGACGCGCTCCTCCCAGGTGATGGTGGCTTCGAGGGCGGTGGCGGAGTCGATGAGGGAGTAGTTCGGCAGCAGCCCGAGTTCGACGAGGGCGCCGTGCGCGGCGGCGCGGCCGATCTCTCCGATGCGGGCCTGGACGGCGCGGCGCTCGGCGCGCAGCTCGTTGCGGCGGTCGCGCTGCTCCCGGTCGGAGTCGATCATCTCGGCGATCGCGGCGTCGATGACCTCCAGCCGGGCTCGCAGGTCGGCGAGCCGCTCGTCCCAGGTACGGGCGGCGGCGTCGATGCTCTCTTTGAGCCCGGTGGCGGCGAAGTCGCGCAGCCGCTGGGCGGCGTCTTCGGTGACGCCGGTCTCGGGGTCACCCTGGGCGAACAGGGCGAGGAAGCCGCCGGCCAGGTTGCCACCCCGGGTGAGGACGGCGTCCTGGAAGGCGCTCAGCCAACCGGAGTCGCCGAACAGCGCGGACGCGACCCGCGGCATCGGCGGCAGTCCCTCGAAGCGGCCGCGGGCGGCGAGGTCGGCGAGGTGCGCGACGTACTGGCGTTGGAGGATCTCGACGGCGGACAGGTGGCAGCCGGGCGGGACGATGTCGCCCGCGATCATGCCGGTGGGATCGGTCAGGTAGTACCTGTCGCGCGGGTTGCGCCCGATGAGCGTGAGCAGGAAGGCGTTGCCGGTCCTGCGTCCGGCCCGTCCCGCCCGCTGGACGTAGTTGGCGGGGGAACGCGGCAGCGACGCCAGGACGACGGCGGACAGGTCGCCGATGTCGATGCCGAGTTCCAGCGTCGGCGTGCACGCCAGGACGTTGGGGTCGCTGTAGCGGGTGCCGTCGCGGAACTGCCGCTCGACGGTCTCGCGCTGCTCGCGGGTGAGGGCGCCGGTGTGCTCGGCGGTGATGACGCTGAAGGGGCGGGCGCTGCGGTAGAGGCCGCGGTAGTAGTCGTGCTCGTAGCGGTCGCCGCGGCGGGTGTCGGTGTCGAGCCGCCCGGTGCACCGGTAGCGCGGGCAGGGGGCCTCGACCCATTCGCGCAGACTGTCGGGGTGGACGGTCTGCTGCCCGTTGCAGACAGGGCAGTACACTCCGGCGTCCTCGACCTGGTCGTCTTCGAGCCTCCATACCTGGACGTGGCCGGGCAGCAGCCCGTACACCGGGGTGGCGCCGTCACCGGCGGTGCGCCGCGCGATCACGTCCTCACCGGTGAGGACGTCCAGCAGCCGGGACAGGTAGTGGCCGGACGCGCCGGGCTCGATGCCGAGGCAGCGGGCGGTCCAGTCCTGGAACCAGGACTGCCGCCCGGTGATCCCGTCGAACTCGCTGCGGTTCTTCGGCGCGCCCAGCACGAACCGCGGCGCGGACAGCCCGCGTGGGAACGCCGGCATCCCATCCGGGCGCTTGCCCCAGATGGTCATGTACCGCTTGGTGCCGGCGCCGTCGATCCACGCGTCCAGCCAGTGGTGCTTGACGGCGCCGCGCATGCGCATGCGTTCCAGCAGCCCCCGCACGTACGCGACGTAGGTGTCGTGGCCGGGCAGGCCGGTCAGCGCGGCGGGTCCGGCGAGTTGGAGGTCGCGGGCCAGTCCGGCGATCCGGTCGATGTCGCGGACGGCGACCTCGGCGGCGGCGGTCCGGGTGAGTTCCAGGGTGCGGCCCTGCCGGGAGCGCAGGCCGAACTCCATGACGGACGCGAACGCGAGCCGCTCTCCGATCAGCGTCCAGGTGCGCGCGGACCCTTCGGTCTCACCCGCGAGCAGGGCGTCCACGTCGTCGCGGTCGTGCAGGTCGGGCGGCACCACCGAGGGGAGGTGGCGCGGGTCGCTGGCCTCCTTGACCGTCTCGGAGATCAACTCGTGCAGTGGCTTGGGCCCGTCAGCACCGTCGAGCTGGGACGCCAGCAGGAGCCGCAGCGAGAAGCCGTACGACCGGTTGGCGACGAACCCGGCCCGGTGCGCGGCGTCCTGCACGGAGTCGTTGAACAGGAGTGTCTTGCGTTCCCGCTGTTCGAGCTGGCCGCCGGTGAACAGCTCCGTCACCGCGACGGACGCCAGCGCCGCCAGCCCGGAGCCGAGGAACCGCGTCCCCTGCTCCATGCCGCAGGCGGGACACCGGTCGTTCTCGGCGTCGCGGTTGCTCTCCTTGGAGTGGCTGACGTCGGCGAGGACGAACACGTCCCGGAAGTCGCTCCTGGTGGAGTTCTCCAGGTCCTTGCCGGGGTCGAGCGGCCGGACGTGCCGGCCGTTCGCCGCCAGGACCAGGACGTTCGGGCCGCCCTGCCCCCCCGCCGCCCGCGCCTCGACCTCGCGCCGCGTCGCGGTCATGAGCGGTCGGACGAGGCGTTTCTCCGAGATGCCAGACCGGTAGATCCGGACGGCGTCGCTGACCAGGTCGTGTGGGTCGCGCTCCGGTGAGATCGCCGCCCATCCTGACCGCCCGCAGTGGCGGCAGTACACGGCGGGCAGGGCCTCGCGGCCACCGCCAGTGAGGGTGGTCTCCGCGTCCATGGGGGGCGGGGCCTCCCCGTACCAGGCGAACCCGGGCCGGGGGGCGACCGCGCGCAGCAGCCGCGTCACCGACCGGACCCACAGGTGCGTTTCGACGTGGAGGAAGGGGCGGTCCGCGTCGTCCGGGTCGCGGGCCTCGGACAGCAGGGCGACAAACCGCGCGAGGGCGGTCGCGGCGTGCTTGGGCGAGAGGCGGATCGCGTTGCCCCAGCTGTAGGCGCCCTTGCGCGGGAGGAGTTCGAGGATCTCCCCGAGGGTGTGCGGCTTTCCGTCCAGCACTTCGAGGACGGCGCTGGTGAGGATGTGCCGCCGCAGCACCGCGCCGAGCTCCTGCGGGGTGAGCGCGTCCCGCCCGGTCACGGCCTGCATGATCTGCGCCATCGCGCCGCCGTCCTCGTGCGGGTCGGCGAGGAGCGCGAGTTCCTGCGGGTCGGGGAGGGGGAGCGTGTAGTCGATCCCGTCCTGCTCGATGAACTCGTCGGTGCTCTGCCGGTCTTCCCCGATCACCGAGTCGGGGCCGAAGGGCGTCCCGAACACCGTCTCGGCGACGCGCCGGATCGCGGCCCCGTCGCCGCCCTCCCCCAGCGTCGCGCTCGTCGCGACCGGGCAGATGCCCCCGAGCGGCCTGCCCGGCTCGCTGTGCCCGAGCGCCGCCGCCAGCCGACGGAGCAGCATCGCCACGTCGGTGCCCTGCGCGCCGTCGTAGGTGTGGAACTCGTCCACGACCACATAGGCGAGGTCGGCGTCCTCCCAGAGGGGGAGGTCTTCGGCGCGCTGGAGCAGGAGGTCGAGCATCTTGTAGTTGGTGATGAGGATGTCGGGGCGCGACCGCCGGATCTCCGCTCGCTGCGTCATCACGCGGGCGTAGCCGGTCTCGGGCGTGTCACCGATGTAGAGGGCCGCCGTGACGTCGCCCAGGCCGGGCTGCCGCAGGTAGTCGTTGAGGCGCTGGGCCTGGTCGGTGGCGAGGGCGTTCATCGGGTAGAGCAGGACTGCCTTCACCCCGGCCTCGCCCCTCGCCCGCCGCCTGCGGCAGTGGTCGAGCACGGGGATCAGGAAGGACTCGGTCTTGCCGGAGCCGGTCCCCGTCGTGATGAGCGTCGGCCGCGCCTCTTGGCCGTGGGTGGTGAGGCGCCGGAACGCGGCGGCCTGATGGCGGTAGGGGACGAACCCGGGTGGCGCCCACTGGAGCAGCTCCCGCCACCCGTCGGGCTCGACACGGAACGGGGTGCGGATGCGCAGGTAGGGGCCGCGGAAGATGCCCTGCTCGGGATGGTTGAGGAACCGCTCCAGCCCCTCGCGCACCTGCTCGTCGGCCAGCGCGAACGTCGTCGTGAGGTACTGCGTCAGATTCCGCCGAACCTCGTCGGCGGCCAGCGTCGGCCGCACCGATCCCGCTCCCCTCGTCGTGGTCCCGGCAGCTTATCGGCGGGCGGCGACGGGGCGATCACTGATCGGAACGGTCCTTTGACCGCCATCGGTCACCACCAGGCCGGGTCGAATGCGGGGCGGGCAGGTCGACGACCGCCAGCCCTTCCGGGGCGCCGAACTTCCTGATCACGACGGCTCTCATCCTGGCTCCTCGGGACGGTACGTGGCGGGGCCACGGCCGCGGCGGCCGTGGATGGCGAACCGGCCCC